>NC_004460.2:1229886-1537358 GCF_000039765.1 Vibrio vulnificus CMCP6 | reverse complement strand
CAGCAGTTGAGACCGCTGTATGCTACCCATGCTTTACACGCTTTTGAAAACAGCCGTTATGACAACAAGGATGAAGATGGAGAAAGCTACGTGGTGAAGAAATCGCGCGAGTTTCCAGCAGTGCATCACCCTGTGGTAGCGCAGCATCTGGAAACTGGACAAGAGACACTGTACATTAATGAGCAGTTTACCCGTTGTATAGACGGGTTAGAGAAAGCGCAAAGCCAAGCGCTGTTAGAAATGCTTTTTGCCATGGCTCGAGAAGCGAAATTTCAAGTCCGATTCCAATGGCAAGCAAACTCTTTGGCCATTTGGGATAACCGCGCGACACAACACTTTGCCGTGACCGATTATGGCGACCAGCCACGTCGCTTGCACCGCGTCACCATTACTGGTGATGCACCACAAACAACGCAACTTAAGTAAGCTGAACTTAGGTAAGCTGAACTCAGTTAAGGCTAATCGCTTATTGGCGCACCAACAGCATCATCACTTCAGCGTGATCAGTATGCGGGAACATATCGAACCACTGAGCACGTTCGACTCGGTAGCTAGGCAGATGCGCCAGATCTTGCTGCATTGTCACTGGGTTGCAACTGGAGTAAATCAAATACTGTGACGCAAGTTGCTCCAACTGTTCACTCAGCGCTTGCCCCAAGCCACGACGTGGTGGGTTAACCAAAATAAGATCCGCGGCTTGCGTTTGCGCTTGAGAGTACGCCGCCGAATCCAAAGCCGAAAAACGTAAGTTATCAATGCCAAGTTGTTGAGCGGACAGCTTCGCACTGTTGATCGCTTCTTCTTCAATTTCGATGCCGATCACTTGCTCTGCGTGCGGTGCGCAGTGAAGTGCAAAGCCACCAACGCCGCAGAAAAGATCCCACATTTGGCGTGGTTTGAGCTCGGCTACCCAATTGCGCGCAGTGGCGTAAAGCTGGGCCGCCACATGCGGATTGGTTTGGAAAAAGCTTTTTGGTCTCACCACCATCGGCACACCGTTAAATTCTTCCAACAAGTAATGCGCATCGGTGAGAAAGATCTCTTGCTCCCCTTCCAAGCGAGCCATGTGGATCGGCTGAATGTTCGCGCTGATGACGCGAACAGCAGGAAACGCCTGTTGCAACCTCGGCAAGTTGTGGCGAATGCGTTCAAGTGCGGCCTCACTTCTCACCACAAAACGCAACATGAACTCGCCACGAGCCTGACTGCGAGTCAGCAGAACAAACTTAAGCTCACCTTTTTTCTTCACTTTGTTGTACGGTGGAATACCTGATGTGCGGATCCATTCTTGCAGATAGGCAAGCAATTCTTGGCTTTCTTGGGTATAGAGCGGGCAATGGACTAAGGAGATGGGCGTGCCGTCTTGGACACTTTCGATCCCCAACGTGGGTTGATGCGCGGCACCAAGCGCGACCATTTTCGCTTTGTTGCGGCAATGCATTGAGTCACTTTGAACCGGAGCCAACCACGCACTTTGTTCAACATCAGAAAACAAGCTACGCAACGCGTTGTCTTTAGTTTCAAGCTGCTGAGAGTAAGGGGTATTCATGTGTGTGCAAGAAGTGCAGCTCTTTTGCTCAAAATAAGGACAGGACATGGCAATCGCAACCAAAAAAAGAAAACGGCAGTCTATTCTTCTGCCAGTAATTGACCATTCCAATTATTTGTCATTACGATTAATAGGGCTAATAACAAGAGATTCGACATTTTTCATCAGAGCGGATAAAGTTTGTGCACATTTTCTGCTAAGGATTGAGCTATGAACGCTGTTATTGACACTCTGCTTTCCCACCGTTCTATTCGCAAATTTACCGACCAAGCGATAACGCCAGAGCAACTCGACACCATCATTCAAGCGGGACTCGCCGCTTCGTCTTCCAGTTTGCTGCAAGTGGTCTCAATCATTCGCATTACCGATCCAGCCAAACGTCAGCAGCTTGCCGAGCTCGCTGGGCCACAACACTATGTCGAAACGGCAGCCGAATTCCTCGTGTTTTGCATTGATTATCAACGCCATGCCACCCTCAACTCAGAAGTACAAGCGGGCTTTAC
The DNA here is from genome assembly GCF_000039765.1 of Vibrio vulnificus CMCP6. Lineage (NCBI taxonomy): Bacteria > Pseudomonadati > Pseudomonadota > Gammaproteobacteria > Vibrionales > Vibrionaceae > Vibrio > Vibrio vulnificus. The sequence goes on along the minus strand of NC_004460.2, from coordinate 1,535,306 downwards.
CGAGCTGACATTGATCGGTGCGGTGGATGCCGGCATCATGGCGCAAAACTGCTTATTGGCCGCAGAGTCAATGGGGTTAGGCGGCGTTTACATCGGTGGGCTGAGAAACAAAGCCACCGAGGTGGATGCGCTTCTCGAACTACCTCCGTTCAGTGCCGTCTTGTTTGGTATGTGCTTAGGCCATCCTGACCAAGACCCTGAACTGAAACCACGGCTGCCCGCGGAGGTCATTCTCCACGAGAACCACTATCAGCCGCTCGATCTCAGTAAAGTAGAGCAATACGATCAAACCATGCTCGAATACTATGGCAAGCGTTCATCAAACCAAAAACAGGCCAGTTGGTCTGAACAAGTAACGGGTAAGCTGGCTGGGGAATCTCGCCCTCACATCTTGCCTTATTTACACAGCAAAGGCTTGGCGACAAAGTAACGCCTCACCGCAGTGACATATCTTAACGACGAAAAGGCAGAACTCAGGTTCTGCCTTTTGCTGTCTAGCCCAATCTTACTTTGGGTTTTGGTGAGCAGTTACCACTTCATTTCACCCATACTCACCTTCGCCCCAATGGTGACGCCTTCATCTGCCGTCAGTAGTGGGTATTGCGCCGTGATCTTTTCAATCAATTGCGTCGAGTTGCTTGATTGCTCTACATAGCGCTGCCAATCCATCACATACTGTTTCGTGAAATCAACCGCCTCTACACGAGGGGGAACTTGCCCTAAGTAATGGCCTGGGATCACACGCTTTGGCTTCAATTGCTTCATACGATCGAGTGATGCAACCCACTCAAGACGTTCCTCTTTGGTTTGGCTATCAGCCATCCAAACATGAATACCACTGTAAGTGGACACTCCACCCAGCGCGGTTTTAAGAGACGGGATCCAGTAATACGCGTTGTGCGTACCCGCTTCTTTTAGCTCAATCTTCTCACCTTCAAGCAAGATGTCGCCGTTGTAGACCTCTGGCACATAAAGCTGGCTTGGCGCACCTTCGCCAAGAATTGGCCCCCAGTAACCGATCTTTTGATCTTTTGTGTGATTGATGTGATCAACGATGGTTGCCGTCGCTTTAATCTTTACTTGAGGAAAGGCTTCCACGATCGGCTGAAGACCAAAATAGAAATCTGGATCGCCGCCAGTAATGTACACCGTGGTGAGTTCTTTGCCCGATTGACGAATCAACTCCACCAGCGCTTTACCTTCGGTAGTACTGAATTGTGCATCGAACAAAATGGCTTCTTTTTTCCCCGAAATCAGCGTCGAGCTGACCGGAAAAATGGCCTTTTCTTGTGGGTTATAAGTGGTCAGTTTCAGTGCAGCCAATGCTGGCTGGCTCAGGGTTGCGAGTACCGCAACGGCAAGTATTTTCTTCATAGAGTTGGCCCTTTGAGTTATCTGTTATCAACGGGCTCTAATGTATTTCGTTTTATTTGCGCGAAATAGCCACACATACACACATCACTAGTGCGAATTATGCACTAATAGTTCACACTCACCGTTTATCGTTTATAACGCCTGCCACAGCGGATCGCTTGCCATTCGCTGACAAATGAAATCAATAAACTGCCGATGTAACGGCGTGATCTGCTTACGGCTTGAATAGACGAGGTAAACCCCTAGTTCATCAGGTTGCCAATCCGGCAAGACGGGCAATAGACGACCTTGTGCAAGATGTGGCGCCACCGCAGCATAGGGCTGCTGGCTGATACCACTTCCATGCAGTGTTGCCGATAACACGATCGTAGAAATATTGGCGGTGATAGGGCCTTGAATATCGATACTTTCTCTGCGGTTATCTCGGGTTAAATACCAACGGTTTTTGCCAAAGTAACTGAAGCTTAAACAACGATGTGCTGGCAAATCGCTGGGCTGCTGAGGATGACCAAACTGTTCAAGATACGCAGGTGTGGCAACAAGGGCACTGCGACACACACCCATTTGCCTTGCAATAAGTCCAGGGGCCAAATCATTGGTAATTCGCACCGCCAGATCCACCCCTTCTTCAATTAAATGGGTACTGCTGTCGGCCACCAGCAGTTCGATCTGTACCTCTGGCCATTGATCGCAAAACGCTTCCACGGCTTGCAACAAGAAATGCTCAATCAAAGAATAGGCCGAAGCAATACGAAGCTTGCCAGAAAGCGTATTGTTTTGCCTATCTCGTATCGCACTCACTTCATTAGAAAGGGACAGCATTTGATAGGCTAAGGCGAGTGTTTGCTCTCCGGCATCCGTGAGACTTTGTTTGCGGGTGGTGCGGTGAAGCAAACGGCTCCCAACCCACTCTTCCAACTCACTAAGATAGCGTGATACCTTGGTTCTCTCGATTTCAAGCACGTTCGCGGCGCCAGACAAACTGCCTTGTTCTGCAATAGCCACAAAGGCTCTAAGAGCCTCTAATCTGTCCATTTCTCACCTCTTTTCGAGAGTATCTACTCTAATCCATTACAATTCATTACATACAACCTTTTATCTCTATTAATCAACAACTTAATCAATAAAAAGTCACATCCACTCACAGACTCATAGATTGCATGAATTAATTATTTCACTACACTGCCCACCGAACGACAACCAAGCATAGATAAAAATAATTTGCGTTAACAATGTCTTAACGCATCGATCTGAGCAATTGGCACAGATTGGATTCTTTTTCTTGGCAACTTTTATATTGCTTACCCAACAATTTGGCTGCACATACGAACCATCAATATTTTGGTCGTGGTGATTTCTCACACATACGCCTTGCGTTACTGCTAGGAAGAGTATCGTCAAATGGGTACAACACAACAAATACTATGATTACTATTACTTCAGATTCACTCAATATCGCTTTAGCGCTTCTTAAAGAAGCGAACTTTACTCGTGACCAGATTTTTTATAACGACGGGGTACACAGCCATCAAGTTCTGGGGCTGAATATTAAATATGAAGATTTCGAAATCGGTGGAATGTATCTCAGACAAGAGACCCGTTACACGTTAGTTTTGCACGCCGCAGACTGCATCGAGTTCTGGTTTGATCGAGAGCAGGTTCGCTTCGAATCACGCAAAATCGTTCTGCCTCATTCTAATGTGGGTCTTCCTTCCGAGCTTGCTCAGCATAACTTTTAAGCCCGAATAGCTTCTGCAGGATAGGCTCTGAGTTATTCTCACCTGTAGAAGCGATAACCCGAACTTCCAAGGAGAGGAAGAACGGGTTATCCATTACTCTCTCTAATCTGCTACGTAAGCGCGTAAAAAGATACGCACAATTTCATTGATGTGCGCCTGTTGCTCTTGCTCATTAGGCTGCGAAAGGTTCGCCACCAATTGCGGCCATAAAAATTGACCGTGAAACAAATTTAACAAGGTGGCCATGATTTGTTGGCTATCGCCAGAGATGAGTCTTCCGTCACTGATGGCATTTTCTATCCATTGTTTGAGTTCTACATCTTTGCCTCCCATCAAGGCTAGGTATCGCTGTGCCAGCTCGGGCTCTCGAATGAATTCACCCACGATCATACGCACCACTGGCAAACCCACTTCACTGTAGAGACAGGTCACTTTGCGCTGCAAGTACGCTTTGAGCTGCGAGTCCAGCGCCACATGAGCTTGATATACAAAAGTGGTGTGCTCATTTTGCTTTTCCACCATGGCATTAATGGCCGCAGTGAACAGCAACTCTTTGCTTTCAAAGTGTCGATAAAGAGTGCGTTTTGAAGTGGATGCTTTTTCACATACACGATCCATGTTGGCGGCATTAAAACCAAATTCTATAAATTCATCTTTGGCGGCCTCAATAAGGGCAAGCCGTTTTTGCTCGGTAACTTTCATAGCCATCCTCTTTCCATTGCCGCTTAGTATAGAGCAAAAATAACAAAAGTATACTTTCAAGTTTACTTGTAAAAAATTAGGTGTATGATCGTCACAAAATGGCGTTCAACGGATGAGAGACCATTGACAGGTGCCTAAACCAAGGCGATGTACAACAATGGCTGAACCACTTATGTCGGTTTTGCTCTATTTATTGATGTTTAACGAATGAAAAAAGCCGTTCTGCTCTCCTTACTGTTTGCTGCTTGCTCCACCCCAACCGTAGCAGACTCCTTTTCACTGCCTATCTGGAAAGAAGACGCAGAAGCGCTTGGTTACACCTTGCCAAAACCGATCGGTTTTAACTTGAGTTACATGACGATGGAGCAAGGTATTAATGTCGATTCCATCGATCTGCAAGGGTTGGACTTCAACTATCTCGATATCGGTTTGGATGCAGAACCCGGACGCCAATATACCGAAGTGCTGACATTACGGGCTGACGTTTGGCTGTTTCCCTTTCTTAACTTGTATGGTTTGGTGGGTAAGCTAGATGGCTATTCGACCACAGACGTCACCTTAACCGCAGGCTTTAACCCCAACAGACCGTTTATCACCCATAAAATCCAAGACTTTCGCTTGGATCTGGATGGCTACACCACTGGCTTTGGCGCTGTGTTAGTCGGGGGATATGAAAACTGGTTTGCGTTGGTGGACGCCAGTTTCACGCAAAGCCGTTTGACCGTCATCGACGGTACCATTGACGCTATCGTTGTCTCTCCTCGTGTCGGTTATGATTTCAATCGCCACGGGACACCGCTGCGTATTTGGGCTGGCGCCATGTACCAAGATGTTGAGCAAACACTCAAAGGTTCGCTTTCCGATCTGGGCTTGCCCTCATCCTTAACCTCACTGCTGCCCAGTGATGCTCGTTTCGAAGTTCAGCAACACTTGCAAACCCCATGGAACCCCATTGTGGGCATGCAGTATCAAATCAATGAGAGTTGGTATCTGCTCGGTGAGTTTGGTTTTGGTGACCGCCAGAGCATGTTCTTCTCAGTCGATCGGAGATTCTAACCCATGAGCAAAGTTGGGTATTGCGCTCTGCTGGCTCTCACCAGTGTCAGTGCCTTTGCAAAACCACAAAGCAGTTGGGTAGATAACCTACTGGAGAAACTGGGTTCCAGCGACACCGTCGATACCAGCAAACTGATCGATTGGGGCGTGTTACCGGGCCCCTTTGTCAACCCAGAGCAAGGGCTCGGTATCGGCATCGCGGCCGTGGGATTGTATACGCCAACGGGCTGGCGATCTGTAGACCCTTATTCCACCTTAACGCTGACTTCCTATGCCTCGACTTCAGGCTCTTACGGGTTAGGGGTTGAAAATCGCACCTATCTTTGTGGCGATCGCATTCGCTTACTGATCGATGGTTGGGTGAGTCATACACCCGGTTATTACTGGGGCCAAGGCGAAAGCGCGGCGCAGACCGACAGCAACAAAACTCAGTACAATGCGCAACGTTACCAATTCAACCCAAAAATCGCTTATGAGATTGCGCCAAGCGTCTATCTCAAAGCGGGATGGCACTGGCAAACCTACCAAGGGGTGACCGTTGACGATGAGACACCCGTAGCCAAAGCGCTGAGTAATGGCAGAAGCAGCGGCATGTTGCTGGGTATGGAATACGACAGCCGCGATTTTGAACCCAATCCGGAAATGGGCAGCTATTGGAATCTTGAATGGAGTGACTTTCGCCGTCAGTATGGCAGCGACACCAACTACCAACAATGGTTGATGAATGTACGCCATTATCTGCGAGTTTCTTCGCAAACCATTGTGGCGATGGAACTCTATAGCCAAGCGTTTACCGGTGACGTGCCTTGGTACGATCAAGCCATGCTGGGCGATGACCAACGGATGCGCGGCTACTATCAAGGCCAATATCGCGATCGCAATCAGCTCTCCACCCAAGTGGAGGTGCGCCATAGCATTAATCAACGTCATGGGATGGTGGCTTGGGTCGGCGCAGGCACCATTGCCCCTCACTACAACGAGTTGCTCGAACAATCTTGGCTCCCCACCGTTGGTATCGGTTATCGTTTTGCCTTCAAAGCGCGTATCAATGTCCGCGTCGATATGGGATTTGGCAAAGAGAGCAGCGGTTTCTATTTTCATGTCAATGAGGCGTTTTAGAAAATCATGATGAAAATGAACAAAACAACTCTTCTTCTGTTACTCGCCAGCTTCTCTTCCTCGGTGTTTGCCGAAGTTGATGCCCCCGTGGGCGTGCGCCCGTGTTGCGCCTTTGGTTACGACTTAAAAGCTCAGTTGGGGGGCATTCCCGTCCCGTTCTTTTCGGTGGGTAACGTGGTGGACGCCGACAAAATTGGCCAGCACCGCTACAACGATGGCTCACAATCCGTGTCGGGCAATTTGCTCGGTCTGGGCGATGAAAGCAACGGATTAATTTTTACCCAACACGCTGGCTTTATTGATACCGCCCACGTTCGAGACACCGCGGATTACACCTTCTATCTCTATCAAGAAAATCTCGCCCATCTTGGTCAGGAATATCAGGTTGAGCTCAAACAAGAGCTGCGTGTGCGGCAGATCCATTGGCAGCCTCAGTTTCAGGCTGAGTCTCTCAGTCAAGCCGAAAAAGTACAACGCAGTGCTGAAGCGGCTGCGTTCATCGCCTTCCAATTAGCGCAATGGCATGAAATTGCCCAGTGGTTTGGTTTGATGTCCGTCGGCGGCTTCGACGAGTTAGCGTCGGCCTTCTCCCCAGAAGATCTCTACTCCAACATGCTTGGCGCTCAACTGGCGAAACAGGTGATTCTTACCAACCCAACCTTGGATAAGAAAACCTTCTCTAAAAACGTCGATCGCGCCCTGCAAGAACGCCTGAGCGAATTCAAAGCACAATCGAAAAAGATCACTCAACAGAAGATTGAAGCGCTCGATGGGCTGTGGTGGGACAGCGCACGTCGTTTGCCTGACAAATGGCTGCTGCTCAAGCGTGACTACCATCTAGGTTACACCCTTCAGCCTAATTACCCGGGAAGCGAGCATACTCTGTCACTCAATGAGTACTTTTCTGATGGTAGTCCGATTTCCGATTGGGTCAATCTGAAACTGATTGCCAGCGACGAGGAGAAACACTTTTCAGCCTTGCCTGATACCTTAAAAAAAGTGCAAGTCTGGACGCATCAGAACTTTGCGAGTTTGGCCGATTTTGCTTATCAGCAAGATGCTCGTCATCACCCTAAGTCATTCTCTCCTCAGGTGGGTGAAGAGTAAGCAAGTGCATAACTTGCGCTTGTTTATGCAAAATCAAGAGGCATATGCATAGCGATTATCATCTGGTAAGAATTGATGGGTTTGTTTATCTATCGATAAAAAAGATAAACAACCTAATTCAACAGATAAATATTCTAGCTTAGTTTGTTATCACCTTGTGAATATACTAAATTTTCAGGTGATATAGATCACATCTATTAATCCAATTCATCAATTTACTTTTTTATTTTTAGTGGACACTGCTACCCTGCTGCTCCCCTTGAACTGAACTCAAGGTGCATAACTATAAGGAGTGTTCATATGAATACCAAGAAACCGATGTCGCTAACCGGCCGTGTAATTCTTGGCATGGTTGCGGGTATCTTGACAGGATTCGCGATTCGCGCGCTATTTGCTGACAATGGATTTGTTGACGCATACATCGTAAATGGACTTTTTGAAGTCGGCGGTAAAATCTTTATTGCCAGCTTAAAAATGCTTGTTGTACCACTGATTTTTGTTTCGCTTGTTTGTGGTACCAGCTCACTTAAAGATATCTCGACCCTAGGTCGCATGGGTGGTAAAACCCTGGCGTTTTATATCACCACCACCGCCGTTGCTATCACGCTCGCTCTGACCATGGGCACGGTATTCCAACCTGGAGCAGGTGCAGATCTCACCGCAGCAAGCTCGTTCAAATCGGCAGAAGCACCGTCATTGGGTCAAGTGATCATCGATATGTTCCCGACCAACCCAATCAGTGCGATGGCCGAAGGCAAAACGCTTCAAGTGATCGTCTTCGCACTGCTGTTTGGTATTGCCATCAGTGCAGCTGGTAAACCGGGCGAACGCATTGCGGCGATCTTCTCTGATCTTAACGAAGTGATCATGAAGCTGGTTGCGCTACTGATGAACCTCGCCCCTTACGGCGTGTTCTTCTTGATGGCGAAACTGTTTACTGGCCTAGGTTTGGGCGCAATCATCAATCTAGGTGAATACTTCCTAGTGTTGACGGCAACGCTGCTCATCCATGGTTTGGTCACTTACAGCTTGATGCTAAAAGGCTTCACTGGCCTAAGTCCATTGACTTTCTTGAAGAAAATGGAAGATGCCATTATGTTTGCCTTCTCAACGGCCTCCTCGAATGCCACCATTCCAGCCACCATGGAAACGGTTAAAAACCGCCTAGGCGTAGACAACAAAATCGCCTCGTTCACGGTTCCGTTGGGCGCAACAGTCAACATGGATGGTACGGCCATCATGCAAGGTGTGGCGACCGCGTTTATCGCTCAAGCATTCAACATCGACCTCAGCATGGGTGACTATGTGATGGTGATCCTCACCGCAACATTGGCGTCTATCGGTACTGCTGGTGTTCCGGGCGTTGGTCTGGTCATGCTGGCGATGGTACTCAACCAAGTGGGTCTGCCACTGGAAGGTATCGCGCTGATCATGGGTGTCGACCGTCTACTGGATATGATCCGCACTGCCGTAAACATCACCGGTGACGCGTGTGTGTCAGTGATTGTGGCGAAATCAGAAGGTGCCTTAGATCTTGAACGCTTCGCCGATCCAAAAGCAGGTGAAAAAGAAGAAGAAGTACACCTAAAACGTGCCGACGCTTAATCAGCGATTACATCGTTAATAGGCACGAATAAACAGCGAAAATAAACCCCGTGGAGCGAACGCTCTACGGGGTTTTTGTTTGGGGTCACCCTTACCTTGAGGCCATCAACGGGCTATGCATGCACCATGCGTTGTTGGAGGTATTCAATAAAGGTTTTGATCTGCTGCGGCACATATTTTGACTGCGCATATTGCGCCAAAATCTGCCCTTGATAATTACCGCCGAGGTGCCAGTCACTGAGTAACTCGGTCAACGCTCCCGACTCAATATAAGAACGAATCGCAAACTCAGGAAACACCGAAATACCCAATCCTCTCAGCACCGCTTCACGACGAATTTCACTGTGATTGACCGCAAATGAGCCCTTCACGTTCACCGAGATTTTTCGGCTGCCAATGGTAAAATCCCACACCCTATCACGCGGATTTTCTCCCAAGCACAAACAGTTGTGCCCCACTAAATCATCTGGATGATTCGGCGTGCCTTGCTGCTGCAAATAGTCTGGGCTTGCACACAGCACCAAACGGCAACGACCTAAGCTACGAGCCACCAAACCTTCGGTTGGTTTGTCAGTGATTTGGATGATTACGTCCACCTCATCGCCTATCGGGTCGATATAGTGATCCGCGACTTTCAGTTGCAGCGCCACTTTGGGGTGTTCAGCAATGAAATCGAGCACCAGCGGCATCAATACTTGGCGAGATAACGCTTTCGGCGCTGCAATGCGAAGTGAGCCAGACGCTTCACTTTTGTCCGTTTGCGCTGCGGAAACCGCCATTTTGGCCGCATTGAGCATATCACTGCACAGGCTATAGACTTCTTGCCCCGTCGCACTTAACCGCATTTGTCGCGTCGTGCGCTCAAGCAGTTTCTTTTCCAGCACATTTTCCAAGCGCGTTATCGAGCGACTGACCGAAGACGGCGACACACCGAGCTTTTGCGCGGTTTTCGAAAAACTGCCAGATTCGACGACATTCACGAAAATGGCCATCTCAGAAAGCAGTGGAATTAATCTATTCGTGTCCATGGCGCAATTATCCTTTGCATTTTCACTGTATTGTTCCGTTGAAGTTACTTATAGATACTAATTAAGTCAATTGACATTAGTCAGACAACATCAAGGACAGAGAGATGAAGAAAATCAGAAGTATTGAGGATGTACAAAACGTCGCGAGCCAAGCCAAACATGTGTTGACGCTCTTTAGCGGCGGCTTAGATAGCTCTTACTTGCTCGAGATTCTTAAAAACAGCCGCGCAAAAGTCACGGCGGTGGCCATCGATCTTGGCGATGACATCGAAGAATCCAAACTCAAGCTCATCACCGATCATTACGGCTTCGATTTAAACATCCTCGATGCAAAACAGGAATTTGTTGAACACAGCCTCTTTTCTGCCATACAAGCACAAGCGCTTTACCTAGGTGACTATCCGGTCAGTTCCTCACTCTCTCGACCAATCATTGTTAAAAAAGCGGTCGAGCTGGCACAGATCCTCAGTTGTGACGCCATCATCCACACCGCGAATCAGTCGCAAAACAGCTTACGCCGTCTCAATGGCGCGATTGAACGTTCAGGCTACCAAGGGTTCTACGGTTCACCGTATGAATATTCCGCCATCAGCCGCGAAGAAAAAGCTCAGACGCTATTTCACTCCGGTTTGGTTGGCTTTAAATCTCGTAATGTCAGTGGCGATTCCAATTTATGGTGTCGCGAGTTTGAATCCGGCATCTTGGACGATCCGGAAAACTTCACCCTCGCCGATTCGCTTTTTACCTGGTCGCGTTGGCAACCAGAGCACCATCTTGAAGGCGACAGCATCAAGATCGGTTTCAAACAAGGTTATCCGGTTACCTTAAATGACAAACCGATAACCCTACTCGAGTTAATAGCGTTTATTAACAACCACGTTGGCGCGTATGAGATAGGTCGTTATGTAGGGTTCGACCATCTCGATCAAGACGAAAAAGTGTTAGAGGTGCGCGAAGCACCCGCTGCTATGCTCTTGATGAAGGCTTATAAGTTGCTGGAAACGGCCACTTTACCTACCGATGTTCTCAAAGCCAAAGCATGGCACAACGAAACGTGGACTCAAGAAGCGGTCGAAGGTCGCTTCGGTAGCCTGTTGCAAAATGCCAGCTATGCGTTCATCGCTCACACTGCCGAGCATGTCTCTGGCAGTGTCCTCTTTAAACTTTCCCGAGGTAATGCAATCGCCACCAGTATTGTTGCAGATAATGCACGATACCTACGTGATCGCGACAATTGGGAGATAAACGTGGCGCATGCCCGCAGTATGCGCTCGGTTCAACTTGAACCGACATCTGATAAACAGCATCAAGTCGCGTAACGGAGGCGCAGATGACAATGACAGAAAGCACGACTCATAAAACCAAGCAGAGCGTTCTTCCCATTTCGCAACAGCTGAAAAAGTACAAATACGTCTTTATCAATGGACGACAAATGACGTTATTGCTCAGCACTCATGTTGGCGAAGTGATTCGATTCAAAAACTGCTGGAACCAACTAGAACGCGATCGCTATATGGCGGATGGAGGGACGTATCGCTACCGCCGCTATGGTCAATTTACCAAGCTCGCACGCAGCAAAGAGATCGTGATGATGCCGCATGAACCGTATGTTCAGCCCTCTTACATCAACACGCTCAACGGAGGCGTGGAAAGACACTTTGAACCGCTGACGGATCGCTTCGTCACCTCGCCTGTTTTAGAAAAGTTGCTCAATATGATGAGCGAAATCTATGACGACGTCGAAGGCGAACCGCAAAACTGGAATATCCGCTTGCACCCTTATCGCATTACCGCAACGGAAGCCGAAGCGGGCGAACCAACGCCTGAAGGGTTGCATCGTGATGGCGTGACTTATATCGCCTCGATGATGATCAACAAGATCAATGTATCCGGTGGCGAAACCCGCCTCACCGATGCTAATAAAAATGAGCTCGAGCGCATCACGCTCGATAAAACCTTCGACATCGTCATGGCGGATGATGCCGCTACGATGCACGAAGTCTCGACCATTACCCCCGCGAGCCGTGAGACCTCAGCCTCTAGGGATGTACTCGTCATCGCTTTTACAAAAATGGAGAAATAACATGACTACAGCGACGAGTTCGTTAAAAAAAGGGAGTTTTAAGTTTCCCCTCACTGAAACACTGCTGCTGTTAGTGGCCGTATTTTGGGGAACCAGTTACGGGCTCACCAAAAGCGCTCTAGTGTATACCAGCGTTTTGCTCTTTATCTCGATTCGTTTCTCGATCACTTTCCTGTGTATGCTACCTGTCGTGATTCGAGACTTTCGCCAAGGACTCAATAAGGACTGGAAGATTGCCATACCTACCGGCTTTATCCTCTCGGCGATTTTTTTCTGCGAAGTGTTTGGGGTTTCACAAACCTCTGCATCCAATGCCGCATTTTTGATCAGCCTCACCGTTATCCTAACGGCGTTTGCCGAGCTGGTGATCAATAAAAAGCGCATCAGCAATACTTTATTGGCTCTCACTGTGTGCAGTGTCATCGGCGTACTCTTGCTCACCAGCGAGCAAGGCATCGAGCTTTCGCTCAACACTGGTGACTACTTTATTTTAACTGCAGCACTGCTGCGTGCCTTAATGGTCACTATGACCAAACGTTTCACCGAAGGCAAAGCCATCACCACCTCAACGCTCACCTCTCTGCAATCTTTCGTGGTGGCCAGTTGTGCAATCGTCGGTGTATTGGTGTATGTACCAGCCGCAGAGATTGTACTGCCCGTCTCACTCGAATTTTGGCTCACCGTGGCATACCTCGTGCTGTTTTGTACGCTGTTTGCGTTCTACGTGCAAAACTATGCCGTGCGCAGAACCTCACCGACTCGCGTTTCACTCCTCATGGGCAGTGAACCGCTCTTCGGCGCCATTTTCGCGATGGTGTGGTTACAAGAATCCCTCACCGCGCTGCAATTGCTCGGTGGCGCACTCATCCTGTTTAGTGTGATTGTCACCTCGACTCGGGATAACTGATCGGGTTCCCCCTCTTTGAATCCATCACTTTAAGACAAACCAAAGCGAGCCTCGGCTCGCTTTGGTTTATTTGGCTCACTATGAGCCTAGACATTATCAACTTGCGCATAACCAGGGAGCTAGGTGAAAGCAACAAGCATCGGTTACTGAAAATGAAGTTCTCTTTGTAACCATTCCTTGAAAGCGTTAATCCTTAACACACGTGATGACGAAGGATCACTGATCACGGAAATGCGAACGCCAGGTTTGAGCCCGATGTTAAATGGCTTGACCAACAAGCCGCGCTCGACGAAATCGGCGGTAATGCTCTCTGTCGCCAAGCAGGCACCATGACCCTCAACAACGGCATTAATCGCCATATCGAACGTACTGACTTCCATCCATTGGATCCCTTCACGCTTGGCCTGAACATTGGCACAGTGAAACCATTGATCCCAGTTGAAGGAGGTAGAGTTAAAGTCAATCAGCCAACAGCGTAGCAGTTGTTCTGGCTCAGTAAACTTCATGGATTCTGCTAACTGTGGTGAGCAGTAGGGAAAAATGGCCTCTTCAAATAACGTCTCTTGCTCAAGCTCAAGATGCTCAACGGTGTCATCACCTTGCCAAATAAGCACATCCGTTTCTGTGTGGCGGATATCAATGCCCTTAGCGTTTTGCACACGAATAGGTACATGAGGGAATTCCATGGTGAATTTCCACAATCTAGGCATTAACCAGCGAGTCGAAAACGAGCGAGGGGCACTAACATTCAACACGCCTTCAAGCGGTTCGTTTTGAATTCGATTGAGCCCTGTAACAATGTTTTTGAAGCCATCATTCACATGTTTTTGCAGGATCTGACCCTTATCGGTGAGATGCATTTCTCGCCCACGACGAACAAACAATTTGCACCCTAAACGATCTTCAAGCTGGCGTAATTTTTGGCTAATGGCGGCTTGAGTAACATGCAGCTCTTCGGCCGCTTTGCTGTAACTTTTTAGCCGCGAGGCCGATTCGAAAAAACGCAGTGCTGAGAGATAACGCAGTCGATTGTCCATAAGCTGAGGTTATAGTTCCTTTAATAAATCGTTGTTCGTAACCCATTTTGTTTGCCTTGATAATAGCGCTATCTGATAAGTAATCAAGGAAATCGCCATGAAACTAGCGAGATACATCAACATCAAGAAAATACTTAATATATTGAAATTTAAAATAATAATTTCAAGTTTAAGCAAAAAAGAAAAGTGTACGACCACCATGAGTGACCATCTCAAGAAAGACATCGGGCTAGAGTGTGATGAGAAAGACAAATCACACCACTCTAGGTTTTTATAATGTGAACTAATTTACTAATGAAGATGAAACATTCATCCAATTAAAGAGAAGCGGTTTTGTATCCAATGCCCTTCTCAGCAGGAGCAAGTAAAAGCTACTCACTGCTCTCAAGAAAACGTGTGAGCTGCTCTTCATCGACAATCTCTAAACCGTTTTCTCCTTTGCTAACAAGGCCTTTGTCCATCAGCTCTTTGACGGCACGACGGTAAACGCGGCTTGAGGTGCCAAAACGTTCTGCTTCTTGGTTGACCTTATCAAATCCACCGAGCATGACTGGGCGCTGCTTTTGCTGCAATAAATCAAAAGCGATGTTGTACGCAATGGGGTGAAGCAAGCGGCTGGTGTAGATCTCCATCGAATCTTGATAATCTTCCGCCAGTGCAGAGGCAAAAAACACCATCATTTCCGGCTGCTGCTCTAATGCTTGAGCCAAACGATGAATGCAAATAAGGTCAACTTGCAGATGTTCGTCAGCCGTAACCGTCCATTGACAAGGCGTTTGCGTAAAGAACTCCATTTCACCGAAAATATGGTCATCGCAGTTCGCTTCTCCGAGCTGAAAACGTCGACCATTGGCCGCTATGATGTTCATAGAAACGCGCCCCACTGGCACAACAAACAGTTGTTCTAGCTTTTCCCCCTGACGGAGGATCTCAGTCCCTGCATCAACATAGTAACTGCTGACTTGGCAACGGTAGATCAGCTCTCGAAAAGCTTTGCTCTGCTCTGCTAAATAGGCAGAAAAACGGCCTGTTGCGGAAGGCGTGATTCTCATGTTTCACCTCTGTGATGCGTTATGGGAAGAGTACGTTTCCTTGGCCAAGATGTCATCTTTTTACAGAGAGTTTGGCGCTCTTGCGTTATCACTGATGCAACGAGTTTTGATCGTGTTGGCTTGAATCGTACCTTGCGAAGAGCTTGAGAACGGGGCATGCCCTATCTAAGGTATATTTAGTGGTGAAATTCATATGCCAACAATTGCTTAAAATGTTATAAGACAAATCCACAGACATCACCATGAAATAGCGAAGGATGGCAATAAAAGGCCAAATAATAGAATGGAATGACGAAAAAGGTTACGGGTTCATTTCTGCCATTGGTGGAGAACTGAAAGTATTCTTTCATATTTCTTCCGTCACAAATCGTGGCTATCGCCCCAAAATAAAAGACAATGTCACTTTCAACGTGGCTGAAGACAAAAAAGGGCGCTTCAACGCTGAAAATGTTGTCGTTCTTGGTGTGCATGGCTTCCCTTTTACCGTTTTGTTTGGTTTTAGCTTTTTCGTTGCAGCAACCGCCTCCGTCGTCCTATTCGATGGGCCAAAAATTCTCATCCCATTGTATGTAGTGTTGAGTATGTTCACCTATCTGATGTTTGCTAAGGATAAACAGGCAGCGCAGGATGGTCGCTGGAGAACACCTGAAAGCACCCTGCATCTCCTCTCATTACTCGGTGGTTGGCCTGGAGCGCTATTAGCTCAATTTCTGTTGCGACACAAATCGAAAAAACAGCCTTTCAAATTCATTCTATGGCTGACTATCACTCTGAATATCGCTGGTTTTCTTTGGTTATTTACCGAGTCAGGTCGACACCTTGTTCAGGTAGTTTTTGGTGCTTTTTCACTTTAGGGGATTTTCACTCTAACGCCGTGAGCCAATCGATTTCAAACAATCGATTTCAAACAATCGATTTCAAACAATGGTCGTGATTGGATAGCAATAAGCATCACTGACATTTGGCTCTGCACTCACAAGTTTTTCCAAACGAAAAACGGCATCCGAAGATGCCGTTTTCTATTATGAGCAAGATGGTTGTCTATTGGCAGGAAAGCGCGGTTAAAGCCGCCAATGACGCACGTTTTTCGCCCGCCATCATGGCATCATCATCATTCACGTATTGGCTTACCCCTTCTTTAACATCTTGCTGATAGCGCACGACATTATTCAGCACAGAAGCCACGTGCAATCCACGTAAACGACCCACCGTAAACAACGCCGAAGTTTCCATATCGGCTCCCAAGATGCCTTTTTTGTTCCAGTATTGGCACAAAGTTTCTTCATCATCGGTATAGAAGCTGTCGTGAGAACGCACGACGCCCATATGGTAGGGCACCGCTTGCGTTTGCAAATAGCCATCCAACCCTTTGAGCAAGCTAAAACTGGCATAAGCAGGATAAGCCGCATCAATGTAGGCTTTTGAGCCCCCTTCATCGCGCACCGCCCCTTCCGCTACGATCAACTCACCCAGTGCGATGTTCGGTTGCATCGCCCCTGCCGAACCAACACGAATGATGTATTTCGCGCCGCATTGCTTGAGCTCCTCAACGGCAATAATCATTGATGGAGCACCAATACCCGTACTGCAAACGGTGATGGCTTTACCTTGAAACTCACCGTTAAAAAGGCGGTATTCGCGGTTCTCTGCAACCAGTTCGGCGTTTTCCAGTAACGCCGCAATTCGGTTAGCGCGATCCGGCTCGCCACACACGATCACTCGCTCTGCAACTTGCGTTTCATCAACACACAGATGAGGTTGTTTACTCATGCGACTGCCTCATCGGCCGATTTTTCTGACTTCTGCTGCGTCGATGCTTGGTTGCGCTTCGCCGTACGAGCCCATTCACGCGTGCCATTCGCAGCAATGAACATCAGGATCGCGTACTGCAGTGACATCGCATACACACCTTGCATGGCATAGATGCCCACACTAATGATGTTGATCACCACCCAAAGCACCCAGTTTTCAACATATTTTCTGGTCATGAGGATTTGCGCCACGATGGACAATACCGTCATGGTCGAATCCCAGAATGGGAAAGCGTCGGGCTCCAATACTGGCTCAGCAAGCCCAGCGCCGAACACATTCATGGTGTCCACTGCGATATTTGCCAATGCGAAGAAAAATGGGTCGATGTACACGGTCAATAACGCAATCGCACACACGCAGAGGCCCGCAGTGATCACCATTTTCTTTTGGCTCAGCCAGCGCACTTCCAGCAAATCCCCTTCGGCATTCGGTCTTGTCCATGCATACCAGCCATAAACGTTAGCACAAAAGAAAAACAGCTGTAGCAAAAGCAATCCGTATAATTGAATTTGGAAGAAGATCACCGCAAATAGCGTCACGTTAATCAAACCAAATAGATAGTTGATGGTTTTTTCTTGGCTGGCAAACCAAATGCAAAGCAAACCAAAAATGGTCCCAATGGCTTCAATCCAGCTCATCGCATAGCCATCACCAATCGGAATATTCACAAGCGTATTATTGATATCAAATAGGGAGAACAGCTCCATATTAGGTCCTTTTTATCGAGTGTTATTGGATAGAAAGATGGTATATCCCGCAGCAAGCAAAAAGGGAGGACATTTGTCCCCCCTAACTGGTGTGCGATCATAATTTGAATCAATCGTTCTTTCTATGATTAATTCGGTTCTCTCTAATAGGTCATGCAATAAAGGACTGTGTTCAGTTAATTTTGCTCCAGCTCGAGACTTTGGTGTTGATAAAGCCGCATTCGATCAACGCCCGCTCAATGGTCCCTTTTTGTCTAAGGATCGCGATGCCTTGATTGAGCGCTTGAGCCAGTTTTTCGCTTTCAGGGAATTGTCGGGAGAGAATGAAATGGCGCGAACCGGTTAAGCCAATTTTCACTTTCGGAATAGGGAAAAACTGAAAACCTCGGGTGGTAAACGAGAGATCATCAGACACCTGAAATGGCGCCAGCAGGAAATCGACTCGGTGGCGGCCCACCATATCAACCATATTGCCCCAATCGGCCACATTGAGTAAGTTACTCAGCGGCAAGGCTTGTAAAGTGTTCCAATCGCTCACCCATTGTGAACTACTGACGGCAGAGAGCTGATCAATATGAATTGGCTGCTGCTCATTAAGCAGATCCTCGCGGGTGCTAACGGTATACAGGCCCGCTTCAAACTCCCCTTGGCGAATCACCGCATCACTGACCCATAAACGATCGCCATCCCCACCCACTGCGGAATCCCAAATGGTGTTCGCTGCCATGGCATAATCGGGCAGCATCGACATACGACGAATACGTTCAGCCACCGGGGCGGTATGAAACTCTAATGTGACGGGCACCCCACCCAACATAAACGCTTGTTGAAGCAACACAATTTCTACCGTGCTGCGCCGCGCTTTGGGGCCAGTAAAATCGTCTATCGTAAGCGGGTCTCGATCATTGACGAAAGCTTGGTAATCTTTCAGCACCTTCTCTTCAACCACGACGGGCAGAACAAGTGCAAAACTCTGGCTAGAAAACAATAATAAAATCAGCAACAACCGCATCATTTTGCTCTACTCTTTCAATTGAGAAAAACCAGCCACTTAATTATAAATTTATTATTAATGCTATTAAGCGTAGCACGCCCTACTAATCTAAAGGAGATTTGTCTGGGTAAGTGACAAGCCGAAACAAACTGCGGCCCAGTTTGCATTCCACTGTTTGCTTGATGTGTTTGCTCCAAATTGGTTTGGAATGCACAACTTAGTTTTTCACTGCGTTCGCATTGTGGCGCAGCCGAGTTCGGCACATTCGCTGAGTTCGGTACGTTGGCTGATAGCCGCTGGCTCTTTTTCTTTAGAAGGTTTTCTGTAGAAGGCGGCGATTTGCGCACGTGTGAATAACCGCTCTTTTGCATTTAGCCGTGCAATTATCCACTGGGTCAATTCTCGGACAATCTTGACCTGTTCTTTACAAAGCTTGATGGCGAGTTTCGATATATTGCCGAAGGATGTAACAGAATGTAACCAAGGCAATGAACCATTTCGACCACAAATTTAGAAGTCACAAGGACGAGTCCAAAATGTTTGCTCGCCGTGCCATCATCGCGTTTCTATTTATCCTTGCGCTTTGTGGTGTCCTCATTGCCAATCTCTATTATCTGGAAGTGAATCATTTCGCCGACTACCAAACTCGCTCCAATGATAACCGAATCAAAATCCTACCCATCGCGCCGGTAAGAGGCCTCATCTACGACCGACATGGTCAGGTACTGGCCGACAACATTCTGGTGTACGACCTAGAATTGATTCCTGAAGAAGCCGAGAACATTCCTGACACCATCAAAATGTTGAAACGCTATATTTCTCTTTCCGATGAGCAAGAGGCGCAGTTTTATCAGCGTTTGAAACAGACTCGTCATTTTCGAGCCATCACCATTGCAGAAGATCTCTCCGAGCAAGAAGTGGCACGGTTTTCCGTTCACCAATATCAGCTTCCGGGTGTGCAAATTTCAACCGATTTTCGCCGCTACTATCCCTATAAAGCCTCTCTCACTCACACCATTGGTTATGTTGCCCACATCAATGACCATGATCTCACCACGTTGAAAGAGCAAGAGAAACAGAACAATTACAAGGCATCACGCTTTATTGGCAAGCTTGGCATCGAGAAACATTACGAAGAGTTGCTGCATGGTCAAGAAGGGTATCAGGAAGTCGAAATTAACAGCCACGGCCGCATTATCCGCACCTTAAAATACGTGCCACCAGTGGCGGGAAAGGATTTGATACTCAATATCGATGCTGATCTGCAAAACTATGTTTTTACACAAATGGCCAACCAAGCTGGTAGCGCTATTGTGTTATCACCACAAGATAACAGCGTGCTGGCGATGGTTTCTAGCCCGAGTTACGATCCGAACCTGTTTGTCTCTGGTATCTCCGTTCGTGACTATCGAGCTCTTTTAAACAACCCCGCGCACCCATTGCTAAACCGGGCTACGTTGGGCGTTTATCCACCCGCTTCTACAGTCAAACCGTTTATGGCGATCGCCGCACTGCAAGAGCAAGTGATTACACCGAACACCACTCGTAACAATCATGGGGTATGGCGCATCCCCGGTTCAAAACGCACTTCTCACAGTTGGCGAGATTGGAAACGTTGGGGCCATGGCGACGTAAATGTGACCAAAGCGATCGAAGAGTCGGTCGATTCCTTTTTCTACCAAGTGGCATTTGATTTAGGCATTGACCGAATTTCATCTTGGATGAATGCGTTTGGTTTTGGCCGCCGTACGGGGATAGATATCGATGAAGAAACGTCCGCGAACATGCCAACTCGAGCATGGAAACAGCAAACCAAACGTGAGCCTTGGTATCAGGGTGACACCGTACCGATTGGTATTGGACAGGGATACTGGACCGCCACGCCTTTGCAAATCGCGCAGTCGACCTCGATTTTGGTCAACCATGGGCAGCGAACCCAACCTCATCTGCTGTACGCGATAAAAAATCATGGTGAAGAGATGAGCGCGCTTCAACCCGTTCACTATGATACAGAAACGCGCATGGCCGAGGTGCCAGACGCCATTTGGAACATTTCGCTCAACGGCATGAGGCTGGTCAACCATGGCTCCAAAGGATCTGGACGCAAAGCGTTTAAAGGGGCGGATTACATCAGTGGCGGAAAATCGGGAACCGCGCAAGTTTTCGGCCTGGCGAAAGGGGAAACCTATAACTCGCAAAAGCTCACCAGAACCTTGCTCGATCATGGTTTGTTCACCGCTTTTGCCCCGTATCAACACCCAGAGTTTGTCGCTACTGTCGTATTAGAGCACGGCAATGGAGGCGCACGAGTGGGTGCGCCCTTGGTTCGTAAGATCTTTGATTACGCCATACACGAAAAGCATCCTCAAAAGGGCTGAAGCGTCGTATTAGCTGAGAATAATTGGTACATGCGTTTTTGCGATGTAGAAAATCATCGCAAATAAAATACACGTCACTGAGGTAAACGCCGTGCGCAGTTGGCGATTGAGCTGAGGTTTAAACGCCAACATCGCAAACCCCACATAAGCCACCAGCAATAGCAATTTTTCTGTTAGCCAGGTATCGGCAAAGGGATACTGGCTGATCGTTAGGCACAGGGCGATAGCGGAGATCAACATCACCAAAGTAATGACTTTATGCACCTTCAAGGGCCATTCTTTCATAAGCCAAGTCGACGCTTTGAATCCCCAATAGGCTCTCAGAGCAAAGCTGAGAAAACTTAATACGATCAATCCAATATGCGCTTTAAGCAGAAGTAAATACATCATCATCCCTAATTGATTTCATTTTCAAACGGACGTTTAAAGTAATTACTCTTTCCAGACTACGCCTTGATGTAAATCAAATGATACCAAAATGTTTAATTTGTAAACCAAAAGGGATTTGCAGGTCACATTTTAAGCAATACTACAGGCCGCTATCGTCACTTTCTCGGTTTCACCATGAACCCGCTTCCTAACTCTACGAGAGCGCTGCCATCAGGGTTCTAAGATAAAATAAAGAATAGAATACTGAGTGTAGAAGTTTAAATATAAGTTAAAAATCAAATCAGATATTTTTCATCAAAAATAAACAAATGAAGATAAATAAAAACTGCTTATTGGATCATCAATATAAATAATTTAATTTGTAAGGGCTCTATAGATATAGTTCGCGCGGACTTTATTTATGGATATTATAATGACATTACAACAAAATAAGCGCTCCATCCTCGCTCTAGCCATTATTTTTGGCTTGAGTGGTTGTGGTGGAGACTCTGGTGGTAGCTCCTCTTCTCCAACCGTGCAACCTGATAAGCCCGATACGCCGACAACCAATCCGGATGATCGTTTTACCAAATCCGGCCAATGCACAGCGACTCAGCTTATCGCTGACACATCAAGTTTTGCATCTCAAATCGCGAATGCCGATTACGACTGCATGAGTTCATGGTTTAGCACCAGTCAAATCGAAGCGGATGCCTTATTCTCTGAACAAAACCTAGCACTGGTTAATGACGCGTTATTAGAGACCGTTAATCAATATCAAGGCGAAGAAAAAACCGCCAAGCATATTTACTATTTGGCAGAGTTCATCAAAGCCGCCTATAAAAACCGTCACGATACGTATGCGAGAAAAATAGCGCCTTTTAGCACCGAGTTAAGCCAGAATATCGCGACAACATCAGCAACCTTCCTACGTAATACCCATGCACTAGAAATGGGTGACGAACAGATGAAAGCGTTGGGATCGATGTTGATCATCGTCGACAGTGTGCGTCAGTTACACATTGCAGCAAGCGATGTTTTTGCTCTACTTAACCAATTTGAGCAGCGCTTGACGGAAAACTACTACTACCGCAAAGCCATCAATAACATTTTCGTTGCCATGGCAGGCCACTCACAAAGTGATGATTTTTATCAACTCTTAGCCAATGATCACCGTTATATCGACACCTTGTCGACTTTTGTTAGCCACAACCAGTGGGCGCTTGGCACCGACAGCGAGTTTCTCATTGGCAACGCCGCGAGAGAACTGGCGCGCTTAATCAAAACCGATGATGACAAGCTAAAAGAGAAAATGACGCAAACCTTGGCGACGCTACTCCAACAATTTCCACTTGGCGGGCAATCGGATCGCGTCTGGGTTGGCATTGCGGAGATGGTCAACGCTTATGCCCCAGAGCACGCTGCAGAACTTGGTCTGCAAGATGCCAAAGAGCGCCTTCGCCAACGTATCATGACCTTTAGCCACGATTGCCAAGGTCCAGCACAAATTCTGGCACAAACCATGACTCTCGCCCAAGCGGAGCAAGTGTGTCGTACGCTGAATGACAAAGAGGTCGATTTCCACACCGTCGCAAAAACCAATCAACAACCCGTTCCCGACGACAATAGCGATAACGTAGATGTCATCGTTTTCAAAACCAAAGACGACTACAGCACCTATTCTTCGTTTTTATTCGGTAATACCACCAACAACGGTGGCCAGTTTCTCGAACGCGATCCGTCCCAAGCCAACAACGTTCCCCGATTCGTTGCCTATCAAAACGGCTGGGATGACGATTTTTCGATTCTGAATCTCGAACATGAGTACGTGCATTACTTAGATGGCCGATTCAACCAGTATGGGGATTTCCATACGACGATGCGTGAAGGCCACATTGTTTGGTGGCTCGAAGGTTTTGCCGAGTACATGTATTACAAAGAAGGCTACCACGCTGCATTGGTGTTGGGTAAAGAGAAAACCCACACCCTACCAGAAGTGTTTGCTACCAGTTACAACGACGGAGTGAACCGCATTTATCGTTGGGGTTATTTGGGCGTGCGCTTCTTATTCGAAAAACACCCTGAAGCGGTGGAACAATTGCTCCATCATTCTCGTCTTGGTGAATACAAACAGTGGGTTACCTACCTTGAACAAATTGGCCCAATTTACGCCGACGAGTTTTCGCTGTGGTTAGATGACGTCACTAAAGATATTGATGACACCGTGACGCCGCCAAGCAAAGAAGAAAAACCACAAGAACTGGCGCTCAATACCCCCTTCTCCGTCAGTGGAGCGCAATTTGCCGAGAAGCTTTTCTTTGTCGATGTCGCCGCCAATACACGCGAGCTCACGTTAACGATCCAAGGTAGCGGCGATGCCGATCTTTATGCCTGCTTTGATAAAGTGTGCCACTACCATGACTATCAATGGACAAACTTTACCCACGGCAGCAACGAAAGTATCCAGATTGAAAAAGAATCCGACGGCTATGTGAAAGCCGGACGTTACTATCTGAGCATCAGCGGGCGTGAAGCGTTCGATGTGCGCGTCACCGCGCAAGCGCAGTAAGTGATCCGAACCGCCAACGCCTCACTGAGGCTGGCGGTTCATTCTCCCCGGCTCTCTCTGCCACTTTTTCTATCTCTTTTCTATCGCTTGCTTGAGTTCATCAATCATCCGCTTGATGTTGCTCTGAGCCTCAGGATGATAAAGCGCATAAACACCCGCCGGAATGCGTTGTTTTAATGGAATAAAACGAACTTGAGGCCAAGATAAATTGGCATAACTCTGCGGCACAATCGACACGGCCTGACGCGCCGAAATCACCGCCAGAAGCGTATTTGGCTCCACCACTTCTTGCACGATGTTGGGCCGATAACCCGCCTTAGCGCAGTACTCAGCAATTAAACGCGTGGACGAAGAGTTCTCTTGTTTGAGCATTACAAAATCGGCCGATTTTAAGTCACTAAGCGTTAACTGTCCTCGTTGCGCTAATGGGTGTTCACTGGGCAATGCCACCACCATGCATTCTTGGTAGAGACACTCACTCAAGAGTGGCGCCACATCACGGGTATCGGCAAAACGCACCAGTCCTAGATCAATTTGGTGCATCAACAACTGGCGGACCTGCTTCTCAGGAGAGAGCTCAAGTAAGTTCAGCGTGGCATGCGGCATCAGTTGTTGCAGTGCATGAAAAGCGGGGCCAAAACCGGCCCAGAAAATCGAACTCATCAAGCCGATATCGAGTTGCTGCCTCTCTTCGCGCGCGCACTGCTTTACCCGATGAATCGAGCGTTCAAACTGAGCAAACAAAGTGACGCATTCTACCTGCAACTGTTCGCCAGCTTTAGTCAGTTGTACATTCCGCGTGTTTCTCTCAAACAGCGCCGTGCCCAACACCTCTTCCAACTCTTTGATTTGTGCACTTAAAGGAGACTTGGTGATATTGAGCTGCTCCGCCGCCCGACTGAACTGCCCCAACTGCGCCACTTTATCAAAATAACGCAACATTTTAAGCGTGATCCTTTCTTCCACTTACCCACCTCATTTTGTGCCATTATTCAGCACAATCATGCCATTTTAAGCGATTTTTGCCATACAACATTTGCGCTAAAGTGTTCATCAGATAACAAGAAAGAGGAAACACCATGACATTTGATCCAGTCAACCAAGCGCTTGAAACCATTTACAGCTACAAACCCAATTACCAACCTAAAGTCGCGTTTATTCTCGGCTCTGGCCTTGGCGTGATTGCTGATGAACTCGATGACAAAATTGTTATACCGTATCAAGAACTGGAGGGTTTTCCGGTTAGCACGGTTGAGGGGCACAGCGGCGAGTTGGTTCTGGGCAAACTGTTCGGTATCGATGTCATCTGCATGAAAGGCCGAGGCCATTACTACGAACATCAAACCATGAAAGTGATGACCAACCCTGTGCGCACCTTTAAGCGCTTAGGCTGTGAATTTCTTCTGGTCACCAATGCCGCGGGCTCACTCCGCCCTGAACGCATCGATGTGGGTTCCTTGGTGGTCTTTAACGATCACATCAACACCATGCCAGAATCCCCGATGACTGGCCCCAACGACGACGCCTACGGGCCAAGATTTTTCAGCCTTGCCAATGCCTACGATAAATCACTGCGCAGCGAAGCACTGACTGTCGCCGAGGCCGAGGGCATTCATCTCAATCAAGGGGTCTTTGTCTCATACACTGGACCAAATTTTGAAACCGCCGCGGAAATTCGCATGATGCAAATCATCGGTGGTGATGTGGTGGGCATGTCGGTTGTTCCTGAGGTCATTTCAGCCGCTCACTGCGGCCTCCCTGTGTTGGCCTTGTGCGCCATCACCAACATGGCTGAAGGGCTCAGCGACGTTACTCTCTCACACGCTCAAACCCTCGCCTGTGCAAAACTGGCCGAAGCGGATTTCATTAAACTGATTAAAGCGTTTATTAAGAGCCATTTTGCCACTTCTTAACAATCTCGTTGCAAATTCACCTATAAAAATGCCCAGGTGACTTGGGCATTTTTATAGGTAACGAAGCTAGCCTGTAAATAAGCTCTCTATTAATACATTTTGAAGTGTTTTTGCGGTATCCAGCCCAATATGATCGTGTGTTACTTTCATCAAAAAACGTACTTGTATGTCCAAAGGAGTGGAAACTGCAAATTGGCTATTTTGCACCCAGTCAGGACATACCATTAACGATGACCTTCCATTCATATGTGTATATTGCATCAGCCTGCTTCCCATGGGTATCCATCGACAAGTCTCCGCAATTTTGTAACCTCTGTTATGTATTTCCTCTCGAACTACTTCCTTTGGAAGCGGCTCACTGTACATAACAGTATCAATGGGAACATCTGAATCATCTCGACCAAGTATCTGAAAATTATGATGGAATTCCGATAAAGAAAGTGTTTTTTTATCGCCGAATACAGGGGTAAGTTGAACATCGGCGGTTGTTTGAACGTTGTTGTTACCATGGACGATGACGGAACCTTCATAGCCAATCTTTAACTCTTCTAGCAATTTTTCTTCAATTGTGGGGGACAAGCAATCTGACGATATGAAACTGATAGGAACAGATAGATAACCTTGGTTTAGCTTACTATTAAGTTCCTCATGCATTTTTCTTAAATCATTTGCAAAGTCATAAAGTAGTTGACCGTGTTCCGTTAGTTCAATTTTCTTACCTCTTTTTATAACTTTACTGCCTAATAAATACTCCAATTTTTTAACATGCTGTGAAACTCCAGGTTGTGTAAGACATAATCTTTCCGCAGCCATTGAAAAGCTGTTTTCATCATAAACAGCGCATAAAACATTTAGCGATTTAACGTCGATAGAATTTATATTTATCATTATGAACTCTCTTTATTATTATAGTTCGATTGATATTTTATAATATAAAGTTCGCCATACCTTATAATAACTTATTATAGATATCGTGATTATTAGTTATTTTTATATATCAATAAGCCACAATTAGAAGAACAACGTCAAAAACCTTTAATTACAATGCATTAGGGCAATCACAAACATCTAAATTTGGTAACAATCCAAAAATACGGAAAACAAAATACAACTTATGTCCATTTGTAAAAAAATGAGAATAGAAGTTTTGTCAAAATAGTGATCAATGACAAGGAATAAACAATAATCGTTATTCTGGATTTTACAAACTAGAACTAATACTCTACAAAAATAGAACAACCATTAGAATAAAGCGGGAAAAGTCAACGAAAACGCCCCTAAGACAGGGCCGTTTTCGTACCTTAAAAGATATCACTCAACTTTAAGGTTACTGCATCAAATGATACACCTTGAGGGTGTTGGCCATGGCTTCGGTGTCTTCTCCGAGAAACTCAATGGTCACGGCTTGGTTTGCAAGTAAAGTGATGCTGGAATCGCTGAATCGCCCCTCGGTATCACATTCTAAATGGACATAAAAGGCCGGCTTATCTGCGACCAAAGTGATGTGATTACCTTCGATGCTTACCTCAATGTCGGCTTTAGCCATGGGCAAGCTCTTGAGCTCGTGAGTGGAGAACCATGTGTTATTAAGTGGCGATAGGGTAGCGATGGTATCGCCATTCACACTGGCTTCAACGTAAAAGAAGCCGTGTTTGAGGCGAGCTGTATCCAGCTCATTTTGCCACACCACTTGATTGCTGTCCGCGCCCGCACTCTGCGTAAAACACCAACTTTGCTCTACCTCACCTTGCCAATTGATCCAACTGACCCGTCCGCTCACTTCACAGGCTTGGCGGGTGTCGTTGAGCAAATGCAAATTCAACGCTGCGCCGCGCGCTTCATTTTGCGACGTTTTGGGCTGAGAGAAGATCAGTTGCACCGGTGCGAAAAAGCGTTTGGCTTGGTAGTGCAGCTGTTTCCAGCGGCCACTGTATTCCAAACTCGACCACGAGCTCACTGGCCAGTTGTCGTTGAGCTGCCAGTAAAGAATGCCTCGGCACACTGGGGAGATGGCGCGCCAATGTTCGCTGGCGGTTTTTATTGCCATCGACTGTTGCACTTGGCTGAGATAGAGCATCTGCTCAAAACTGGTTGGGAAACGGAAGTAGCGAGTGAACATCTCGGTGATGATGCTGTTGCCTCTTGGGTTCTTTTGGTGCACTTCAAAGGTGGGCGAAGTGATGTTCCAATCCTCCTCTGGCACAAAGCGTTTGACCTCCGCCAAAGAAGGCCAAGACTGAAAACCAAATTCCGAGCAAAAACGGGGGTTAACGCTTTGATAAGCCGTAAACGGTTTACCGGAATGCCACACATCCCAAAAGTGCATGTCGCCTTTATTGTCATCGTGCCAGGCGTCACCAAAATCGAGTTCACCGTTGCAGGGGGAGCTTGGCCAGAAAGCTCGGCTGCTATCGATGCCGGCTATGGTTTTTTCAATATGGCGATTGAGGCGATCGTAATTGACCGTGTATTTCACTTTGTTTTGTCGCGATTCGTCGTACCAACCAATCGCTCCAATGACTTCGTTATCACCGCACCAAAGCGCAACGCTCGGGTGTTCACGTAACCTTGGGATTTGATACGCCAGCTCTTGGGCGACCTCTGCCAAGAAGGCATCGTGGCTGGGGTAAAGTGAACACGCAAACATCATGTCTTGCCACGCCAGCAAACCAAGCTCGTCACACAAACGGTAGAAAACATCGCTTTCGTACTGACCACCGCCCCACACGCGAATCATGTTCATGTTGGCATCCACCGCACTTTGTAAACGCTGGCGATAGCGTTCTGGTGTTTCTCGAGATGGCATCGCATCAATCGGGATCCAGTTCGCCCCTTTGGCAAAAATCGGCACGCCATTGACGACAAACTCCATCGCGGAACCAAGGTCGTCTTGTTGTGTATTCAGCGACAGCTGACGCAGGCCAATCCGTCGGCAGAGATGCTGCTCCTCACAACGCACAGAAGCGGTATAAAGTGGCTGTTCGCCATAGCCATTTGGCCACCACAATTGCGGTTTTTCGATCTCAAACTCGCACACAACAACGCCCGTTTTACTCACTTCCACCCGCTGCTCTTGCTCTGCCAAACGGAACTGAAGTGACGTCGGCAACGTGGTTTCGATGTCGGCACTCAGCAACACCTTTACACTGCCATCGTCGCGCCATTGCTGCTCAGTGGTGAGTGATTTCAGCCAAGTGTGATTGACCGCTTGCAGCTCAATCTCATCGTAAATACCAGACACCATCAGGCAGATGCCCCAATCCCAACCAGAGTGACATTGGGTTTTGCGGATTAAGTTCATGTGCGGCAGTTGATTGTTGCCCATCGCAGAAGGGATCACAAAGGGCAGTGCTTTGGCACGCTGATTCGCTTCTTGGTCTACTCGGCGAAATTCTGCGCGCACTTGGTTTTCCCCTTGCAGCAAAAAGGGGCGAATATCGACTTGGTGACGCGCAAACATGTTGCTGCATTCAAGCACTTTGTGTTCGTTGATAAACAGCGTCATCAAGGTATCAACGCGAGTGAGGGTCATCCATATGGCTTGGGCCTGAAGGAGAGATTCATCAAGCCAAAGCGAGCGTTCGATGTGCCAATCGACTTGCGCGATCCATTGCGCTTGTTTTTCGTTTTCGCCCCAATAAGGGTCATCAATAATGCCCGCGTGCAAAAGCGCGGAGACGTTGTCACCGGGAATGATCATCGGCACAGAAATGTCAGGGCGTTGAGGAGAAGTGAGTCGCCACTCACCATTTAAATTAAGCTCAGCAGAATGTAAGGATTGGGAAGCAAAAGTCGCATGCGAACGCATAGTAAAACCTATTGTGTTGTTATTGGCTTTGCTCAGTGTAGTGGCCAATATCCCTGTTTTTTTCAAGGTATTGTTAACGACTGATAAATTGCGGCGCACTTCAAGAAATAAAAAGGCTCACACTGGGTGAGCCATTAAGTATAGGGAGTTGCGAGTTAGTCGTGGCTTACTCCACCAGCGCAGTGTGCAGTTTCTCCACGCGTACCGCCGCCACTTTGAACTCAGGGATCTTCGCATGAGGATCGGTCGCCGTGGTGGTGAGTCGATTCACTGGCGACTCAACAAAGTGGAACGGGATGAACACCACGCCCGCTTGCATACGCTTAGTGACAAACGCCGCGATTTCAATTTCACCACGACGGGTTGAGACTTTCAGCATGTCGCCATTGCCAATGCCGAGCGCCTCGGCATCTTGCACGCTGATCATCGCTCGTGGCCCCGCAAGATTGTTCAAGCCCTGCGTTTTGCGCGTCATGGTACCGGTGTGGAACTGCTCAAGAACACGCCCTGTGGTAAGCACCAGTGGGTACTCTTCATCAGGCAGTTCTGCGGCATAGCGAAACGGGATCGCCTCCATCTGGCCTTTGCCACGAGTAAACTGCGTTTGGTGCATGATTCGCGTGCCTGCAGGGTTGTTTTTGTTGCTCGGCCACTGCACGCCTTCGCGGGTGATGTTGTCCCATTTCAGCCCTGCGTATTGTGGCGTCACGCGGGTGATTTCGTTGGTGATGTCCGCCACCGAACGATAGTGCCAATCGCTACCCATCGCATTGGCGATCTCTTGGATGATTCGCCAATCTTCTTTTGCTTCACCGGGAGGGTTCACCGCAGGATAAATACGCTGAACACGGCGCTCCGTATTGGTAAAGTGACCCGATTTTTCAGCAAACGAGCAAGAAGGCAAGACCACATCGGCGTATTGCGCGGTTTCCGTGAGGAAGATGTCTTGCACCACCAAGAAATCCAGCGCCTCCAATCCCTCAATCACATGCGCCTGATTGGGATCGCTCAATACGGGGTTTTCGCCCATCACATAAAGCGCTCGTACATCACGGCGGCACGCCCCATCGATGATTTCGGTTAGGGTCAATCCCGGCTCCGCAGAGAGATTGGGTGCATCCCATTCAATGACAAATTTCTCGCGCACCAATGGGTTATACACTTTTTGATAGCCCGGGTAGTTATTAGGCAACGCGCCCATATCGCACGCGCCCTGCACGTTCGACTGCCCGCGCAATGGGTTGATACCCCCACCCTCGATACCAATGTTGCCACACAGTAATTGAAGATTGGCGATAGAGCGAACGTTGTCATGCCCCGTGGTGTGCTGGGTGATGCCCATTGAGTAGTAGACGGCGGTGCGCTTCGCGGTACCGATCATCCGGGCCATGGCAAAAATGTCGTTGGCTTTTACGCCCGTCACCAATTCGACTTTGTCGAGAGAATAGGCCGGCGACATCACCTCTTGCAGCATGGTATCAAAGCCATCGACACGTTCTTCGATGTACTCCATGTCATACCAGCCATTCTTGATGATTTGCTGCATCACGCCATTAATCAACATCACATCCGTGCCGGGGCGATGCGCCAAATAGAGCTCAGCGTGATCCGCCATGCCGATGCGTTTGGGGTCCGCTACAATCAAACGCGCGCCATGATGTCGAACCGCTTGTTTGATGTGAGACGCAATCACCGGATGCGCCGCCGAGGTATCCGAACCAATGATGAAGATGACATCCGAGTGCTTGATGCTTGGAATGTCGTTGGTCATCGCACCACTGCCCAGCGACGCCTCTAATCCCGTGACGGTCGATGCGTGGCAAAGCCTTGCACAGTGATCGACGTTGTTGGTACCCAGTTCACGACGCATGAATTTCTGGAAGGCGTAGTTATCTTCATTGGTGGTTTTCGCCGATGAGAATCCTGCCAATGCGCGGCCACCGAAATCTTGCTTGATGGTGCTGAACTTATCCGCAATTAAGCTGATGGCTTCTTGCCAACTGGCTGGCTGCAACCAACCATCTTTACGGATCAACGGCGTAGTGAGCCGCTCTTCACTGGCGACAAAATCGAAACCATAGCGCCCTTTGACACACAGCATGCCTTCGTTGACCGGCGAGTGTGCCCCTTCGACATAGCGAATTCGGTTGGCCGCTTCGTCAACATGCATGGTCAACTTACAACCGACCCCGCAGTAGGTACAAATGGTGTCCACTTTCTTCAAAGGCGTTTCGCGGCCTTGCGAGCGATCGCGCGCATCGGTCATCGCCCCCACAGGGCACGCTTGCACACAGGCACCACATTGCACGCAGCGTGAGTCACCCATCCTCACTCCCTGACCACCAAAGTTCGGACGGCAATCCGGACGCACCACCGGGCGACCTTTTTCAAGGTTCATGAAACTCAATACACCTTGCACTGACTGTTCACGGCAAGCTTGAATGCACTGACCACAGCTAATACAGCGGTTCGCATCAAAGACAATAAACTCAGAACTGTGGTCGATCGGGTATTTATGACGTGGATCGTTTTGACGCAATGCTTGCCACTCATCATGGCTTTTGATGTTCACCGAATAGTGGAAGTGCTGTTCCGCGCCATACTCAGTGGCGTAATCGCGCAGGTCACACGACGTGTTGACTTGGCAACCACATTCTAAACAGCGCGCCGCTTCCGCCATCGCTTCGGCGTTATCAAAGCCTAACTCGACTTCTTCAAAGCTTTGCTCGCGCTGCTGAGAGGTCAGCTCAGGCATGATGGTGCGCGCCACTTTTTGCAGGTGAGAAAAATGAAGCGGGTCGACCTGTTTCAACTTCTGCTCTTTACGAGAATTGAAGGGCTTAAGGGGAATATTTTCCATGTCACCATCGAAGAAACGGTCAATGGCCTGCGCAGCGATGCGCCCATCCGCGACCGCTTCAACTGCAGTGGCTGGGCCACGGCGAAAATCACCGATACTGAAGATATTGCCGGTGCCACTGTGCATGGTTTCTGGATTTGCATCAGCGGTGTTCCAACGAGTCAGAGGCAGCGTTAACGCTTCCCCTTGCATAAAGCTCAAATCGGCTTGTTGAGAAACTGCGGCAATCACGGTATCAAAGGCTTCGGTGAAATACTCACCCGTCGCTTCAGGTCGGCGGCGACCAGAGGCATCGGGCGCACCCAACGCCATTTTTTCCAGCTTCACTGAGCACACTCGCCCATCTCCGTCGGCGATGTTCTGCGCAGGATTGGTCAGGAAGTGAAACTTGACGCCTTCATGTTCTGCTTCTTCGATTTCGTAATCTTCCGCGGGCATTTCATCGCGAGTACGACGATAGATCAACGTGGTGTCCGCCCCCGTTCTCACTGCCGTCCGCGCGCAGTCGATCGCCGTGTTACCCCCACCGATCACCGCCACTTTTTTGCCTGTGGTGAAACGCTGCTCGGTGACGAAATCTTTCAGATAATCCACCCCTAAATAACAACCATCAAGATCGCTACCCGGGTAATCCATCGCCACCGCTTTTGAGGCACCCACTGCCAAACACACCGCATCATAGTCTTGGCTTAACTGCGACAAACTGATGTCTCGACCCAGTTTTTTATCAGTATGAATCGCCATACCGTTGCGACACATCAACGCGATCTCTTTATCGAGAATGCTCTTCGGTAGACGATACTCGGGAATGCCATAACGCAGCCAACCACCCGCTTGTGGCATCGCTTCAAACACATCCACCTGATAACCTTCATTGGTGAGGTAATAGCCCGCAGTTAAACCACCAGGGCCACTGCCGACAATCGCAATACGTTTGTTTTTGTCGGCTTTTTTCTCGGGTGTGTAGGCTTCTTGCGCAGCAAGATCAGCGTCCGCAGCGTGGCGTTTCAGTTGGCGGATAGCAATCGCATCATCCACCAGCGAGCGGCGACATTCGGATTCGCAAAACGCAGGACAAACGCGGCCAATTGACAAAGGCATCGGCAGCGTACGTTTGATCACTTCAATCGCTTTTTGATGGTCGTTTTGCGCAATATGGTAAAGATAGGATTGAATGTCCACGCCCGCAGGGCACGCCGTTTTGCACGGCGCTTCGCAGTCGGCGTAGTGGTCACTCATGATGCGGTTGAGCGCCTGTTTACGATGCGCAGACAGCGCTTCGGATTGCGTGTTTACCGTTAGGCCGTTGTAGACTTCAAGCTCACAAGCACGGCGGGTGCCGCCACTTTCGACCTCAACAACACACAAATCGCATGGAATCTTCTCACCAGAACGATTCATGCCACACAGAGACGGAATCTCAACCCCACACACTTTGGCGGCTTGCAGAACGGTTTGCCCCGCCTCAACGATACGGTATTTACCGTCTATGACAATTTGGATCATACGTTACCCCTTAGGCCGGGATGTTTCACCGGACTTTGGCAGCAAAAAAGCAACGTAGTTACTTTAAACGAGGCCACTTTCCAGCCTCGCTGAGCTACTTCAATTGTTATCATTTTTAACCCTAGTAAATTTAGGGGAATCTCCGTGTGACATCATACTCAATATCCATAACTTTCCTAGGGAAATATCATGCAGAATGTGAAGCGGATATAAGCAAAAAGGCGCTGCACAGCAGAGTCTTTACTCTAATTTGTTCAAATGATAAACGAGGGAAATAGTAGAAGAATTGAACATTAGTTGAGCGGTTGTTCACTTTCCTTGAAGCGCTGATCGGCCAAACCAAACTCACCAAGCACATAAACAACACTCCCAATCACGGCGAGCGTTTCATTTGGCTCGCGTGGTGGCGCATCGGCAGTAGGGACAGTGCTGCGCATCCCTTTTTCCAAACAAGCGTCGCTAAAACATTCCGGCGGAATGGGCGCCTCTTCAAGTAATTTGGACTCGGTTAATTGATGTAGAAAAATCTCTGACTCTTGCGCCCATAGTGGCAAAGAAACAGCGCATAACACCGCAAATAGAGACTTCATATTCAACACCCTCAACTTATTGATGCAAGGAATGATAGCAGTTCAATTTAATTTTGCACGTCGTTTTTTATTTTCAATAATCTCAACCAAATACTCAGAGGCGAAAGCAGTTTCTCCCGACAAACAATTGCTGCCAAAAACAATAGCCACCAAAAACACCTGACATAAACCTGCAATAGAAATGACGTAATCTCATCACACCATGCTTGCTCCTCTCTCTGCGATAGTCGAGCCCAGCCAACACCAACCCAAGAGATGTGCGATGCCTTCACCCCTATATGTATTTGACCTTGATGAAACCTTAATTCAAGGCGATTGTGCGATGATCTGGAATGCGTTTCTGGTGGATAAAGGCATTGCCACTTCTCCAGATTTTATCGCCGAAGACCGACGCCTTATGGCGTTGTATGCACAGGGAAAAATGGACATGGAAGATTACCTGCGCTTCTCCATCGCTCCCCTTGCAAACCTCACTACCTGTGAGGTTGAGCTGTTGGTCAAAGAGTGCGTTGAAACGCGCATTTTGGACAAGCTTTTCCCGCAAGCGAACACGCTCATTAACCACTTGGCTAATGAGGGAATAGATATGTTGATCATCTCTGCCAGTGTCAGTTTTTTAGTAGCAGAAGTCGGCCGATGTATCGGGATCCGACAAACTTTAGGCATCAATATGCGGGAAGTTCATGGCCGCTATAGCACAGAAATTGAGGGCGTACCAAGCTACCGCCAAGGTAAAGTCACTCGGTTACAACAGTGGCAAGAAACTCAGCCAAAGCACTACAGCGAGATTCACTTCTATACCGACTCCATCAACGATTTACCCTTGTGCGAGTACGCCGATTTCGCCTATTTGGTGAATCCCTGTCCGCTACTTAAGCAACATGCCCATCGCCCCAACTGGACGGTATTGCATTGGGGTTAGTTTGTTCGTCCTCCTTTTTACTCACGAGTGTGATAGCTTTGTTGTGGTCACTGACTATCGCACTATTTTTCAAGCGAAAAATGACAAACAATATATAAAATCCCCTTCAATTACGCTCAATTCCGATCATCTTTTACAGAATGACTTCCATCACACTTAATTACGTGTGGTACAAAAGTATAGTGAGTGAATTATTTTTGCTATTTCGGTAACACTCTACATCCATTAATTTTAGCTCATCAGTTAAATACCTTCATGAGCAAATAAATGATTACCGAACTAACAAACGTCAATTTAATCAAAGGCAAACTTCAAGCAAATAATAAAAAAGAAGTCTTTGAGGAACTCGCACAAATGCTATTCGAAAATAATCGAATCAGTAGCAAAGAGGCTTTTTTAACCGACATCGAAGCACGTGAAGCATTAAGCGTGACTTCAATGGACGGCATCGCTTACCCGCACGCAAAAAGCAAAGCGGTGACAGAGCCTGCCATCGCTGTTGGCGTAAAGCGCGAAGGCATCGAGTATGGCGACGAAGAGGGCGTCAAACCGACCGTATTCTTCATGATTGCCTCACCCGATAACGGTGCCAACCACCATATTTATGTTCTTCAAGAATTATTCGGAAAATTTAGCGAAGAGTTTATTGAAGATATTCATAACGCAAAAGACGAACTTCAAATTCTTAATATTTTAATTCAATCATAAGGCGTGAAATTATGAGTACCCTAACCGCTCAAGCTACTAATAATAGTAGCGATTTCAAAAAAATTCTCAGTACCATGAAAGGTCACCTTTTATTTGGCACTTCTCACATGCTGCCATTTATCGTTGCCGGTGGTGTACTACTGGCGCTGGCGGTCATGGCATCAGGTAAAGGTGCGGTTCCTGCGGACGGTTTATTGGCGGATATTTCTAATATCGGCATTAAAGGTCTGGTGCTGTTCCCAATTATTCTTGGTGGCTTCATCGGTTACTCCATTGCAGACAAACCAGCACTAGCGCCAGCGATGATCTCTTCTGGCATCATGGCTGACATGGGCGGCGGCTTTCTTGGTTGTATCGTAGCGGGCTTCATCGCAGGTGGTGTGGTATTCCAACTTAAGAAGATCCCTCTTTCTGCTAACATGACTGCGTTGGGCGCTTACTTCATCTACCCTCTACTAGGTACGCTTATCTCTGCAGGTATCGTTTTATGGGGTATCGGTGAGCCAATCAAGATCTTCATGGCTTCTATGAACGAATTCCTAGCTTCTATGGCTGGCGCTTCTAAAGTGGTTCTAGGTACGATTCTTGGTGGTATGACGGCGTTCGATATGGGCGGTCCAATCAACAAAGTCGCAACGCTATTCGCTCAAACTCAAGTTGATACTCAACCATGGCTAATGGGTGGTGTTGGTATCGCAATCTGTACGCCTCCTCTAGGTATGGCACTAGCAACATTCCTATTCAAGAAGAAGTTCACTAAGCAAGAGCAAGAAGCAGGTAAAGCAGCAGCAATCATGGGCTCTATCGGTATCTCTGAAGGTGCTATCCCATTCGCAGCAAATGACCCAATGCGCGTGCTTCCTTCAATCGTTGCTGGTGGTATCGTTGGCTGTGTGTTCGGCTTCCTAACAGACGTACTACTGCACGCACCATGGGGTGGTCTAATCACAGCTCCTGTATCAAGCAACATCCCAATGTACGTTGTGGGTATCGCACTAGGCTCACTAACAACCGCTCTTATCGTTGGCTTCTGGAAACCAGTCGCGGAAGAAGAAGCAGAAGACGAAATCGTTGAAGCAGCACCTGCACAAGCTCAAGCGGCTCCAGCAGCAGGCGAAGGCGAGTACGACATCGTCGCAGTAACATGTTGCCCATCTGGCGTAGCACACACCTTTATGGCTGCGAAAGCGCTAGAGAAAGCAGGCGCGGCAGCGGGAATCAAGATCAAAGTAGAAACACAAGGTCAAAACGGCATTCAAAACCGCATCACAGACCTAGATGTGGCAAACGCGAAGCTGGTTATTCTGGCTCACGATATCCAAGTGAAAGATGCACACCGCTTTGCCAACGCGAAAGTCATCGAATGTTCGACCAAGGAGGCGATGAAAAAAGCCGCCGAACTTATCCAAGCTTAAATCTTAAGCTCCTCCCCCAGAGCCCTTTCCCCCAAGGGCTCTTTTTTATTTCCAGCATTAGGTTTTGCTGACTTGAGGAGAATAGCGTGACAACGTTTGCCCCTTCCCTGCCGGTTTCACAATCAAACCGATGCCCACAAAAAACAGGACACACGCGAGAATTTGCGCACTGCCAAGCACTTCATCATACATAAAATAACCAGAGACCAAGGCAAACACGGGCACCAACAAAGTCAGTGGTGCTGTGGTACTGAGTGGGTAGCGAATCAGTAGTCGATTCCACACCCAATAACCAAACAAGGTGGTGGGATAAGCTTGAAAAACCACCGCCACGGTGGTGCTGACATCCCAAACCTTCACTGCTTGTTCAATGATCTCAGGGCCATAGAGCACCACGGCAAACAGCACCAGCGGAATGGGCGCAAAAAGCATCCCCCATACATTGAAAGCAAACGCTTGAGTGGTTTTAGAGGCTTTGACGATCATCCCCATCACCGTCCAGCACGTGGCTGCAATCATAATAAACATCAGCCCCTGCATGGTAATGTTGCCATTCGTCGCGGAAACCAATATCAGCAGAGCGACCAACGCCATACCCGCGCCAAGCACTTTACGCTTTGACGCCGACTCTTTATGAACCAAGATACCAACGGCCATGCTAATCAATGCATTCGATGAAAGTAAAACCGAAGACATACCCGATGAGAGGCCTGCCGTGATCGACCAAGAAGCCATGCCCCAGATGCCCACGCCAAACACCACGCCGTAAGCCAATAGATAACGCCAAGCAACGTTGGGACGGGCAATAAAAAATATCGCGGGGATCACCGCCAAACTAAATCGCGCTGCGGTGGCCAATAGTGGATGCACGTCCGTAATCCCCAACTTGATCATCGAGAAGTTAAATCCCCATATTGCCATAACAAAAATGGCTAAAAATAAATCGTTTCGACTCATCACTCTCCTCCCTTTTGGTTGAAAAAGAGTATGACTTGGGTACAGTTAACGGTACAGATACAATTTTTTACGCAAAAACCAGTACAGTTGAAGGCAATGAGCATTTATAGAGCGTTGGCAAATCAGTTTATTCGTGAAATCGAAACAGGAAAACTTGCAGAAGGAAACCGAATGCCTTCGCTCCGTCAGCTGTCTAAGCAGCAGGGCGTAAGTATGTCGACTGCCGTCAGTTGCTATCAGGAATTAGAATCCCAAGGATGGATTCATGCTCGCCCGCAAGCGGGCTATTACGTTGCACCACAGCGCAGCAAACACAAAACGCCAGAATGGGCGCAATTTGTCAGCCAGGTCTCAACCGTCAATCAAAGCTTCGCGATTCACTCCCCACATAATGGGCCGCTCGGCATTTCCAGCACCAATATCGATGAAACTGCGTTAAACGAGTTGGAGCGTAGTTTTCGACGTGCGAGTAAACGGATAGGAAAACGCCTCAACCAATATCCGAACACCCGTGGGGAACCATCTTTGCGTCACGCGCTGAGCGATCATTTCGCCAAGCTTGGGCTGCATATCAATCCGGCTGAGTTGATCATCACCTCAGGCTGCATGCCAGCCATCAAGGCTGCACTTGAAGCCTGTACCCAAGTCGGTGATACCATCGCGATTAGTTCACCTTGTTTTAGTGGAATTTTGGATTTGCTTGGGCAAATGGGACGACAGATCGTCGAAATCCCCTCTTTGGACGATGGGATCGATCTGCAACAGTTGGAAGCGCATTTGCAACAAGGCGTCGTAAAAGCGGGCGTATTTTGCACCTCGCACATGAACCCTCAGGGGATCACCATGTCGGCGCAGCAAAAACAGAAGCTGGCCGAGCTTGCTAATCACTATCAAGTGCCGATGATTGAAGATGATGTCTACTTAGAACTGTCCTATTCTGAGCACACACCTCTGCCAGCGAAATGCTATGACCAAGATGGTTTCATCCTTTGGTGTGGCTCTGTCTCTAAGAGTTTGTCGCCCAGTTATCGTCTCGGCTGGTGTCTACCCGGACGGTTCATGGAGCGCTATCAGCAACAGCACAGTGCAGCCTGTTTTGGCGTCTCTTTACCGATCCAGTTAGCTATTGCCGACTTTATCGAAACGGGCCACTACGCTAAGCAGTTAAAGCGCCGTCGCAGCAAGCTGTTGTCCTTACGACAAGCCTATCTCGCCTTTTTGTCTGAGCGGCTACCAAGTAAAGTGAATATCAGTCACCCACAAGGAGGCATGGTGCTCTGGCTGCAAGTTCCTGGTTTGAATCTGAGCCAATTCGCCGCGTTGCTCGAAGAGAACCGGATCGATATCCGCTTAGGGCAACTGTTCAGTACGTTGTCGCTCTACAACGACTGCCTGCGCATCAACATTGGGTTTGAATTAACCCAAGAAGTGCAAGATGAGCTGAGTCTGCTCGCTGCAGCAATAACCCAATCCTGTTAACGCACCTAATAACAGCCGTGTCGTTGGCTACTTTTTCATCTGCATCAATGCCGCGGCATTCAAAATTGCATCTTTGGTGGTGACGTCGATGACCTTAATGTGCTTAAAGCGTTCAGGTTCTTTGATGGCGACGTCGTGGGCGAAGATCACCAACTTGGCCCTTTGGACATCTTTGGCAGTAATTCGATTAATGATGCCGTTGGCGCCTTGCGTTTCCACTTTGATTTTCACTCCGAGCAGGCATGCCGCCTTTTCCAGCGATTTCGCGGCCAAGAAAGTATGCGCAACACCAGAAGGGCACGAAGTGACGGCGAGAATATCGGCTTGGCCTTCCCCCACTACCGAAGAGTATGCCAGTGTATCGCCTGGCGAATTCTCGTCTTCATTGACGGTTTTCTTCAGAGCAATGGCGATCAGCGCCGTGGTCATGGCACCAGCAATCGTGCCGACGATATAGCCAATTTTTCCATCAACGACAGGAAGCACAATCCAGCCACCCCAAGGCGCATGATTGAGTACTTGGAAGAGAAAGCCAATCACGTTGCCGACAATGCCACCAGCAATGATTGCCGGCAGCACACGTGCGGGATCCGCCGCTGCAAACGGAATCGCCCCTTCGCTGATGCCAATCATGCCCATAATGCCGGCCGCTTTACCCGCCTCACGTTCATCACGTTTGAATTTACTGGGTGACAACAGCGTGGCCAGCGCCATCCCCAATGGTGGGGTACAAATTGCAATGCCGACCCCGCCCATCAACCAAGGTTGGGTGTTCACTTGCGTTTGGGCAAACAGCGTGGCGACTTTGTTGATTGGCCCGCCCATGTCAAACGCGGTCATCGCTCCCAGCACTGCGCCTAAAGCAACTTTGCCAGAATCGGCCATCGAAGCCAGAAATTGATTGAGCCATAACATGCTGCTGGCGATAGGAGAGCCAATCACCCACATGATCGCGCCACAAGTGATGAACGTTCCGACCAGAGGATAGATGAAAATGGAGCCGAGTGAGCTCATGCTGTCGGGAAGCTCGATTTTTTTCAGCTGACGCACCACAAACCCCGCCCAAAAGCCCACAATGATCGCGCCTAAAAAGCCCGTATGGTATTGGTTGACCGCAATCCAAGTGCCAATCATCCCCGGCGCTAAACCCGGTTTGTCTGCCATGGAATAGGCGATGTAACCACCAAGTACCACGGTAAACAAGGTGAGGCCAGCAATACCCATTTGCGCGATGTCCGCTAATACTCCCTGCTCTGGCACGGCGCCATGTCCGGTGATCATTACAGAAAGCGACAGTAGCACCCCACCCGCGACAATAAACGGCATCATATGAGAGGTGCCAAACAACAGATGCTCCTTAATACGTGCGACGCGTTGCGCCATCGGGCTAAGCGGCTGATGAACATACTCACCCATGCCATGCCCTTGCGTGGTGTTTGCACCGTTGTGGTCCACAAACAACGCTCGCGCCTGATCGACATTTTCCGCGGCTTTGAGCTTCTCAACAAAACCCTCTTCAATCAATTTACTGGAGATTTGTGCCAACACTTCAATGTGGTGATGATCTTCGCCATCGGGGGAGGCGAGCATAAAAAACACGTCGGAAAGCTGACCATCTTCCGCGCCATAATCAATCCCTTGGCGGCTGATCCCCACCACCACAGCGGGTAAGGCAACAGCGTGACTTTTGGCGTGGGGAATGGCAATTCCCTCTTCAAAACCGGTATTGCCAATCTCTTCTCTTAGCCAAATATCCTTTAAAAATTGCTGTTTATCGGTCAATTTCCCCGCTTTATCCAACAACTCCACCAATTCAATCAGCACTTCTTCTTTGCTGTTGGCGTTCAGATCTAAGCAGATGACTTCGGGTTCGATCAGGTTGGTCATATCCACGATGGCTTTACCTTGCGTTGTCCATACTGTTGTCCATGTTATTGAGGCGTGCGTAGGTTCGCGCACGCGCGTGTAGGCTAGATTAACCAGCCAAGCGGTTTCAAAACATAGGACGAAAGATGCAATAACTGGATTTTTGTAACATCAAAAGCGAATTGTGAACTGGGTCTGCTGCGAAAAAGCCGCATTTGACTTACGCTGTGCTAATATCCCGCCAAACGTTACCACGAGATAGTCCGATGAAAGTTGTTGCGGTCACCGCTTGCCCAACGGGCATTGCGCACACCTACATGGCGGCCGATGCATTAACCAAAGCCGCACCAAAGTACAATGTGCAGATCAAAGTCGAAACCCAAGGTGCGATGGGGATCGAAAATCAACTGACGCCTCATGATGTGGCTCATGCGGATAAGGTATTGATTGTCTCGGATATCGAAATCGAACAGCCAGGACGTTTTGAAGGTATGAACGTGGTGAAACTCTCCATCGAAGATGTGCTGCTCAACGTCGACAAAGTGTTTCTTGTCCACTGTCGCTGAACACCAGCATGATGCATGAATATCAAGTCACCTTCTTGGTGAACGATGTTAACGCCAGCGCCCATGTGGCCCAGCCATTGTCTCGTGTTGCGCGAAAGTTCAAAAGCACGCTACACATCATCAATATCACGCAAAATCGCAGCGCAGAGTTGGCAAAGTCACTCTCGGTACTGCAAGTAGGGTTGCAAGAAGGGGATTTTTGCCAAATCACCGCCATTGGCATTGATGCCGAACTCGCCTGCTTTGTGATTAAAGACATGCTCTCGGATCACTTCACCGTGGTCGGTTCAAAGATCAACTATGAGTTCTCCAGCCATCTGGCCGAGCGTCTACCGCAAATTTGCCCACCAGCCGAGGTCAAATGGCACTATGCCAAAGCACACACCGAACTCACCAAATTCGAGTGTTTGAAAGGGTTAGCGCAACTGATCTACCCCGTTTCGCCCGATGAACTGATTTTGGCGTTTATCAAGCGAGAAGAGCGCTCTTCCACCAGCGTCGCGCCCGGCATCGCGATTCCTCATGTGATGTTTGAAGGCATTGAACACATTGCTGTGGCGGTGATCAAAAACGACGAATCGATGGATTGGGCTTCAAAAATGGGCGAGGTGCATTTGGCCATTGCTTTAGTGATGCCAAGCAAGCCCAATCGAGAACAGATCATCGCCGCGACCAATTTAACGCGTAATTTACTGTGTGATCAGATGGTTGAGCGGCTACTGCTGACTCGCAGTGGCGTCGATCTGCAAGCGCTGCTGATGTACGCCATGTCGCGCCTGCTAAATTGAGGCGCGGTAATCGGTTGGCGTGCGCCCCGTGCGATTTTTAAACACGCGGCAGAAGTAGTTCACATCCTTAAACCCGCAGCGCAGCGCCACTTCATTGAGCTTAAAGTTATACTTCTTGAGCATAAACTTGGCGCGGTCCACCCTTACCCAAGTGATGTAATCGGCCAACGTCATATGCCCTTGCTGGCGAAACAGCCGCGATAAATGATTGGCAGAGATGCTAAAACGCGATGCAATACTTTCCCGGGTAATTGGCCGATGGAAATTCTCTTGGATATAAATGCAGATCCCTTGATAGAGATCTTGTACGCGGTTGTGCGACTGCTCAACGGGGGCATTGAGCATGGTTTTGGCGTATTGCAGCAAGGCTTGCAGCAACAACTCGTCCATCGGCTTCTTGTGATTTTCACGCGCCAATGAGCTGAGTGCCTCTAAGATGTTATCGATGGCAAAACCTGAACGGGTTTGGATACTGTGCTTTTGGATATCGTAAAAGTTGGCTTCGCCTTTGCGCTTACTCACCAAACTGAGCCCCAACTGGCGGCGACCAAACAACATGCTCAGCACCGAGCAATCGGTATCCCAATTCGGCTTATTCCAGCAGTTAGAAGGAATAAAAATCGCATCACCCGCTTTGGCGACAATTTTGCTCACTTTGCGATCGTGGCTTTCCATTTCATTAATGTATTCCCCATCCAAGACTAACTCCAAACGGGGAAAGTTAACCTGATAGCTAAATTCAGGTGGCGTATGAAAATCGCCAGCGAACCAAATATGATGAAAGGATTCACGTTCATTTAGTACCGATGAAATCAAATCATCAAACATCATCTCTCGTCTCTCATCGCATTGTTCAGTTCGTAACGGCGTAAGGTATACAACGATTGTTACCATCACTCCTTGAACGAAATCACACTCCCGGCCAAA
Source organism: Vibrio vulnificus CMCP6 (assembly GCF_000039765.1). Lineage (NCBI taxonomy): Bacteria > Pseudomonadati > Pseudomonadota > Gammaproteobacteria > Vibrionales > Vibrionaceae > Vibrio > Vibrio vulnificus. The sequence goes on along the minus strand of NC_004460.2, from coordinate 1,491,363 downwards.
TGATACAAAAATCCAGTCACAGCACCAATTCTCTAGTGCCCATTTTCTTATTTAAAAACAACAAACACACTTTAACTTAATGAAATAACAGAAATTTAACGTTAACAAAGACTAATTTTGAGGCAGAAACACTCACCAAATCTCATAGCGATCCAAATCACATTCAACTCATACCGATACAATTGTCCAGTAAATGTTCTATTTCTTCACTACTCGCTCGATCCGCAAAATTAAACAATATCTCTGACAAATACCCAGGCCACTTGGCGCAGCAGCGTGAGGTCGGCGCGGGATAAAAAAGACAAAACACAGAGGTTTCTATGATCAACCAACTGATTAATGCCAATTTAATTCAGCTTGATCTGCAAGCAAATACAAAACAAGCCGTTTTTGAAGAGCTGATTGACATCCTGCATTCGCAAGGACGTATTTCAGATAAAGCGGCCTTCCTACAAGACATCCAAGCGCGTGAAGAGTTAGGCAACACCGGATTTGAAGACGGCGTCGCGATCCCTCATGCGAAAAGTGCCGCCGTGACCCAACCTGCCGTCGCCATTGGCGTGAGCAAACAGGGCATTGAGTACGGCGCAGAAGACGGTTTGCCTTCCAAACTCTTTTTCATGATCGCATCCCCCGATGGAGGCGATAACCACCATATTGAAGTGTTGGCTGAACTCTCTTCCAAGCTGATCGAAGAAGGCTTTATCGACGCATTCCTTAATGCCGAAAACACAGAGCAAGCGCTGCAGCTATTGCTGAAAAAGGCCGAACCTGCGCCAGAGACCCACCCATCGGAGAGCAAAGGGTTGATCATCGGTGTGACGGGTTGTCCTGCAGGTATTGCCCACACTTACCTCGCGGCAGAAGCGCTGGAAAAAGGCGCGGCGGCGTTGGGCTACCAAATCAAAGTGGAAACCAACGGCTCGATTGGGGTAAAAAACAGCCCAACCGCAGAAGAAATTGAACGCGCAGAGGCGATTGTTGTCGCATGTGACAAACAGGTCGACATGGCGCGCTTTGCCGGTAAACGTGTTGTCAAAACCAACGTCAAAGCCCCAATTCGCGATGCTCAGAAGCTGATTAACGAAGCGTTAAACGCGCCAAGCTACCAAGCCGAAAGCGCCAGCACGCAGTCGGTGGCGAACAAAGCGTCCCAAGCGCGCTCTGATCTCTATCGTTTCTTGATGAACGGCGTGTCTCACATGATCCCATTCGTGGTCACAGGGGGTCTTCTGATTGCCTTAGCCCTTGCGGTCGGCGGCGAGCCAACCGAAGCGGGCATGGCGATTCCTCCCGGCAGTATGTGGAACCAAATTCTTGAAGTGGGCGTGGTTGCTTTCACACTGATGATCCCGATTTTGGCGGGTTACATTGCCTACGCGATCGCAGACCGACCAGCACTGGCTCCGGGTTTAATCGGAGGTTGGATTGCGAACAACGGCTCTTTCTACGGCGCAGAAGCGGGAACAGGCTTTATTGGTGCCATCATCGCGGGCTTGCTTGTTGGTTACTTCGTTAAGTGGATCACCTCCATCAACTACCACAAGTTCATTCAGCCACTCGTTCCGATCATGATTGCGCCCATCACCGCATCGCTGTTCATTGCTGGTCTGTTCATCTTCGTCATCGGCGCCCCTATTGCCAGCTTAATGGACGGTCTCACCGCCCTGCTCACCAGCATGAGTACTGGTAACGTGATTCTACTGGGCATTGTGCTGGGTGGTATGGCCGGCTTTGACATGGGTGGCCCATTCAACAAAGTGGCGTTCTTGTTCTCTGTCGGCATGATTGCCAGTGGCCAAACCCAATTCATGGGCGCGATGGCGTGTGCCATTCCGGTTGCACCACTTGGCATGGCGCTCGCCACTGCGATGGGTCGCAAGTTCGATTTATTTGAATCGTCAGAAATTGAAGCAGGTAAAGCGGCGGGCGCAATGGGCTTAGTCGGTATCTCTGAAGGGGCGATTCCATTTGCGGCGCAAGATCCGATGTCGGTTATTCCTGCCAACGTATTGGGCTCTATGGTTGCAGCGGTAATGGCGTTCTCTTTCGGCATCACCAACAGCGTGGCGCACGGTGGCCCTGTGGTAGCACTGCTTGGCGCGATGAACTACCCGTTATTGGCGCTAATTTGCATGGTTTCAGGCGCTGCGGTTACAGCAATCACTTGTGTGACGCTGAAGAAAATCCGCGCACAAAAACTGGCGGCCGCAACCGCTTAACTCCCCTCTTTTCACCGTATGGCTTGGGCGCACGCTCAAGCCATCTTTCCGATGGTGACTTTTCTGAAGGTCACTTTTCTAAAGATAACTTTTCTGAAGGCAAGAAAGATGTCTGAGATTCTAGCTTCGCAAGCAACCCTGCCGCAGGCGGTGTTTTTCCCTATGACCAATCCGATACAAAACTATGCGTGGGGCAGCAAAACCGCCATGCAGCAATTGTTTGCCATCGAAAATCCAACCAATGAACCCCAAGCAGAGCTGTGGATGGGAGCGCATCCCAATGGTTGTTCATGCGTCACGATGGCAGGTCAGCAAGTTAAATTGTCTGACTTTATTGCGCAAAATCCAGCGCTGATTTTAGGTGAGCAGACCGCCGCACAGTTTGGGGAGCTGCCTTATCTATTTAAAATTCTCGCCGCTGAAAACGCGCTGTCGATTCAGGTGCACCCCAACAAGCAGCAAGCTGAATTGGGCTTTGCCCGTGAAGAGCAGCAAGGTATTGCGTTGACCGCCGCCAACCGCAATTACAAAGATCCAAACCACAAGCCAGAGCTGGTTTACGCGCTTACCGAATACCACGCGATGAACGGCTTTCGCGCTATCGATGAAATTCTCAATGTCTTCACCGAGCTGGCGATTGACGAGTTGAGCTCCCTCGTGGATGCGTTCTCAACTAACCCAACCGAACCAGGGTTGAGTGACTTTTTCTCTGGCTTACTCTCATTGCAAGGCGAAGCGAAAACCAACGCCGTAGAGGCCTTGATCCACCAAGCAAAACAGGTTGATTTGCCGCTCTTTGCCTTGATTGTTGAACTGGAAAAACAGTACCCCAACGACATCGGCTTGTTCGCGCCATTGATGCTCAATGTAATTACCTTACAGCCGGGGGAAGCGATGTTCTTGCACGCCGAGACACCGCACGCCTATTTGCATGGCACGGGCTTAGAAATCATGGCCAACTCCGACAATGTGTTGCGCGCGGGTTTAACGCCAAAATACATGGATATTGATGAACTGGTGGCGTGCACTCAGTTCATACACAAGCCGTTGGAACAACTGCACCTTGAGCCAAACCTGAGTGACGGTAGCCTGCACTACCCCATTCCTGTCGCCGACTTTAAATTTGCGATTTTACCGCCAGCAGAAAAGCTGACGATCAACGTTTCCAGCGCGGAAATCTTGCTGCCTCTGGATGGCGATCTCGAACTCAACCACGCTAATGGCGAACGTTGTTTGCTCAAAAAGGGCCAATCGGTGTTCATTCCCGCTTACTGTGAACACTACACCATCACCAGCCAAGGCCGAGTGGCAAGAGCGTTGAGTTAAGCACCTTCGAGGGGCGCTCTTCGCCCCAATTTTGGATGCGAAAGAAGGCTTGGTTGCTGAACTCAGCTCACCGAGTACTCTAACTCAGAGTAAAACTCCGAATGACTTTAGCAACCAGTTCAGCCTGATTACGGGTTGCGGTCTTCGCTAGGCACGCTTTAATCTGCTGTCGAATCGTGTTGCTGGTTGCAGCACGTAGCACGGCAATTTCATCAACCAAAGAGCCAGAGCAAAGTAAACTGGTCACTTCCGCTTCCGCTAAGGTTAATGAAAACAAAGACATGATTTCTTGAGGATGAATTTTTAACCGACTCGCGCAAGCTTGCACCACCACTAAACAACAAGCGACATTGTGTGGTCCAATCGGTGTCACGACTTGGTAAAACCAAGGCTTTAATGTCACTCGATAAACAATATGCTTATCCCAAGCATAAAAACGCTTATCAAACTCTGCGCCAAGGATAGCGGCGGATTGATTTAAACCGAGTTTAAATTGAGCATCTGTCTGCGCTGAAGCGAAGCTTAATCGACGTGAAAAGAAAGTCGACGATTGAAACAACGTGCTGTTAGACAATAAAACTTGAGCCGATGCATTCAAGTAACGCAGCTCAGCATGGTGGTCACAAACAAAAATGGCTTCAGGCAACACATCCAGTAACGCATCTTGAGCGCCTGCCGCGTTGGCCTGCTGCATACGCAGTGACATTCCCAAAGCGTGATCAATATGCGGAAGAAACGCATTGGCAGCCGCCACCTGCTGCTGAGAATAGTAAGCCGTGTCAGGCCCTGACATAAACGCAATTTCGGTGATCAATGGGCTATCCGGTTTAGCGAGTAAACAGCCAATTGAATTTCTGATTGCCGCCGGCTTCGCAAAATCCGAGTAAATTTCGGAACCAACAAAGTCCTTATCATTGCAAACCAAATGGCTAGCATGAAACTGGTTGGCATCGTGCTGTGCCAATCCCTGCGTCCACAAATCTACTTTATAGAAATGCTCTTGATAGGTTTCAAAATGGCCAGATTCAAAGCCATGGGCAACAAACCGAGACGGCGAATGATCAACACTCGATCGGCTAGCAATAAATGCGTGCGAAGACCCTAATACTTCACTCAGGCGGACCAACACCTCTTGCCATAATTCTGGCTTTTCAATGGTGCTGTAAATCTGTTTTACAATATCAATCTGATCAACTTGACTCATATCCACCCATCAACCTAGAAGCAGTCAACTGCGCAAAAAGTATTAAACCCCCACTCGGCAATGTCAAATAAATGTGAGAAATGTTAACAGCATTACCCATATGGGTATTGTTGGGCAAAATTCTCGATGAAATACTAAGCTTGGATGACAAGACAAGGGTTGCCTTGTGCAAAATAAAAACCGATTGGAGCACATATGAAAATACGACTACTAACAGGATGTGTGGCACTTGCTTTGGCTGGCTGCGGCGGCAGTAGCGATTCATCTACCCCGACACCACAAACCAAAACGGGTGTCTTTCTAGATAGTCCCGTTATCGGCATGAATTATCGCACCGCAACCATTAGTGAAGGTGTGACCACAGAAGGCGGCAAATTTACATATTTAGAAGGTGAAACGGTCACCTTTTACCTTGGCGATCTCACCTTTCCAGCCGTCAAAGCAGCTGCTCAAGTGACGCCAGCTGATATCGGTGGCGGACTCGCAACCACCACTACAGTTAACATTTTGCAGTTGCTGCAAAGCCTAGACGAAAACGGTGATCTCTCTGATGGCATCACCATTAGCGATGCCAGTAAGGATGCTTTTGTCGGCACAGGATTAGATGTCGGCAGTGATAGCTTTGACGCAGATGCTAGCGCCATTTTAACCAGCATAAGTAAAACCTTAGTCACCGAAGAGGACGCTCAGGCTCACTTTACCGATACCTTAAAAGGCCAATTGACCGGCAGTTGGTTATTGAGTGAAGGCGCAGGAAAGCGCAATGTGCTGACCTTTTTCAACGATAACAACTACATCATAGTGCACGAACATTCCGACATTCCTGACGATGGCGACCAACCTGCGGGCTCGGCAGAATACGGGACTTATACCTACGATCCTGCCACGCAAATGTTGGCGCTTAACGTGACCAGTGAATCGGATAACTCCGGCGGATTAGCAGACGACTTTGGCTCAATCACTCTCGAAGTTCAGGCCACACAAACGACTCTAGACATCACTTTCGCTGATGAAGCCGGTGAGCAGGTTCAATTTAGCAAAATCACCGACAGCAGTAATGCCATGGTGGGTGCTTGGTACTTGAGAGAAGATGACATTAGCAGCGATAACATCTTAACCATACTACCAAATAATCAATATGTGATTGTGCACAGCAATAACCAAGAAGCCTACAATGGTGAAGCGGTTATGGCCACATCCGGCGAATTTGGTAGTTTTAGCCTCAATGGTGGTGTGTTCACCGTCACCAGCATCACTAGCGAAGCAGACGGTCCGGGCGGCTTATATGATAAAGATAGCCCCATGTTTAGCGCAACTGTCACGGTAACAGACAATGAAAGCCTCAACTTTACTAACTCAGATGAGAATTTCACCTTCAGCCGAATCAAGTAAGCTTGAGACACAACAAGCATAAAACCATACCGTGTTGATGGTAACCACTGACCAGCAACACGGCTTCTCATGGTTCTCACTCCGTTTTCGCGTGGAACATCACCTCACTTCGTTTATCACGATCCGACCAGAAGTTGATATTGAACTGCGCATCGTCGCTCATCTCGATACGATGCCAATATTGTGGCGGACTGGTCGCAAACTGCCCCGCGGTGATCACCACCACTTGCTCTGCTTCCGTTGCCTCTTCGTTGGCAAAACCATAGTACGTGACCGTCCCTTCCATCACGCACAGCTGGCCAAATACCCCTTGCGCGGTATTGTGGTGTGTCAGCAGCGCTGCTGGCACGGTTTGTTTGGTAAAAAATGGGGTGGAGCGTTGAATCGTCCACTCTTTTGGAATGCGCATATGTGACATCGTCTGTCCTCTTTAATTTGCTTGTTACTTATCCATTCGCGCGCTGAGACAGCTCGCGCAACAATGGGAACGCCTGCGTTACATACTCACCTGTGACCACAAAGCCAGTAAAATCCCCCAGTGGGCTTTGCGCTTTAGCCACGATACCCTCTGGCGAAAGCTGCACCTGCCAATGCGATTCTGGCGAAAAATCGCCGGCCAACTGAATGGGATAACTTGGCGTTTTCACCTTCACCATCATGGGTGGGAGCGTCAACCGTGCCTCTTGACCGACTAACTGCTTGGCCAACACATTGGCGCTCAGCACAATCGGTTGTAAATAGGGCAACATACGCCCTTCAATTTGCGCGCAATCCCCTAAGGCATAGATGTGCGGATCGGATGTGTTGAGCTGATGATCAACGCAAATTCCTCGCTCAACGCTCAACCCTGCTTCTCGCGCCACAGCGGTATTGGCTTTGAGCCCCGCCGCGCATAGTACCGCGTCCACGGCAAACTCACGTCCATCGTGCAGCGCAATCGCCAACGTTTGACCCTGCTCTGTCACGCTTTCCACACGGCTATTTAGCGCCAACTGAATGCCATGCTTCATCAACTGCTGTTCTAATGGCAGAGCAATAAACTCCGGCAGCAAATTGGCTAACAGGCGTGCATTGGGCTCCACCACCGTTACCTGTTTGCCGGAGGTTGCCAAATCCAGCGCGATCTCCACGCCAATCAATCCGCCACCAATCACCAACACATGCTGAGCACGGCTTAACGGCTGCTCAGCCGCTTGATACTCTTGCAGCGAGTTCAACGTCATCACTTTTGCCAGACCATCCCCACGCATCGGCGGCACAAACGCTTGTGCTCCGGTGGCAAACACCAGTTTGGAATAAGGGTAGCAACGGCCATTAGCCACCACTTGCTGTTGCTGGGTCAGCACGCGTTCGACCTGCGTGTGAGCGTGCAGTTGCACGTTGTATTCTTCGGCAAATGCCTCGCCGCTTTTCACCACCAAGTCTGCCGCGGTTTGACGCTTGCTGAACACGTGGCTCAAATCCGGTTTGTTGTACTCGGCACCGTCATCGGCAGTGAAGATCTGAATTGGGATATGTGCGTCTAAACGACGCACACTTTTGACCAACTGGTAGGCAGCAAAACCACTGCCAATGATGATAATGGGATCGGACATCACACCCTCCTTACCCTTGGTATTCAACAAAAACGTCTTTGCCTAAATGGCATTCTGGGCAAAGGAAATAATCCGGTACATCGGCCCAAGTGGTGCCCACTTCAATGCCTTGATTGGGCTCCCCTTTAGCGGGGTCATACACCCAATTACAAACGGTGCAAACCATGCATTGGCAATCGGCTGAATGTGCGGCGTCTGCGGTTGGCGTGGTTTCTGTTAACGGTTGCTGCGCTTCGATCCCCTCGATTGGTGTTGCTGACTGAAAGGCATTTACAGGCGTACTCAAGGTCGATTTATCTTTAACGGCCCACAGTTTGGCGATCTGCTGACCATGCTCACGACACTCTCGCATCGCTTTTCCATCCGGACGCCACTTGGTTTTCAAGCTAATCGCCGTCTCAAACCCTGCATCGGTTAAACGCGCGTGGATACGATCAACTGCACCACCATTCCAGCCATAACTACCAAAAGCCGCGGCTTTTTTCGCTTTAAAACGCAGCCCGGTGATCTCTTCTAACATGCCAGCGATTTTCGGCATCATCACGTTGTTCATGGTTGAAGAGCCAACCAGAATCCCTTTGGAACGGAACACATTGGCTAAGATCTCGTTCTTATCTTGCTTGGAAACGTTAAATACTTTCACGGCAACACTCGGGTCAACATCGTGAATACCTTGAGCAATCGCATCGGCCATCATGCGTGTGTTGTTCGACATGGAATCGTAGAAGATGGTGATGCGGTCTTCTTGGTAGTCATTCGCCCAAGCCAAGTATTGCTCGATGATCTGGGTTGGATTCTCACGCCAGACAATCCCGTGTGAGGTGGCAATCATATCGACAGGAAGGTTAAAGCTCAGCACTTCCTGAATCTTCGCCGTCACCAAAGCACTAAAAGGCGTCAGGATGTTGGAATAGTAACGAAGGCACTGCTCCATCAACTCCGCTTGATCCACTTCGTCATTGAACAAGCGCTCATCGCAGTAATGCTGGCCGAAAGCGTCGTTACTGAACAGTACTGCATCGCCAGTCAGATACGTCATCATACTGTCTGGCCAATGCAGCATTGGGGCTTCAACAAACACCAATTGCTTGCCATTACCGATATCAATGCTGTCACCCGTTTTGACCGTTTTGAAGTTCCATTCAGGGTGGTGATGATGACCAACAATGGAATCAATTGCGGCTTCTGTGCAGTAAATTGGTGTGTTGGGGATCTTCTCCATCAGCGCCGAAAGTGCGCCTGAGTGATCTTCTTCAGCATGGTTAATCACAATGAAGTCGATGCTTTGCAAATCGATTTCCATTTGCAGGTTTTGAATAAACTGCTGGCTAAAGCGATGATCAACCGTGTCAATCAGTACGGTCTTTTCTTCACGAATCAAGTAGCTGTTGTAACTGGTACCTTTGGTCATTTTGTATTCTGTACCGTGAAAATCTTGTACTTCCCAATCGCGTTGTCCTACCCAATGAATATTGTTTTTTACATGAATCGTCATGATTACTACCTTGCAAAATAAGTGAAAATTTTTTCTTGGTTAAACATCTACTTATTCTTATTGCAGCGACCATGCCAACTTTTAAAACCAATATATTTCAATAAGTTAAAATCAATCCAACTTTTAACAGTGTCTAAATGACACTATTGAATTTTGTCATTTAGACACTACAATTGTCATATTGACATTATTGGTATGACCTTATGACTTCGCTTATCGCCCAGTGGTTGCACATCACTCAGGACCTCAACTCTGCGCTCACACGCCAAGCGCGATTCGATACCCTGCTCACCACCATTCGCGACGTACTCAATTGCGACTCCTCTGCGCTGCTTTTATTTGAAGATCAACACTTTAAGCCGTTAGCAATCAATGGTTTGGCCAAAGAAGTTCTTGGCAGACGCTTCTCCATTGAACAGCATCCTCGCTTGGAAGCCATCGCGCGAGCAGGAGACATTGTGCGCTTTCCCTCTGAAAGCACTTTGCCCGATCCCTACGATGGCCTGATCACCAACCACCAAGGCAAACTCCACGTTCACTCGTGCATTGGTTTACCATTGCTGATTGATGACCAACTGATTGGTGCCATCACCATCGATGCGTTAGACCCAAACCAATTTGATCAGCTAAAAAACCAAGAATTGCGTTTTATCAGTGCGTTGGCCGCCGGTGGCTTGCATACCGCGCTGCTTTTGGAACAGTTGGAAACCCAAGCCAGCTTGCCGCGTGAATCTTACGCCGAGAAGCGCACGCTCAGTAATGAGATCATCGGTAACTCACAGGGGATGAGAACACTGCAAGATCAGATTGATGCGGTCGCCAACACCGAGCTGTCTGTGCTGGTCATGGGCGAAACTGGAGTGGGCAAAGAGCTGGTCGCCAATGCGATTCATCATCGTTCTGACCGAGCGTCAAACAACTTGGTTTACCTCAACTGTGCAGCGCTGCCGGAATCGGTAGCGGAGAGCGAACTTTTTGGTCACATCAAGGGGGCATTTACTGGCGCCATCAGCCACCGCAAAGGGAAATTTGAGCAAGCCGATGGTGGCACGCTGTTCCTCGATGAAGTGGGTGAATTATCGTTAGAGCTACAAGCCAAGCTATTGCGAGCGCTGCAATATGGCGACATTCAACGCGTTGGTGATGATCGTCATATTCGCGTTAATACGCGTATCGTCGCCGCAACCAACCGAGTACTGCATGAGGAAGTCAAAGCGGGGCGTTTCCGTGCTGATCTCTATCACCGGCTCAGTGTCTTTCCGTTGCATGTGCCACCCCTACGCGAGCGCGAAGAGGATGTGATTTTGCTAGCCGGATTTTTTGCTGAACAAGTCCGAGGCAAACTCGGCTTACACAGCGTTCGGCTCTCCCCTTCTCTGGTCGCAGAGCTTAGGGAGTACCACTGGCCGGGCAATGTACGCGAGTTGGAGCATGTCATAAAACGCGCCGCCGTTTTGGCCAAAGCGCGCACGCCGCAAATGGACATCGAACTGATCTCGCAAGATTTCGACATCAAAACGCCGACTTCTCCCATGATGCCAACCGTTGCAGCCTCGCAAGCTCAACACGAAATTCACAGCGACATCGGTTTGAAACAGGCAACCGACGCCTTTCAAAAAAAACTTATCTTACGAGCATTAGAGTCTAACCAAGGCAACTGGGCCGCCACCGCAAGGCAACTAGAGCTCGACAGTGGCAACCTTCATCGTCTAGCCAAGCGATTAGGTATTAAGTAACAAAAGGGGCTCAATGAGCCCCGAAACATAACCATGTGCCGAATCTACTGCTTACCTTGGCTTGAGATGAACGCGATCTCGTTCTCAGTAGAGGCATCCACCAAACGAGAAATATCCAATGTTTCGAGTATTTTATGCTCAAAGGTTTCATCCGAAGAAAGAAGCCACTTACGGAATTTTTTCTTAGACGCTTCGCCTTCTAAACGATATTTAAACTCAAAGCTCAATATATAGTTATCTTTAATAGGCAAATTATAGAATCTTCTAACGGTATTTTTATAATCGATGTTCCCCTCTACATACTTAGAATAACCGTATTTTCCTATTTTCACAGATTCACATTTTATTGGCGGATATGACCTCAGATACGAACCAAGCAGATAGTCATTTCTTTCTATAGAATCATCGTCACTATCTGGTAAATTCCCCCAAACTTTATTAGCGTATCTATATGCATTTTCCATATCCTCCGTATGCCTTCCGCGCTGGCTTTTATGATCTGGATTTGGGTCGTGATAATAGTCAACATACTCTTTTTCAAGAATACGACCAAGGGATTCAACATCATCAATTTTTTCTTTTACTTGTTTTATTCTTACGATCACAAGTAGCAAACCCTGACTATTGCATGGAAGTAAAGGATTTTTAATGACATTGCTAAATCGATAGGACACAAAACCAAGATGAACAATGTCTTCATGGCCATCATTAACAAAAGCATCATTAGATATAGGTAAAGACACACACTCCCTCTCATAGACAAAGCTAGAGTAATTGCTTGGAAATGAGCACTCGTAGAAATAATTATCTATTTTATATTGAGCTAGTTCTAATCTTTCAAAATTAGGTTTACCTCTAAAACCATCTCGAAAGTTTTTAATAAACATAATATATCTATCACTTAGCGAAAATAGCGTTTAACTGGGGATCGACCAAACGAGATATCTCGAGCGTTTCAAGGACTTTATGTTCAAACGTTTCATCCGAAGAAAGAAGCCACTTTCGGAATTTTTTCTTAGACGCTTCGCCTTCTAAACGATATTTAAACAAAAAGCTCAACATATAGTTGTCTTTGAGCGGAAGGTTGTACACTCGTTGGAAAATATGTTTGTAGTTAATATCACCTTCAACGTACTTAGAATATGTATGTTTACCAAGTGTAATAGATGTACATTTTATTGGCGGATAGGCCCTCATGTAGTTCCCTAAAATATAGGCATCTCTTGATTTCTTATCCTCATCATCCGAATAATCCTCCCATCTTTTCTTTGCATATTCAGAGGCGTGATTCATATCCTCGGTATGCCGACCACGCAACGTTCTTTCTACTGGTACAGGATCATGATAAAAGTCTAGATATTCTTGTTCTATCACAGCGTTTAACGATTCAATGCCATCAAATGATTGTGGCACTTTTTTAAGCCTCAAGATCACTAGCAGTAAGCCTTGGCTATTATAGAGATCGATAGGGTTGATAATGACGTTGTGAAATCGATATGAGAAGAAACCCAGATCAACTTTATGCTCAAAAAAGTTGGGATCGGCACTGTCGTTAAGTACGTCTAAGTTCGTTTCCTGAAGATAGTATTTAAAACTAGAGTAATTATCGGGAAAGGAGAATTCATAGAGGTGCTCATCAACTCGATATCGAGCATGAGCTCTGCTTACAAAATTGGGTTTTCCTCTAAAACCATCAATAAGATACTTAATAATGATATTTTTCCTCTGATAAAAATCACCATCAGCCCTTTAATGACATTCGCATTCAGTTTTATGGATTTGTCAAACAGGCTTGTCATTGCAAATATCAATACTAAATTAAAAATTCACAGCCTCAGATCAAATGCTCATTTCATTCAGAAAAATGAGACGTACTTAAGTCACCTGTGAAAGTAACTATTTTGTAGATTTCATGTGACTCGCATTAAATAATAGGCACCAGCATTCACCTCCTCGCCCCTTTCAAACTCAACGTGATAGAGTCGATCACCAAAACACTGGCATTCCCCCAGCTCACAAGCCTTTAACGTTTGTTCGTGGAAAGTCTGGGGCAATCTTGGCAGAGGGTTCCGTTGCGGCACTTGTATGCTAAACAACAGCTCATCCTAATGTGTTTGAGCCTGCCTTCAGTTTCCTCTTGGATGAGACTCGCTAAGTGTTTGTCAGATAAATGAAACGCATCCAACCAAAGTTTCGCTTGCTGCTCGATATAGCCATTGTTGAGTTCAGGTCTCATGGTTTGAAGCTTGATCAGACAACTTAAAATCAAATCGGCGAGCAAGTGGTTGCTAAATCCGGGGCGAATTCGTGTCCAGTGGTTGATTTGTTGACGGTATTGCTCAAACAAAATTAATAACTGCTCACCAGCTCTCGGGACCAATACCTCCGGCTCGCCATGCCAGTGCATTTCAGAGGCAAAGCGGTATCCCGCAATAAAGCCACGATGCTGGAACTGGCCAAAGTGCGCAAAATCTGGCAACGACTTTAACCCATAGATGGAGAGAAAACTGAGATAGATAGGTTGCCAACAGAGCAAGTCCCAAGTACGCGTTAACCAGTAACTGCTGCCCGCTTCTGGATTAGCCTGCGTAAGCTGGTGATAAATGCTCTGTATGATGGCAGTGCTGTTTGGATTTCCGACCAAGATACACGCTTTCGGCAACTCTCCGAATGAGCCTTTTAAATAGGGGGAAACCTGCTTCGAGTGCGTGAAAATTAATTGATAAATAGCGGGTGGAGGTGGACGAAACCAAAAACGTTTGAGCCATTCTGGGCGCATAGACAACTAATATCGAGTGTGAGTTGGCCAATACCTTAACGCAACAGGAATTGTAAAACTTAACAATACGGTGCAAAATGATAACCATTCTCTTTTGATTGACTTAACAGTTGTACTCTGATGCCACCCTCATGGTTGAGGTACAATTCAATCCGTATGCTTGGTATTCATTGTGGCAACAGCACAAAGTAGAGACAGATCTGTATCGACATTCAATCGCATCAGCAAGGTGTTGTCGTTCATTCATAACAACCTTGATGCGCCGCTGTCTCTGGAAGAAATTGCGGAACAAAGTTGCTGGTCACGCTGGCAATTGCAACGCGTCTTTCAAGCGGAAACGGGCTTAACCGTCGCGCACTATGTACGTGAATTGAAACTGAGCACTGCCGCTGAAATGCTGTTGGATACGGATCAGCGAGTCATTGATATCGCCCTTTCCCTTAGCTTTAACTCCGAGATCGCCTTTAGCCGCGCATTCAAGCAGTTGTTTGGCTACAGCCCTCGCCTCTATCGCAAGCAAGCGCAACGCTTTGGCCTAAAGAAACCCATCGAAATATCAGAAATTAATCACGCAGGCATCAATGCAAGCTCGTTTGTTGAAGTGAAAGTCGACACCAAAGAGGCGTTTTTGCTGAAAGGGGTTCGTGGGGAAATGAATGGCTTATTTTCTCTTAAGCCCAATTTCGCACAAGTCGTCCCTCTGCTTTGGAAAAACCTTGAAGAAGCGGCCACAAACCTTCCGCCATTAATGAACCGAAGACTTGGTGTCGTGGATGTAACTCAAGCGAGTTTCGATGGTAGCCACATCAAGTATTGGGCAGGTATCGAACTTGATTCGAACATATCCCTTCCAGAACTGCCCAGTTTGATTTCCGATCAACTCGAAACGCTGGCAGTACCCCAACAAACTTACGCGATCGTAAAACACAAAGGCCCGATTGAGCGACTTCCGAAAACGCTGGAATGGTTCATTATTCATTGGCTGCCAAATTCTGGCTATCGCGGCATAGATGGTTATGAACTGGAAGTCTACCCCACTGACTATCACCCCAACTCACTCAATGCTGAAATGGAGTACTGGGTACCGATCCAAAAAGTATGAGGTTATCCAAGCTCATGTATATCAACAAGTGACTTTAAGTTTGTGTTGAAGTTGCACCAAATTGTTAACTATCTTTTGAGCTGCCCAATACAATGCAAATGAGAATTACTACCATTAAGTATGCATTGGTATTTAGGGACACTATGAACACAACAACTCCATTTAAAACTTCCTCTATCGCGCTTGCGATCATGGCTACGTTTACCACTCCTCTTGTTGCCGCCGAGCAAAGCAGCATCGAAAACGCTCAGCTTGAAACGACCCAACTTGAAACCATTACGGTGCTTGGCAAGGTCTATCGCAATACGGCGACCAAAACGGCGTTGGAGCCCGAGGAGACACCACAAGGTGTGACGATCATTGATAAAGAACTGCTGGATCAGCGCGGTGTTAAATCGGTCAATGAAGCCCTGCGCTATGCTCCGGGCGTAGTGACGGAACAAAAAGGTGCTGCGGTCACCATGTACGACAACTTTTCTATCCGCGGCTTTGAGACAAACAACCAGAACTATTACGATGGTTTGATCTTGCCTTACTTAGCAGGCTGGAACTTGCATCCACAAATTGACCCAGTCGCAATTCAGCAAATAGAAGTGTTTAAAGGCCCAACCTCGGTGCTCTACGGAACCATGCCTCCGGGCGGCATGGTCAACATCATTGCCAAATCACCGCAACAGGAACAAAGCACATCGGTAGGGCTGGCAACGGGCTCGCGTCATCTTGTACAAGCGTCGCTGGACTCTGCCGGGCAAATCGGTGACAGCAACCTATCCTACCGACTGGTGGCCATGGCACGTAAGCAAGATAGCCAAGTCAACGGTGCCGATGAAGAACGTTATCTCATCGCACCGTCTCTCGACTGGCAAGTAACCGATCGCACTCTGATCAACGTAAATCTTTACTATCAGAACGATCCCGCCATGGGCATCAACTCTTCCATGCCTGTTGAAGTGGTGAAAAGACAATCGCCTTCGGTCTCGATGGGAGATACCAATTGGAGTACCTTCGAGCGTGACATACTCATGCTTGGCTATAAGCTCAATCACGAGTTCAATGACAACTGGTCATTTCTACAAAATGCCCGTTATACCGATGCCTCGTTGTACCAAGAGAACACTTATCACCTTGATACCGGCTTTACAGCGGCGACGGGTGCGCTGTCTCGAAATATCTATACTACCGATGAAAGTTACAAGAGTGTGGTGATAGACAACCAGCTTTCTGGTCTAGTGACGATGGGCAATTGGCAGCACAACTTGCTGGTTGGCGTCGATTACCAAGATCTCGATGGGGATTCTTCATACAAAGAGTTCGCTGGCAACGCTGCTTTTTATACCTTCAATGCCTATCAACCAAACAACAATCTGTTAGACAAAAGCCAACTCAACGAAGTCTATTCAGAGCGCCACGATATTGGCTTTGAACAGCTGGGCGTCTATTTCCAAGATCAAATACGCCACGGCCAACTGATTTTGCTGGCAGGCGGACGTTACGATCTGTTCAAATCCCACGATGATAAGACAAGTACTGCGCCAACGTATGATGGCAAAGAAACGTCCGATCACAACCAGTTCTCCTATCGTGTTGGTGCTTTATATGAGCTTGGCAATGGCCTGTCACCCTTTGCCAACTATGCCACCAGCTTTGAACCCGCGGCAGGCACCGACATCAACGGCAAGAGCTTGAAACCGCAAACGGGCGAGCAGATCGAAGTGGGCTTTAAGTACATGTCTGCAGACATGGCCAACACGTTGACCGCGTCTTACTTCAACATTACCAAATTTGACTCCATTGCCGCCGACCCTAACGACCCAACGTTCCGTGCAAAGATCCAATTGGGCGAAGTAACGTCTCAAGGTGTCGAGCTTGAAGGGCAAGCCTATCTGGCTGATAACTGGGATGTGCTGGCCTCTTACACCTACCTTGATATGGAAGTGAAAAAAGCCACCGATGCCACGCTTGTCGGAACGACACCGATTTATGTGCCAAAACACAGCGCAAATCTTTGGACGAACTACTACCTCACTTCCGGTGCTTTAAGTGGTGCTCGTATTGGTGGTGGTGTGCGTTATGTGGGCGAAATGGAAATGGATGCTACCAACACCCAAGGCAAGGTGCCATCGTACACGGTCGCTGACCTCTCGCTTGGTTACGACCTGGGCAGCGCGAGTGATTCACTCAATGGCGCGCAAGTTAACTTGGTGGTGAACAACCTGTTCAATGAGCAATATTACTCATGCTACAACCAGACCAACTGCTGGTTTGGCGCGGAGCAAACCGTCGAGCTCAACGTGAATTACGGCTTCTAACCAAATAAAATCGACAAAAAAAGCAACTCTTTCGGAGTTGCTTTTTCTATTTCACTTCGTTTCAACTAGGCGTTTTCTAGCTGAGCCACCATGCTACGCGCAACGGCTTCGGCCACTTTAATGCCGTCGATACCCGCAGAAAGGATACCGCCAGCATAACCTGCACCCTCACCCGCTGGGTAGAAACCTTTGAGGTTAACGCTTTGGTATTCTTTGTCGCGCTTGATGCACACAGGAGAAGAGGTACGCGTTTCCACACCGGTGAGCAAACCGTCTTCAGACGCAAAACCTTTGATCTTGCGATCAAACGCGGGAATCGCTTCGCGGATCGCTTCAATAGCGAAGGGTGGCAACGCCTTCTCAAGGTCCGTCAGTTTAATACCTGGCGTGAATGATGGCTCCACGTCACCAAGAGCACTTGGATCGCGACCTTTTAGGAAGTCACCAATTTTCTGTGCAGGTGCGTCGTAGTTTTCACCACCAAGACGGTAAGCATTGGATTCAAGCTCGCGCTGGAAACGGATACCCGCGAGCGGATCGCCCGGGTAATCGATCTCAGGAGAGATGCCCACCACAATCGCACTGTTGGCGTTACGCTCAGCACGTGAGTATTGGCTCATGCCGTTTGTCACAACGCGGCCTTCTTCAGAGGTCGCCGCTACTACCGTGCCACCCGGACACATACAGAAGCTGTAAACCGTGCGGCCATTCTTACAATGGTGCACCAGTTTGTAATCTGCCGCGCCGAGAATTGGATTGCCCGCGTTTGAACCAAAACGCGCTTCGTCGATCATCGACTGTTTGTGCTCGATACGGAAACCGACAGAGAACGGCTTCGCTTCCATATAAACGCCGCGCTCATGCAACATTTCAAAGGTATCGCGCGCACTGTGACCGACAGCGAGCACCACATGGCGAGATTTCAGCTCTTCACCGTTAGACAGCGTCACGCCCGTGATTTGGCCATCTTCCATATGGATATCGTCAACACGCGTGCTAAAGCGAATCTCACCGCCGAGCTCAAGAATTTTCGCGCGCATTTTTTCGATCATCGTAACCAACTTAAAGGTACCGATGTGCGGCTTACTCACGTAGAGGATCTCTTCTGGCGCGCCCGCTTCAACGAATTCGGTGATCACTTTGCGGCCGTAGAAATTAGGATCTTTCACTTGGCTGTAAAGTTTACCGTCAGAAAAGGTGCCCGCACCGCCTTCACCAAACTGTACGTTTGACTCCGGATTCAGCGTACGCTTACGCCAAAAACCGAAGGTATCTTTGGTACGCTCACGCACCTCTTTACCGCGTTCAACAATGATTGGGTTGAAACCCATTTGCGCCAACACAAGGCCAGCAAACAAGCCACAAGGGCCAAAACCGATCACGATTGGGCGCTCAGTGAGGTTCGCTGGCGCTTGAGCCACATACTTGTATTCCATGTCCGGCGTTTCACGAACATGGGGATCGTTACTGAACTTCGCTAACAACTTGTCTTGATTCGCCACTTCAATATCCAGCGTGTAAATCAACTGGATGTTGGTCTTTTTACGAGCATCGTAACCACGTCTAAACATGGAAAAAGAAAGAACCTGCTCTGCGGAAATGCCGAGCTTGGCGGTAATGGCTTCGAGAAGCGCGCCTTCCTCATGGTCGAGAGGAAGTCGAAGTTCAGTTAAACGTATCATGGGATATCTCGTTACAGTTGGTGTCTTAGCCTTGCTGGATCATTTCCTTCTAAAAAAAACAACCAGCGCAGCTCACAATGGCGCGCATTTTACGAGAAATTGCTTTCTATGTCATACAAAAAGCAGAACTGGGTCATACTAAAAACCAGAACGAAGCAAAGTTCACCATAACAATCGCCGTCACCAATGTTGAATTTTGCCTTGGGATCAGT
This sequence comes from Vibrio vulnificus CMCP6, assembly GCF_000039765.1. NCBI lineage: Bacteria > Pseudomonadati > Pseudomonadota > Gammaproteobacteria > Vibrionales > Vibrionaceae > Vibrio > Vibrio vulnificus. Next base: position 1,472,309 of record NC_004460.2, on the reverse strand, counting down.
ATCATCCCCCTTCTTCATTTTTGACCGCAACGTGTCATTGAAGAATGTGTTTCACTGAACTAAAGAGCGCTATGTCATGGCATTTGTGGTAACTGATAACTGTATCCAATGTAAATACACGGATTGTGTCGCCGTTTGCCCGGCGGATGCCTTTCACGAAGGGCCGAACTTCATGGTGATCAACCCCATCGAGTGCATCGACTGTGGTTTGTGTGTGGACGAGTGTGCCGCCGCGGCAATCTTCCAAGAAGATGAGTTGCCAGAAGATCAAGTGATCTACAAAGAGCTGAATGCGGAATTAGCCGAGCTCTGGCCAGTACAAACCGAAGTGAAGCCAGCAATGGATGAGGCAGAAAAGTGGAATGGCGTGCCAAACAAGTTGGACATGCTCGAAAGATAAGTTTTCCCAGCGAATCGATGGGTTAACCAGATTCGAGAAAAACGGATTCAATAAAAAAGCGTCGTATTCCACGACGCTTTTTTGCTATTTCAAGTAAACGGTTTGCTATTGAAACCACTTATTATTTCACAGCAGCAAAACTATACGCTTAACTGTGCTGACGGCGAATATTGTCGAGAATAATGCCCGTTGCCATCGCCACATTGAGCGATTCTGCCCCACCAAACGTCGGAATGGTGATCTTGTCGGTGACGAGCTTCGACGCTTGTTCACGAACACCGTGAGATTCACTGCCCATCAGCAAAATGCCTTGCGCTGAGAACGTCGTTTTGTGAACACTTTCCCCTTCAAGAAACGCACCATAAATTGGCAAATTTGCCTGCTCTAAGTAACTGGGCAGATCAACCAGGCTCACCTGCACACGGCCAAAGCTGCCCATGGTGGCACTGATGGTTTTCGGGTTGTATGGGTCGGCACAATCGCTGCTGGCAATAATGTGTTTGATGCCATACCAATCCGCCACGCGGATGATGGTGCCAAGGTTACCGGGGTCAGACACACCATCAAGGGCGATCATCAAACCTTGTGCTTTTGGCGTTTCAATCGCAGGGATTTCTACCACCGCAATCGCCGCGTTGTTGCTCACCAGCGTGCTCGCCTTCGTCAAATCGTCCAGCGATGCTTCAATGCATTCATAACCTGCCAGCTCAACCGCATGTTGCTGTAGAAACTCTGCCGTGGCAAACACCTGTTTCACCTTGAGCGTGCTGTTGGCCAACTCAAGGACATTTTTTTCACCTTGAACCAGAAATAAGCCAAGCGCTTTGCGCTGTTTCTTTTGCCCCAAAGCTCGAAGCAGTTTTAGTTGGTTTTTTGAAATCATTGCATTGTCCCAGATAAAAGCGTGCGAATTATAGAGCAAAGCCGCGATGAGCTAAAGGGGATTGGCATGTTGTCCTCATACACAAACAGAAGATGGGGCGATGAATGATGGCGCTATGGCTATTATCCAGTGATTTCGGCGCATTTGATTGCCAACGGTTGCTCGATTTTTGACTTTTAGTTGGGACAAACCGAGAGTGGCAGATTCACGGGGAATTAGCCTGCATCGCTTTCTAATCGCTAAATGAGGCGAGAGCCATTGCTATACCCTTTCCCATAGGGGATACAAGCCTCATTGTTTGTTGTTCTGTTTTCAACACATTCTTCATCGCCCATATATGGACATATTTCATCCATTTTCATTTTAATCTTTTGAGAAAGTAAATAGCATATATTACTGACATGGTTAGAAGTAGAAGGCTTATTGATAGCCAAAGTAATCCTAATAATATGGAAAATAAGTAATAGCGATAAGAGTGGTCTTTGCTTATTACTTTGATGTTATTGGTATATAGTTCAGATATTTTCGAGTAAAACTCTGACTCATAAACTTTTATAATTATTTCTCCTTTGGTTTTTTGTATTTCCTTACATTTTTCGTAATCTAAATCTAATGAGTATTCAGCTATTTTTATTGCTTGTGGTTTCCTAGACTTGCATACGATATCAAAGTTTGTATAGCCTGATATTTCTTTCTCGACTGAGATTAGAAGTGAAATTTGAGGTAGTGAAAATAAATAGAATAGAAATAGTGAGAGAAGAAGTGAGCCAAGAGATAGAAAAAAGAGTTGAGATTTTGATCTAATTTCCTTAACGCCATTTATTATAATTTTTAACATTCTATTATTCCATGTGTCTGATATTGCTTTCTACTTAAAGTAGACATTAAATGGTGACGTGTCGGAATCCCCCATAACAACTTAAAATTCGATGAACTAGAAATTTGGCACGACTGGTATCAAATAGTGATACTAAATAGCTGTGCTTAGGTGTGGAACGATAACCCGTAAAAGGAAGTGAACTCGGTACTGTTTGAGCAATCGCAAACTGACAGCAGCAACGACAATGCAATAACACCGAGTCACATCACTTGTCGTCATTCTCGCGCACGCGGGAATCCATTCATCCGCGTCCACCGCATGAAGCTTTTGCCAGTGCACTTACCGCAACATAGACCAAACCGACAGCAACACGTAAACACAGTCGTAACACTGAGCCAAGGCAGTCACTGTACGATGGGTCCCCGCGTTCGCGAGGATGACGAGCGAAGAGGCTATTTGAGCAAAGTGAGTATAAAAACGTTAACGGTAACACGGAATCATCAATGCAAAGCAATGACATCAGTCTGGCGCTGCGCCAGACTGATACTTGTTCGGGTTAGGCTTGAGCCAAAGAACCCGTTCCTTTTACCTCAGATTCAACCGCAGACTTATCAAACCCTTCATGCAGATGGTAGTAGCGTTGGTAAATCACACCACTGATGGTCATCATGATGGCTGGTAGACCAATCATCATAAATTCAAGCCCCATGATGGTGCTTGACGATTGCTCTACGTTAGGGACGTAACCGACAACCGACAAGCCCACACCGACAATGAAGCCACCTGCTGCGCCTGCGAATTTCACAAGCATGGTTTGTACTGAGAAGATAACACTCTCGCTACGACGACCGGTTTTGTGCTCACCGTAATCCACAACGTCCGCCAGCATGACCGTTTGCAGTGCGTTCGCGATACCTACACCGAACTTAATTGCCGCACCCGCCATACCAATCATCAGAGCGTTAGCTGGCGCAACAAAGCCCATCAGTAGCAGAAGCACACAAGATAGAATTGGGAAACCACAAGCGATAGGCCACAGCAGTTTACGTGGTAGTAGAGAAGCGATGCGAGGGAACAAGAACACCCCCGCTACTTCTGCCGCGCCTGCCACCGCCATGTAAACTGGGAATAGCTCTGCGTTACCCAGCGCGTAAGAGAAGTAGTAAATCGCAAAACCACCCACCAATAGGTTCGCAATTTGGAAAGAGAGAACCGTGCCGATTAGCGCTTTAAGCTGGTCGTTTTTACCGATGATAGTCAGTACATCTTTGAAGCTGAATTTCTCTGCGGGTTTCGCGTTTGCCGGCGCCGCTTTCTCTTTGACGTTACGCGCAATCAAGAATGCGCTCATCACAAACAGAACGGCAATCAACATAGCAACATTAAAGAAACCGTCGCCTTGGTTGCCGTTACCCAGCTCGCCGACAATGTGCAGACCGTAAGTCCCCGTAATGAACCATGCAAGGCTCGCGAACAAACGTGGCCATACCACCAGCTTCTCGCGCTCTTGGCGAGAACTTGATAGCGCAGGAATCATTGACCAATAAGGAATATCCATAATGGTGTAAGTTAAACCCCAAAGGATGTAAGCCGCGGCCGCGTAGATGTAAAGCGTTGTCCCTTCAAACATGTGCGTACTAAAAAGGCCAACTAAGACAATCGCATTTAACAGCGTGCCAATCACAATCCAAGGACGGAACTTACCGAACTTAGAACGTGTATTGTCGACGATCACCCCCATCATTGGGTCAGTAATCGCATCGATAATACGAGCGGCTAAGAAGATGGTACCCACGAAAGCAGCAGACAAGCCGGCCACGTCCGTAAAGTAGAACATTAAGAAGATGTAGATAGGTGCACAAGCAAAGTCTTTACCGAGTGCACCAAGACCGTAGGACAGTTTGGTTTGTAGCGTAATTTTTTCAGACATAATCATTCCTTAGTGTCGTACTGCTATTCATTCCCCTAACTAGAATTCATAACGTCGACGTCTTTTATTTAGTTTTCGATGCTAATGCTACTCACACACTGAATGCCTTACTGTGATCAAAAACCGCTTTATGGAAACGTTTACAGACAAGTTTTAAAAATGAGATATCGAACAATATTTGGACCTATTAATGCCAGGAGATTGTGTCATTTACGCCATTTTATCAGCACTTTACGCTCGTTAAGCATGAAAACGATTTCACCCCCACTAATAAAAAACAACGCAAAAAGCCGTACAAACCTGATGTCTGTACGGCGATAGAAAACCAATGAGAAACGATAAAATCGTCTAAATAGGAATGGCTTAGTGAATACGTTCGAACGTCACCAACATCGCACTTTCTGCATCAAGAATTGGCATGGTTAAGCCAACTTCTTCACACCATGCGCCAGACAGTTCACAGCCCGATTCAGTCCATGGCGGCTGGTAATTCACGATGTCATCGTAGTTAGACGGTTTATCCAATACCGTCACTCGATATATCGCTTGTGGATCTAAACCCGGTATGCGCAAATGCCCACTTAGAGAGTTCGTCGGCATCGCTAGCTGAGCAATCATCACCACCGCTTGCGATTGATCGTTTGCCACCACCGCGTGAATTTGATGTGCTTTATCATCGGTTGGTACACGCCAAGTTCTGCCGCTGTGCAGCAGTGGCCGCAGCATTTTGTGCAGCTTGATATAGCGCTCAAAACCTTCTTTTTCCGCTTGCTCTTCTTTCACAGGATCAAGCTCAATCCCCATATGGCCGAACAGTGCCGTAAGCCCGCGGAACTCGATGCTATGGCGACGGCGCGTGCTGTGACAATGGCTGGCACCAATATGGCTGCCCATCACCTCTGGCGGGAAAAAATAGCTCATGCCGCGTTGAATGGTTTGACGCTCAAGTGCGTCATTGTTGTCTGACGCCCAGAATCGATGCGTACGTTTCAGTACCTCAAAATCGATACGGCCACCGCCCGCCGCGCAAGATTCAATCTCGACGTTCGGGTGCTTTTCACGAACTTTATCGACTAACTGGTAGTAACGTTGGGTTTGATTGTGCGCTGCCGCTTGGCCTAAATGCGCTGGCTGCACCACTTCACGGTTCATGTCCCATTTGATGTAAGCGATGTTGTAAGTCGAGAGGAAATGGTCCAACCGCTCAAACAGGAAGTTAAACGCATCATCGTTTTGCAGGTTAATCACATACTGGTTGCGACCGGTTGGCTGGTCGTAACCCTCAACGGCCAATAACCAATCAGGATGCGTGCGATACAAATCTGAATCTTTGTTGATCATCTCTGGTTCGAACCACAAACCAAACTCCATACCCAGTTTGTTGACGTGCTCGACGATCGGTTGCAAACCATTCGGATACTTGGTTTCACATAAGAACCAGTCCCCTAGCCCGGCTTTGTCGCCATTGCGCCCTTTGAACCAACCGTCATCAATGATAAAGCGTTCAACGCCCATCTCCGCCGATTGGGTTACCATTGACATGATGTACTCTGGATCGTGATCGAAGTAGATGCCTTCCCACGTATTAAGGTGGATCGGACGAGGCTTGTTCGCAAAATCCTCAGGCAAAATCGAATCACGGACGTGTGAGTGGAAATGGTGGCTCATGCCGTTAAGACCCGAGCAGCTGTAACTTGCGTACAACCACGGCGTAGTCAGGCTTTCGCCCTCTTTCAGTGCCACTTCACCTGGAAGATAGATCACCTCCGCTTGCATATAACGGCGACCGTCAGCTTTCACGTCCACACGCAGTCTGTGATTGCCACTCCATGCGAAATGGAATCCCCATACATCGCCACTCATTTCGTCAAAATGCGCGCTGCCAGCAACCAATGCGGGATAATGTTCATGGGAAGTGCGTCCACGGCGGTTCTCTTGTTGGTAGCCCCCTTGAAGCAAAGGTTGACGCACGGTTTGAAACTCGTGAACCCAGCGCCCGTAATAGGTCATCAACTCGTTCGCACGGGCAGGCAAAGGCAAAGTGTTCGCCAAGCGGTTCACTTGGTATAGGCCCGCTTCAATGTTGGTGAGTGTGTGGCGCGTTTTGACCACATCATGCTGATCCAGAGTCAGCTCTGTTGTCAGGCGAAGGCCCGCGATCGCATCTTCGCTTTGAATCACGATGGAACCTTGGCCGTGTTCAACATGGGAGATGACAAACACGGGTGCCCAATCTTGTCCTTCACGATGCCCTTCCACACCGGGGCTACTGAACACACCGCGGCCAAGCTCAGGATGCAGTGTCATCGCAACATCAGTATCAAGGCGACCATATGGCACCGGACGATGCAGTGCAACGCGAGCGCTTTCAAGCTCCCCCTGAACCTTGTTTCCCCAGTGCAGAATCTCCGCGTATTCGCCGAGCTCGACCATCAACTGAGTTTCCCGACCACTTAACTCAATCACTGTTTTGTTCGTCATCATGCTTACCTAAAAACGAGAAATTACGCCGCATCATAATGAAACGGACAAAATAATCTGTGAGCCACTGCAAAATCATGAAAACGTTTCCAGCCATTTTTCAAACTTGTGCCATCGCCCGCTACGCTATATTCCTTCTTATATTACGCAGCGATCAGCGCCAAAACACTTCAGATTCTTTGGTTACTGAATTCTTTAAAGCCCTGCACAAAAACTCAAATACAAAGTTGATTTATAAGGACTTTTTCACCATTCAATTCATTGCCTTACAACAACAAAATCATAAATAAGGTTACAGACCATTCAGTTAAACTCCTCACCTCTTGAAGTGGTTAGCCGACAACCGTATTCTTGAGGCTTCGAGATTCTTTATGAAGTGTCTCTCTTGGGTCCTAACTCAAAATCCCAGTTTGACGATACAGCAAATGCTCGTGTGCAGTGCGCCCGCGAACCACTTGGTGTATGTGCTTCCTTGTCTCACATGCCCAGTTGATTTCAATTGGGCGCTCTTTCCTCTTCTTCCTAACAACTGCCTTTCCTTAGCTAAAAGCCAATTTAAATCAGCATCTTAAACAACATCAACTCCAATACCCCAACCCAAACTCCGCCAGTCAAAGTAAACGCTCCCAACCTGCATGGTTTAAAATCAATCTGAAATCGCGCTTGAAACCTCAATTTAAGAGATCAAAATCACACAAAATGGTAATTACCCCCTCATTACGACAAAAATGCCAAGCTCATCATGAAAACGTTTCCATAGTTTATTTACACTGCGCAGCGAGTTAGGACTCAAACCAATAAAAAATAAATCCATAAAAATAGAATGGAGACACTTCATGAAACAAAAGACGCTTGTCAGAGCGCTTGGGTTCACCCTCGCCCTAGCACCGATTGCTGGTATGGCTGCAGTGGAGAACATCACTTACTTTGGCTACGCCAAGTGGGGCAACATTTACACCGATAACGATGAACACAATGGTGGCAAAGGCGAACGCAACGATGTAATTCGTGCTGGTCAAGGTTATGGTAACTACCGTTTGGGTAACGAACTGAACTGGTGGGAAGCAGGCTTGAAAGCTGATGTTTGGCAACAAGGTGAAGCGTACTTTGATACCACCCTTTACCTTGGTAGCGGTGAAAGCTGGGGTGACGTTAGCGTGATCCAAATGTGGTCAGCGGGTCACGGCCTGTTTGAAGACCAAGCGGATGCCACTGTTTGGGCGGGCGAACGTTTTTACCGTCGTCATGAAGTGCACATGATCGACATTAAATACTGGGATACATCGAGCACAGGTATCGGTATTGAAAACTGGGATCTTGGTTTTGCTAAAGGTCACATCGCATGGATGGCGCCAAACTCCAGCGCAGATGGCCGCAGCTTACACAACATCGACGCACGTTTAAGCGGCATTGAACTGAGTGACAGTGCAGACCTTACGGTCGGTTTGAACTACGTGTTCACGCAAAACTCTAGCTATGACGACAGTGACATCACCACTTCTGGTGCCATGCTTTCGGCACTTTACAGTCAAGCTTGGAACTATGGTTCAAACACATTCGCTTTCCAATACGGTACGGATGCGCTTGCAGGCGGTTTGATGAGTGCTGAAGGTGGCTCAAACCGTAAATACAACACAGGCGTAGAGCACGATGGTTACAGCTGGCGTCTCTTCAACTCTGGCGATCTTAACGTGAATGAAGATTTCCAAGTGATGTACTCCATCGCTTACCAAAACAAAAACCTGGACAACAACGAAGGTGAGAAATGGTTCAGTGTAGGCGCTCGTCCTCAGTACAGCTGGACAGATTACATGGCCACCGCACTTGAAGTTGGCTACGAATCAGTAGAAGCACAAAACGGCGCTGGTACCAACGACATGTACAAAGTGACTGTGGCGCAAATGTTCCAAGCTGGCAAAGGCGTTTGGGCTCGTCCATCACTGCGCTTGTTCGCGACCTACTCAGAGAAAACCGACGAGTGGAACCGTGGCGGCGAAGTCTACGGCCATGCTCGCAGCACTGGTGGACAAAGCATTGACGAAATCACCTTTGGCTTCAACGTCGAAACATGGTGGTAACCCAATCCCGCAACTATTTTTGAACCCAACGGGGTGAGTAACTCGCTCACCCCACAAAGGACAACGCAGATGAAACTAAAACCGCTAGCAACTCTATTCATGGCTCTGTCTCTTAGCGCGTGTAGTGGATTACCAGAGCAAACTTTCAATACCGATTTGAGCCATCCGCAATGTTGCTCGACGTTAGATACTTTGCCTCTGACCGCCCTATCGATTCCTTTCCACCAACAGGTGGTTATGGATGCAAATCTGCCAAGCTTGAGTAGTGCGGTTTTACTTTCTTCAGATTCTGCTTCATCCCAACCGCTTCCAGTGATGAGCTACCAAATCACTTCTGACGTGCCATTTTCACTGCTCGTTCGCTCTTATGTTGACAACAATTCGTTATTTGCTGCGAATATCATGATTTACGACGCGAAATGGCAGCTTCTATCGGATTATTCGGCGAAAGACTTTAACTACCACACAACGGGCATGCGCGGCTTAGAGCGTGTTGAACAAGTGATCACGGTGAACCCACCACTTAATGGCGCGAAATACGTGGTCATCGCTTCAGATTCGACAATGCTTGGCATGGAATTGACTCGCAAGCACCCAAAAGAAGTTTATGCAGAAAGGCAAAACGTCATTGGCAATAAACAGCTTCCGCTCACAGCGCAGTTCCAACCTTTTGGCGTTATTGATGTCACGGCGAGTGCCTCCGACAACAACGCGGTATTAACGCTTTTGGCGGAATTGGGCACGCAAACCAACGACACCGCGAAAGCAGAGTTATCCCCTGCTGCATCGCCTAAAGCACAAGACGAATGGACACTGTACCAAGTTCAAATCGATGCAGCGCTCAAAGACAACGACGTAAAACAAGCGGCGGCAATTGCCAATCAAGCGGGTGAGCAAGGCTTTACCCACGCAAAAGATTATCTCGTGAAGCAATTGGCAAAATAACGCTTCACAACAAAAGCAAAGACACCCTCGCTTCGGACTCAAACTCCGTAGCAAAACAAAATTAGAAACAAAGAGTTAAGTAGGAAAGCCATGACTGCATTTTCAGAAATTCTCCAACGACGCGACTGGGAAAACCCGCAATCCGTAAACATTCACTGCCTAAAGGCACATAGCCCACTCGCCAGTTTTCGCGATATGGCCCATGCTCGCGATGGTATTCACGCCCAGCGTCAATCGCTAAATGGACAATGGAAATTCAAACTGTTTGATGCGCCAGAGCAGGTGGATGGCCAGTTCACGCAGGCCGATTTCAATGACGCGGAATGGGATGAGATCCCCGTGCCGTCTAACTGGCAACTGCAAGGTTACGACAAACCCATTTACGCCAATATTAAATACCCATTTGACGTAAACCCGCCGTTTGTACCAAGTGATAACCCAACCGGTTGCTACCGCACTAGGGTATCGTTGTCGCCAGAAGATTTGCTCAACACCCAACGCATCATCTTCGACGGTGTGAATTCGGCGTTCCATCTTTGGTGTAACGGCACTTGGGTTGGCTACAGTCAAGACAGCCGTTTGCCTGCCGAGTTTGATCTCACATCGCATCTCGTGGCGGGGGAAAATACGCTCGCGGTCATGGTGATGCGTTGGTGTGATGGCAGCTATCTAGAAGACCAAGACATGTGGTGGCTAAGCGGTATCTTCCGTGACGTGACATTGCTGTCGAAACCACAACACTGCATTGAAGATGTGTTCATCACGCCGGAGCTCGACGCCTGCTATCGCGACGGCTCGCTCTCCATCGTCACCACCATTGCAGCGCCAGAAACCTATCAAGTACAGGTTCAATTGTTTGAGGGTACACAAGCGGTCACTGAGCCAAACATCGCTCGCCCACACAACCGTCGCATCGACGAGCGGGGCACTTGGAATGATGATGTGGTATTCCAAACCCTACACCTACGCGAGCCAAAGAAATGGACGGCGGAAACACCGAACCTCTACCGCTTAGTTGTTTCACTGTTGGATGAAAATGGCACGCATCTCGAGAGCGAAGCGTACCCTGTGGGCTTTCGTAAAGTGGAAATCAGCGAGGGTCAATTGAAGCTCAACGGCAAGCCGCTGCTGATCCGCGGGGTCAATCGCCACGAGCATCATCCTGAGCTGGGCCATGTGATGACAGAAGAGGATATGATCCGCGACATCTGCCTGATGAAACAATACAACTTCAACGCAGTGCGCACCGCTCACTATCCGAACCATCCGCGTTGGTACGAACTGTGTGACCAATACGGCTTGTACGTGTGTGATGAAGCAAACATTGAAACCCACGGCATGCAGCCAATGAGCCGCTTATCGAGCGATCCGCAATGGGCGCACGCGTACATGAGTCGCTACACCCAAATGGTCCTGCGCGATAAGAACCATCCATCAATCATCATCTGGTCTTTAGGTAATGAATCGGGCCACGGCAGCAACCACAATGCGATGTACGCTTGGTCGAAAAACTTTGATCCGTCACGCCCTGTGCAATACGAAGGCGGCGGTTCAAACACCACGGCAACCGACATTATTGCGCCGATGTACGCTCGCGTGAATACCCTTGTTGCCGATGAAGCGGTGCCAAAATGGCCAATCAAAAAATGGATTTCTCTCCCCAACGAAACGCGCCCATTGATCTTGTGCGAATACGCCCATGCCATGGGCAATAGCCTAGGCAGTTTTGATGAATACTGGGCGGCCTTTCGCGAGTTCCCACGCCTACAAGGCGGCTTTATTTGGGATTGGGTCGACCAAGGCTTGAGCCAATGGGATGAAAACGGCCAGCACTTCTGGGCTTACGGCGGCGATTTTGGCGATGAAATCAATGACCGCCAGTTCTGCATCAACGGTTTGATCTTCCCCGATCGCACCGTGCATCCAACGTTGCAAGAAGCAAAATACTGCCAGCGCATGATCACCGTCTCGCTGCAAGAGCAAACCCAAAAAGCGTGCACACTGTTGGTGACCAACGAGAACCTGTTCCGTACCACTGATAACGAGCAATTGAACTGGTCACTGTTGGAAAATGGCCAAGTCATCCAAACGGGTTCACAGGTGCTTAGCGTAGAGGCTGACAGCCAAACACGCCTTGAAATTGCGCTGAATTTCACGCCAAAAGCGCAGGCGCAATACTACTTAAATACCGACATCTGCCTTATTGAAGCGACGTCATGGGCTCCCGCTGGCCATGTGGTGGCGACAGAGCAAATGGCGCTGCGCAATCACGCTGGCCTTGCCATGCCAACTTTGCGCACACAGCCTGCACCCAAGCTGACCGAAAACGGCCACGCCATTGTGGTCAGCAGTCTGGATGAAAAGCATCAATGGCGCTGGGATAGCCAAAGCGGTTTGCTGATGGAATGGAACGTGGATGGCAAAGCGCAAATGCTGGCCGCGCCGCAAGACAACTTCTTCCGCGCCCCGCTGGATAACGACATCGGCATCAGTGAAGTGGATAACGTTGATCCCAATGCTTGGGTGTGCCGCTGGGAGATGGCGGGCATTGGTCAGTGGGAGCGTCATTGCGTCCAGTGCGAGAGCGAAACGCTCGCTCACGCCGTGGTCGTGACCACCACGTTTGCCTACCACTTTGGCGGCGACGTGCAAGCCATTACCCAGTGGACGCACACACTCAGCAACGATGGCGAGATGCTATTGGATGTCGACGTCACATTGGCAGATGCTCTGCCGCCGATGCCGCGTATTGGCTTGGAGTTGCAACTGCCGCTTCACCAAGCCGACACGCCGATCACATGGCAAGGCTTAGGCCCATTTGAAAACTACCCAGATCGCTTAGCCGCAGCACGTTTTGGCTTACATACTCAAACACTGGCGCAGATGCACACACCGTACATCTTCCCAACCGACAGCGGCCTGCGTTGTGGCACGCAGTGGCTGCAAGTGAACGAGTTGGCCATCTCGGGTGATTTCCAGTTCAGTGTTAGCCAATACGCTCAGCAACAATTGGCAGAAGCGAAACATACCCATGATTTGCTAGCGCAAGAGCGGATTTACCTGCGTCTAGACCACCAGCACATGGGGGTTGGCGGTGACGATTCTTGGAGCCCAAGTGTGCACAAAGAATTCCAATTAACGGAGAAACACTACCGCTACCAGTTGCGATTTAGCCCGGCTTCACGCTAGCGTTTGCTCGCCTCCAGGCTTTCCCACTAGGCTTTCCCTCTAGGCCAAACCCGATAAGCCAAGCCTTTGATTTTACGTCTAAGGCTTGGTTTTGTCGTTTTAGTGCGTGTTTTTTGCTCTCGATCATTACCTTTCTGACCAACGTTTACACGCAAGATAAAAAACCACACTCAAATCACAAAACCCTTACAAACATTAACATTCAATTACAAATCTGGTGAAATTTTTATCTAGTTCACATTAATTGATTCGTTTGTCACTATACTCAAAGGGTAAACGTTTTCACCAATTATAAAATTAATTGCAGATAACGAATTACCCCTACAGCAAACCAATAACAAACAATCAGGATTTTTCTATGAGAAAGGTTACTCTACTTGCTCTGCTCACTGCTGGTGTAGGCTTTGGAACACAAGCTCTAGCGGATACCACCCTTGGATTTACTATCTACAAGTACGACGACAACTTCATGTCGGTTGTACGCCAAGCGATTGAAAAAGAAGCGGCATCAGACAAAAGCACTCGCATTCTGATGAACGATTCGCAAAACAGCCAATCGATGCAAAACGACCAAGTGGACGTCATGTTGGCTCGTGGTGTGCAAGCGCTGGCCATTAACCTGGTTGACCCTGCGGCCGCGCCAACCATCATCCAAAAAGCGAAAATGGACGATGTGCCTATCGTGTTCTACAACAAAGAACCAAGCCCACAAGCGCTCGCGAGCTACGACAAAGCGTACTACGTCGGTACCGACTCAAAAGAATCGGGCATCATTCAGGGTGATCTCATCGCGCAAGCGTGGAAAGCCAACCCAGCATGGGACAAAAACGGCGATGGCGTACTGCAGTACGTAATGCTAAAAGGCGAACCTGGCCACCCAGATGCGGAAGCACGCACCACGTATTCTGTGCAAACCATCAATGAAAACGGCATCAAAACCGAAGAGTTGCACATGGATACGGGCATGTGGGATACCGCGATGGCGAAAGACAAAATGGACGCTTGGCTCTCTGGCCCTAACGGCAGCAAAATCGAAGTGGTGATTGCCAACAACGACGGCATGGCGATGGGCGCGGTAGAAGCACTGCGCGGCGCGGGCGTGAAACTGCCTGTGTACGGTGTTGATGCCCTAGCTGAAGCCTTGGCGCTGGTCAAATCTGGCGACATGGCGGGTACCGTACTCAACGATGCGGAATCCCAAGCGAAAGCGACCTTTGAACTGTCACGCAACCTCGCCGATGGCAAACAGCCTGCTGAAGGCACTCGCTGGCAAGTCGTGAACAAAATTGTTCGCGTGCCTTATGTTGGCGTTGATAAAGATACCTTGAACTAATTTAGTGCCCGGGGGAGCGTGCTCCCCCTATGCGCTTTCTTCATTGTCACACTGTCGTTAGAGAACATTTCTGTTGTCCGCCCATTGACGAAATAAAGAGAGACCATGGTAAATCAAACACATGAATTCCTGTTGGAGATGACAGGAGTAAGTAAAGAGTTTCCTGGGGTAAAGGCATTAGATAAGGTTAATTTAAACGTTCGCCCTCATTCTATTCATGCATTAATGGGAGAAAATGGGGCTGGCAAATCAACACTATTAAAATGTCTATTCGGTATTTACGAGAAGAATGAAGGAAATATTCTCTTTCTCGGTAAGGAAGTGAATTTCACCTCATCAAAAGAAGCATTGGAATCCGGTGTTTCTATGGTTCACCAAGAATTGAACCAAGTAAAACAATGCTCCGTCATGGATAATATTTGGCTCGGTCGTTACCCAAAGAAAGGGTTCTTTGTTGATCACGATAAAATGTATCGCGATACCAAAGCAATCTTTGCCGAACTGGATATCGATATCGATCCTAAAGTCAAAGTCGCGACCTTATCCGTGTCACAAATGCAGATGGTTGAGATCGCCAAAGCGTTCTCCTATGACGCCAAAATCGTCATCATGGATGAACCCACCTCATCGCTGACGGAAAAAGAAGTCAGCCACCTGTTTACCATCATCAACAAGCTGAAAGAGAAAGGCTGTGGCGTGGTGTACATCTCGCACAAGATGGAAGAAATCTTTGCTATCTGCGATGAAATCACCATTTTGCGCGATGGACAATGGGTCGACACTCGCCCTCTCAAAGGGCTCGATATGGACCAGATCATCGCCATGATGGTTGGTCGCGAATTAACGCATCGCTTCCCTGAAAAAACCAACACACCGAAAGATGTGATTTTGGAAGTGGAAAACCTCACCGCGCTCAACCAACCGTCGATTCAAGATGTGTCGTTTGAACTGAAAGCGGGCGAAATCTTAGGCGTTGCGGGCCTTGTGGGTTCACGCAGAACCGACATCGTCGAAACGATTTTCGGTGTACGCGAACGCAGCGAAGGGCACATTCGCTTGCATGGTCGTGAGATGAAAAACCGCGATGCGCATGAAGCGATCAACAACGGTTTTGCCCTCGTGACCGAGGAACGTCGCTCCACCGGCATCTACGGCAACCTCGACATCACCTTCAATGCGTTGGTGGCCAACGTCGATGAGTACAAAACCCAAATGGGCCTACTCAGCGACAAAAAGATGAAGAGTGACACGCAGTGGGTGATTGATTCCATGCGCGTGAAAACGCCCTCTCATCAAACCCACATCAGCTCTTTGTCGGGGGGTAACCAGCAGAAAGTCATCATTGGCCGCTGGCTACTCACGCAACCGGAAATCCTCATGCTGGATGAACCGACACGCGGGATCGACGTTGGCGCCAAGTTTGAGATTTACCAATTAATTCTCGAATTAGCCAAGAAAAACAAAGGCATCATTATTATTTCTTCGGAAATGCCTGAATTACTGGGTATTACAGACCGAATATTAGTCATGAGTAATGGCCGCGCAGCGGGCATCGTTAATACCAAAGAAACTTCACAGAATGAAATATTAGAACTGGCTTCTCGCTATCTCTAGGGAATGAATTATGGACGCTGTTAAATCTTTCGCATTAAAGCATTTAAAAGAGAGCGCAATATACGCGGTTCTCCTTATTCTACTGGCTGTTATTGTTATTCAAGAGCCATCGTTTCTTAGCTTGAGAAACTTAAGTAATATCCTGACTCAATCTTCCGTGCGCGTCATCATTGCTCTCGGTGTCGCCGGCCTGATTGTCACCCAAGGCACCGACCTTTCCGCCGGCCGCCAAGTGGGTTTGGCGGCGGTGATTTCGGCCACCTTGTTGCAATCGATCGATAACGTCAACAAAGTGTTCCCAGGCATTGGCGAAGTGCCCATCGTCGCGGTGATCATTTGCGTGTGCTTGATCGGTGCCATCATCGGTTTGGTCAACGGCGTTATCGTTGCTTACCTGAAAGTAACGCCTTTTATCGCCACATTAGGCACTATGATCATCGTTTACGGCATCAACTCGCTTTACTACGATGCCGTGGGCGCCTCTCCGATTGCGGGCTTTGACGAGCGTTTCACCACCTTTACGCAAGGCTTTATCAACCTCGGTGGTTTCCGTTTCTCCTACATCACCTTCTACGCCATCATCGCCATTGTCTTTATGTGGGTGCTGTGGAACAAAACCGTGTTTGGCAAAAACATTTTCGCCGTGGGTGGCAACCCAGAAGCGGCCAAAGTGTCTGGTGTGAACGTCCCCCTCACCTTGTTGAAAGTGTATGCCCTTTCTGGTGTGCTTTACGCCTTTGGCGGTATGTTGGAAGCTGGCCGTATCGGCAGTGCCACCAACAACTTGGGCTTCCTATACGAGCTCGATGCCATCGCCGCGTGTGTGGTCGGCGGCGTTTCATTTGCCGGTGGTGTCGGTAGCATTGCTGGTGTTGTCACGGGTGTGTTGATCTTCACCGTCATCAACTACGGTATGACCTACATCGGCGTCAGCCCATACTGGCAATACATTATTAAAGGTTCCATCATCGTCTTCGCGGTCGCGCTCGATTCGATGAAATACGCCAACAAAAAATAACCCCCAACTGCGCCTAGCGCTCGCCCTGCCCTTACCGGCAGGGCTTTTTTGACTCACTCCGGTGAAAAATCCTCTCGAAACTTGAGCTTATCCGACATTTATTCGGTTGCCATTTGAGTTATCACCGTGGGCGGTGTTAAATGGCGGCGTAAACGAACAATAACAACAAAAGTAATCCCTTATGGCGACCATCAAAGACGTGGCAAAACTGGCTGGCGTATCCATAGCCACCGCCTCACGCGTTATCAATAACGCCCCTCACACCAGCGAAGCGGCAATCGTCGCGGTCAAAGAAGCAATGCAATCTTTGGGCTATCGTCCCAACGCCAACGCGCGTGCACTGGTGAGCAAATCTTCCAATACCATTGGCGTTTTGGTGAATGACGTCTCTGCGCCTTTTTTTGGCACCATGGTCAAAGCCATCGACACCGTGGCCTGCGAACAAGGCAAACAGTTGTTGATTGGCAGCGGCTATCACGACGCCAACAAAGAGCGTAACGCCATTGAGTTGTTGATCAACAGCCGTTGTGAATCTTTGGTGGTGCACAGCAAAGGCATGAGTGACCAAGAACTCGTCTCACTGGCGGACGAAATTCCCGCTATGGTAGTGATCAATCGGGTCGTGAAAGGCATCGAATCGCGCTGCATTGCGCTCGACAACCATCGCGGTTCCTACCTTGCGACGGAGTTTTTGATCCGCAGTGGTCACAAACACATTGGCTATATTTGTTCCAGCCACAACATCGACGACGCCAAAGATCGCCTCGCGGGCTATCAAGATGCCTTGCGCGACAACGGCATCGAGATCCGCGATGAATACATTGAATATGGTGAGCCAGACGAAACCGGCGGCGAGCAGGCGATGATCAGCATCATGGCGAAGAACCTCCCCATCACCGCGCTGGCGACATACAACGACTACATGGCCGCAGGATGCCTCTCGTTGTTGCTGGAAAACGGCATTCGCATTCCTGAAGAGATGTCGCTCATTGGCTTTGATGATGGCCACGTGGCACGCTATATCTACCCACGCTTAACCACGGTTCGCTATCCGATTCAGGTGATGGCCAACGAGGCGGTAAAAATGTCGCTACAATTGGCCAATGGTGAGGTACCTGAGCGCAAAGAGCACAAGCTCTTTTTGCCCATGCTGATCCGCCGAGCCTCTGTCGGCGCGCCTGCAAAATAACCGCCATTCGACACTATTTTTGTGTAATTAATCACTTGATGAAATATTGATTAATTATTCGCGTATCACCGTCAGACTCAGCCGCCTATAATTCATCACACGTTTAATTTTGAAGGGCGGCTGATGACGGAACTCAACCCACGCCGAGGACGGCCAACGCACAACATCGACACAAGGCAACTGCTGATTCACCACGCACGCGAGTTGTTCACTGTGATGGAATACAACAACGTCTCCACCCGCTTAGTCGCGCAAAAAGCAGGCGTGAATGTGGCGATGATCCGTTACTACTTTGGCAGCAAAGAAGGGCTGTTCGAGACCATGCTGCGAGAAACCCTCGCGCCGATGCAAAAACAGATGCAAGCCCTAGTGCTCGAAAGTTCAGAGAAAAACCTGCTCGATATCATGCGCACTTATTACCGTGAAATGGTCAAAGTGCCTCAGTTTCCCCGCTTGATTGCGCAAGTGATGCGTATGGCACCCTCCGATACCCAGCGCAAATTAATGGAAAAAGTGATGAACGACATCACCCAACCGATGCAAGGGTTGATCTTCGATCGCTTGTTAGAAGGCGGCATATTGCGCCAAGGCGTAGACCCAAAATTAGCGCGCATCACCTTTATCAGCTTGATGGTGTTTCCTTTTATGGCGCCCCCTGCGCTACTGGCGATTCACGGCATTGAACTGAATGAAGCTTTTCTCAACCGCTTGTTTGAACACAATATTCAACTGATGAAACACGGATTTTTGGACTCAGGAGCAGCCCATGACCCTCAATAAAAAATGGCTCTTTTTCCCCGCATTGGCGGTGGGCGTGCTGGTGTTGGTGCTGGCGGTCAAACTCAAACCCGAACTGCCAGTGAAACCTGCTGATGATCGCGCTCGCTTGGTAGAAACCCTGCCGCTGGAACTCAAAGCCGTTGCCCCTTTGGCGATTGGTTTTGGCAAAGTGGCCCCCAAAGTGGAGTGGAAGGCGATTGCTGAAGTCTCGGGCAAGGTGATCTACCGTCACCCGCGTTTAGAGAAAGGGCAAGTACTCAAAGCCGGCACAGAAATTTTGCGTATCGACCCGCTCGATTACCAACTCAAACTGGTGCAAGCTCAAGCCGACCTCAAATCTTCCCAAACCTCTTTGGCTAAGCTCAATCAAGAAGAACAAAACCTCAAAAGCAGTTTGAAGATCGAATCCAACCGCCTCGCGATTGCCAAAAAAGAGCTCGAACGCAAACAGAACTTGCGTAAGAAAGGGCTGAACTCACAATCGGATGTCGATCAACAAGAACAAACCACCCTTTCCCAGCGCAAATTGGTGCTCGACATTGAAAACCAAATCGCCCTCATGCCGGACGAAAAACGGGTGGCAGATGCACTGATCAAGGTCAACAACGCCAAGGTGGATGAAGCCAAGCGCGCACTGGAAAAAACCATCATCACCCTGCCGTACGATCTGCGCATCGCGCAGGTGGACATCGAACAAGATCAGGTGGTTAACCAGCAGCAAACCATGGTCACCGCGCACGGTATTGATGTGATGGAAGTGGAAGCACAGCTCTCGATTCATGACATGCAAACCCTCGCCGCCAGCTTGGGCGAGTTCGCGCGCGACGAATCGGGCATTCCGCAACCGGACATGACCTTTATTCAAGCTTACATTGAGCTGAGCAGCGGCAATTTAAGCGCCAGTTGGCCAGCCAAAGTGGCGCGGGTGAGCGAAACGGTCGATGCCAACCAAGCCACCGCTGGGGTGATTTTGGAGATAGAACAAGACTATCGTGAGCTCAATCCAACCTCATTGCCGCCACTGGTCAATGGCATGTTTGTTCGCGCTTACATTGAAGGACAAGCCAACCCCAATTGGGTCATCCCCGAGCGTGCGCTGCATGGCAACAAAATCTATTTGATGGATGAGCAAAACCGCTTGCGCATCGTGCCGGTCACGGTGTTATTCCGCCGCGACAACCAAGTGGTGATCGATGGCGAACTCAGCCACGGGCAAAAACTGATCGTCAACGACCTATTGCCTGCGATTGAAGGCATGCAGTTGAAAGAAGCCAGCAGCGAGGCGAATCCAGAGGAGAGTGGCTCATGATTCGTTTTTTCGCCAAACACCCGACCGCAGCCAACTTGTTGATGTTGACGCTGCTGATCCTCGGGATTTCGTCACTCTCCACCATCAAACGGGAAACCTTTCCGGAGTTTGATCCGCCCTACATTATGGCGGCGGTGGTCTATCCAGGTGCGTCGCCCCAAGAAGTGGAAGAGAGCATTTGCGTGCGCATGGAAGATGCCGTGGATGGCCTTGCCAACATTGTCGAAACCCAATGTGAAGCGATTGAAGGCTCGGCACGCTTAATCCTCAAGCTCAATGAGAAAGCGGACATCAGCCGCATGCTGGTGGATGTGCAAACGCAAATCAACGCCATCAACGATTTCCCCAAAGAGATCGAATCCCCTGTGGTGCAGGAGCTTGATTGGAACGAACCCGTGGTGGATGTGGCGATTACCGCCGACACCACATGGCCGGAACTCAAAGCCTATGCAGAGCAGCTTAAGCGGACGTTAAAGCTAGATTATGGCGTCTCTTTGGTCAGCGTGGCAGGCTTTTCCGATCACCAATATCGCGTCGAACTCGATACCCAAGCGATGCGTCAGCTCGGTTTAAGCGTTGGCGATATTGCCGATCAAATTGGCCGCCAAAACGTCAAGCTCCCCAGTGGCAATGTGGAAACGCCCGACAAACATTTTCTGATCCGCTTTGATGAACGTCGCGTCACGCCACAAGAGCTCAGCACCATAGTGGTGGGCTCTGGGCCCAATGGTTCGTTAATCCGCTTGGGCGATATTGCCACCATCAGCGACCGCTTCGAGCTCGATGAGCAAAAAGTGCTGTTTGATGGCCACCCTTCAGCCCTGCTGAAAATCAGCAAGAACAAAGAAGACGACGCCCTGCGCATCAAAGATCGCGTTACCCAATTTGTTGCCGACCAGCAGGCGATCGCCCCCGATGGCGTGCAACTGGAAATGACCAACGATCTCTCGTCTGTCTTGTGGGATCGCCTCACCATGATGGTGAGAAATGGCTGGCAGGGTATCGTGCTGGTGTTTGCCACCATGTGGCTGTTCTTCAGTTTGCGCTATTCCTTTTGGGTGGCGGCCGGTTTGCCGGTGGCTTTTCTTGGCGGGCTGTTTTTGATGGCGCAACTTGGCCTCTCCATCAACATCATGTCGCTGGTTGGGCTGCTGATGGCGATCGGCATCATGATGGACGATGCCATCGTGATTGCCGAGTCGATTGCGGCGCACCTTGATCGCGGAGAGAAGATCGACGATGCGGTGATCAAAGGGGTCAACAAAGTGCTGCCGGGGGTGATTTCCTCCTTCCTCACCACCGTGTGTATTTTTGGTAGCTTGTTGTTTTTACAAGGAGAAATGGGGGCGGTACTCAAAGCGGTGCCACAAGTGCTGATTTTGGTGCTCACCTTAAGCTTAGTGGAAGCTTTCCTCATTCTGCCCAACCATTTGGCGCATTCCCTGCACAAGCAAAAACAGGAAAAACCGGACCTCAAATTCAAGCAAACCTTACTCGAACACTTTGAGCATTTTCGCAATACCACCTTGGTCAATGCCGTGGAAAAAGTGGTGGAATTTCGCTACGCCTTTATGGGTGGCGTGTTAGCGCTGCTGCTGATTTCTGCCGCGACCTTGGCGGGCGGGCTATTGAAATTCCAGCCCTTCCCAGAGCTTGATGGCGATATCGCCGAGGCGCGCATCATTTTGCCGCCCGGTGCCTCTTTGGCGCAAACCGAAGCCGTGGTTGATAAAATCGTCGCCTCTGCGCAAAAGCTGGATCGCCAGTGGAGTAAAGAGAAGGAAAACGGCACGCCTTTGGTGCGCCATATCACCAGCCAATTTAATGCCAATGCCGATGCTAACGAATCGGGCCCACACATCGCCACCGTGCGGTTGGATCTGCTCGGCGCAGAAAGCCGCAACACGGTGATTGACGAGTTTATTGCCGCATGGCGTGATGATGTCGGCGAGTTGGCCGCACCAATTTCACTGGTGTTTAAGCAACCGACCATGGGCCCGGGTGGACGCGCAATTGAGATCCGCGCCAAACACGATGATCTCGATGCACTCAAAGCCGCCTCTATCGACATTCAACAATACCTCAACCAGTTCGCCGGTGTGCATGGGGTGTTGGATGACATGCGCATGGGCAAAGAAGAAGTGTTGGTCAAACTGCGCCCTGGCGCGGAAGTGTATGGTATTAACGGCCAGTTGATCGCCAACCAGCTGCGCGCGGCTTTCTTTGGTCAAACCGCCGATGAAATCCAACTCGGCGTGGAGAATATTTCGATTGAAGTACGGCTGGATAAAGTGCAAGCGGGCGATTTGCAGCAATTAGCCAACTTCCCGATCATGATGGCCGATGGCAGCCAGATCCCGCTCGCCACCATTGCTACGCTCGATTTTCAGCGTAACTACGTGCGCATTCAACGCATTGACGGGCTAAGAACCATCAGCGTGTTTGGCGATGTAGACAACACGCAAGCCAACTCCACCGCGATCATTCGTCAGTTCCAACAGCAAGAAGCGCCGAAATTGATGCAAAAATACCCCGGCTTACGCTTTGATTTTGAAGGGGAAGCCAAAGACACCGCCGAGACAGGCTCTTCAATGGGCAAAGGCTTTTTGCTCGGCTTGTTCGGGGTGTTCGCCATTTTGAGTTACCAGTTCCGCAGCTATTTGGAACCCTTTGTGGTGATGCTTGCCATTCCTCTTGCCTTTATTGGCGTGGTTTGGGGGCACATTCTGCTTGGCCATTCGCTGAGCATGCCAAGCATGATGGGCTTTGTTTCGCTGGCGGGGATTGTGGTCAACGACTCGATTTTACTGGTGCAATACATTCGCCATCATGTCGATGAAGGCGACAGCGTGCACGACTCGGTGGTGAAAGCGAGCCGTGAGCGTTTTCGCGCCGTGTTCCTCACCTCCATGACCACCGCAGCAGGTTTGTTGCCGCTGCTCACCGAAACCAGCTTGCAAGCGCAGGTTATCCAACCTTTGGTCATTTCCATTGTGTTTGGCATCCTTGCTTCGACCTTGTTGGTGTTGTTTATGATCCCAGCCGCTTACGCCATTTTGGCCGATTTTGGTTTAGTACATAAACACCAAGAGATATGAAGCAAAATGAGTAAATAATCGGCAAACGAGCGAGGCCCAGCGCCTCGCTCCCTCGCTTTGTGACCTTGCTGGCAACCCCATATGGCGCTTTGAACTATAGTTAATGCAATCCTCATTCACTGGCCAACTCAATGCAAACACCCAAAAAACCGGACAACGAACCGCAGCGCATCGCGGATCTCCATTCGCTCAACATTTTAGACACCGCCGCGGAAGAACGTTTTGATCGCGTCACTCGCATCGCGCGTCGGCTGTTTGATGTGCCGATCGCCTTGGTCAGTTTGGTGGATGAGGATCGCCAGTGGTTTAAATCCTGCTTTGGACTGAATGCCAGTGAAACGCCACGCGATATCTCCTTTTGCGGCCACGCCATTCTTGGCGCTGACACCTTGATTGTGGAAGATGCCAGCCAAGATGCACGCTTTGCCGACAACCCATTAGTGACCGGTGAGCCACACATTCGCTTTTACGCTGGCGTTCCGTTGATGTTTGAACACAGCTCCTGCTTAGGCACATTGTGCATCATCGACACCAAACCGCGCACGCTTAACGAAGACGAGCGTTTGGATTTGATCGATCTGGCCAAGATGGCGGAGCGAGAACTCGCCGCCACGCACAGCGCCTCCATTGATGACCTGACGCAGATTTCCAACCGCCGTGGCTTTATGACCTTGGCGAAAAAGAGCATGGCCTATTGCGAAGTGGGCGATTACCCCTACTCCATTGCCTATTTAGATCTCAACGGTTTTAAACCGATCAACGATCAATTTGGCCACCAAGAAGGCGACCTCGCCCTCAAAGCGTTCGCCGATACCATGAAAAAGAGCTTCCGCGAGTCTGATGTCTTTGCCCGTCTGGGTGGAGATGAGTTTGTGGTGTTTATGTCTGGCGCGTCTCGCTCTGTGGCGCAAATCGCCATTCAACGCTTTACCGAAGCCTTGCAACGCTACAACCAAAGCGCCAACCGAGGCTATGATTTGTCCTTCTGCGCGGGGATTGTTTCGGTCGAGCCCGATGCCAACATCAGTTTGGATGAGCTTCTTTCTCAAGCAGATAAAGCCATGTACCAGCAAAAAGGCAACAAAACGCCACGAAGTTGATGTGACTCAATGCCCTCGAGCGATGGAAATCCTAAGCAAAATAGGTACAATCCTCGCTCGATTTTTTGACTTGCGCGGACTCCCTCATGCACACGCCGGACCCTTGCTTTACCCCCTTCACCACCGTTATCGACGGCTACGCCCTGCCCGAGCGCTTTACCTTCCCGTTTTACTACACACCGCATCCGTTGTGTGTATTAGCGGCAGAGCAGTTGCAACAGCATTTGCTCACTCAGCAAGAGTGGCAGCACAACTTTGGCTTGTTGAACGGCGAAGTGGTGAGTGACGATGAAAGCGCGATTGGCAAAATGTTTGGCGTGCTGTTGGTTGAAAATGCGCAAGGTGATATCGGCTTTTTGAGCGCGTTCTCGGGCAAAATTGCCGACCAAAACCTATTGCCCGGTTTTGTGCCACCGGTGTTTGACATGCTCGCAGAAGAGAGCTTTTTCCGCCGCGAGTTGTCGGAAATCACCGACATCAATCATCAAGTAAAACAGTTGTCGCAAAGCGCAGAGCTGGCACAACTTCGCCAGCAAATTGAGGCTGACCGCCAAGCTTACCAAGCGCAAGAACAAGCCCAACGCCAAGCCATGATTGAAGGGCGCGCCGCACGCAAGCAACAGCGCGAGCAAGCGGAAGCAACGCTCACTGGCGATGCGCTCAAAGCGGTGTTGGATGATCTCGCCAAACAAAGCGTGGCTGAGAAAAACGTACTCAAATACCTCAAACTGGAGTGGGATGAACAACTCGCCAGTGAAGAGGCACGTTTGCAAGTGCTGCTTACTCAACTCGATACGCTCAAAGAGCAGCGCAAAACCTTATCGAACGCCTTGCAACACAAATTGTTTGCTCAGTATCGCTTCCTCAATGTGCGCGGGGAGCAGAGCGATCTCAACGCGATTTTCGCACCAACCACCAGCCCTGTGCCGCCAGCAGGCTCTGGCGAATGTGCCGCACCAAAACTGCTGCAGTACGCTTTTACCCACGGCTTGAAGCCACTGGCAATGGCGGAATTTTGGTGGGGTGTGTCGCCGAAATCGGAAGTGCGCCAACACAAAAAGTTTTACCCATCATGCCACAGTAAATGCCACCCCATTTTGGGCCATATGCTGCAAGGGCTGAACATGGACCCGAACCCGCTGGAAGAAAACTGGGCAGAAGACAAAGAGCTGGAAATCGTCTATCAAGACGAGGCGATGGTCGTTGTCAACAAACCGTCTGGGCTGTTATCGGTGCCGGGAAAAACCATTACCGATTCCGCTTATACCCGTTTGCAAGCGCTATTCCCTGACGTGGAAGGGCCGTTTGTGATTCACCGCCTAGATATGGCGACATCGGGACTATTGGTGTTTGCCCTCACCCGTCGCGCCAACAAGAGCCTGCAAAAGCAGTTTATTTCTCGTGGCGTGCAAAAGCGTTATGTGGCGCTATTGGAAGGTGAAGTGCCGCAAAGCCAAGGGGAAATCACCCTGCCCATGCGAGGCGACCCAGACGACAGACCGCGCCAACTGGTCTGTTTTGAACACGGAAAACCCGCGCATACCGATTGGCAGTTGATTGAGACTCGCGATGGCCGCAGCAAGCTTTACCTCTACCCAAGAACGGGGCGCACTCACCAACTTCGCGTTCATTGTGCTCATCACCTTGGTTTGCACATGCCGATGGTCGGCGATGGGTTGTATGGTGAAAAAGCCAACCGGCTGCACTTGCACGCGGAATCGCTTGAACTTGACCACCCTTACAGCAAAGAGCGCATGCATTTTCAAGTGGATGCCGAATTCTAGCTCGTGCCTTTGAGCGTGTGGCGCTGGCGCTCAACAAGCGCCATACCAAACCAATCTCGACTCAACATTTTCGCTCTATTTACGGTGCCACTGAGTAATGCCACTGGCCATTGAGTAAATAGAGCGAACTATCGCTAATCGGTTTGAGCCGTTAGCAACTCACCCACTGCTACATCCACTGGTTCAGCACGGTAACGAACTTCGGATGAACCAAATAACCAATCGCAGAATGAGGGTTGGACTGCCCATCTCTCACACACAAATTGTAGATGGGGTAAATGTCTTTCATCCCGCCTTTGACTAAGCCTAGTTGCAGCATCTCTTTGAAATCGTTTTTGATGCGATTATCGTGAGAAATGTAATCGTCTTCCGCTGAAATATTGCACCACTGGTCAATGTTAAGTGGGTAGCGTTTTTTACCGCTTAAGCTGCTGCCTTTCAAACGCGCCTTCACGTTTTCATCCCCCAGCGGCGAACCTAAAGTGACTAAGAGATCGACTTTCTTTTCAGCGCCGTAGTCGTGGCGATATTCGCCGTAATGAGAGAGCTTCCACAAACAATCGTAACTGATCATGCTGCCCAAGCTGTGCGCGACCATCATGACCTCATCCCACTATCAAGTGCTTCTTTCAGATCTTTGGTCAGTCGCGAACGCAAGTCACTGCCGTAATAACTGTCTTCATTCCAGTAATGCGCCATATCGGGGGCGACACTGGTGATCAGCGGCTCTGCCAGTTTTAAATGGCCCAATACCGCCGAGAATGTGTCTGCCAAGGCTTCCGCTAAGAAACCCGCTTTTGAGACCTTCTTGTAGTTCTTTTTGGTGAAGCCATTGCGTGGGTATTGCTTGAGTTTTTTCAGCGCATCAATACGACTTTGCGGATCTTCGGTTGGCGCGTCGAGCAGCTCGTTTGAAAGATCGCCATAGTAGATAAATCGCTTTTCTATCTGCTTAAACGCCTGAACACGGCTTTCGCCGTAATCTCGTAATAAGCCATGTTGAATGGCGTCGAACCACAATGTTTGTAAATCGTTTTTGTCTGGTTTCGGCGCTCGGCCATGAATAAAAAGTATTCGCTTTGCCATAGTTCCTCCTGACGTGAAATGATGCGTGGCTCCAAAATCGGATCACGCATTCTCAGGTTAGGAGTGGGAAACTATCACAGAAGTGACACCCATTGCATAAACAGCGCAACCCTTGCGAGCTGACGCTGTTTTCGTTCTGAGTCTTAAAGGTGGAGCAAGAGGCTAAGAAGTGAAACGCCACTCGGGGAGTGGCGTTTTTTGCTGAATCAGTTCTTTATGTCTATTGGATACTGTTTTCTACAAAACATCAGCGAATTGGGGTAAAGAGTTAGATCGCGGTAACTCTTGGTTCAATTTTCCCTCTCGAGCAAGTCGCTGTTTGTTCATAGCCTGTGTTTCGTAGTAATCCTGTGCGACTGCTGTTTCAATGAACTCCACAGATTGTCCAGTAAAGTCATTAACCGCACATTTTATTTCTTCCAACGAGACACCAAAAAACTCTTTTCGACGGTTAATCATATTTAAACGCTGACCATCAAACCTATCGTGGAGTTTCTTCTCTAGCATCGGAGCATCATCAGTATGAATCATTGCATGTACATCAAATGTAAATGGCACAGAAGCATCCCCAAGCTCTCTAACCCTATCCATTGGTTCCAAACGGCGAGTCATGCCTATTTTGTAAACATCATCTCCAAATGAACCTATGTTCGAAATTATGTAAACATGCCCCTGTTTAGTTTGCTCCGCCATTGATTGTGCGCGTTGATGTTTTTTCTCAGCTTCTTCTAAGTTTGCCTGTAAATGCACAATTTGTTTTTCTAATTCTGCTTTGAGTTCATCACTCGCTTTCTCTAGCTCTTTTCTAGCTGCTTCTAGTGCTTTGTGATAACGTTTTTCTTCTTTAATGGCCTCTTCTTCAGCTTTTTTAATTTCAGCTTCTACTTTTGCCTCTTCACGCATCTGTGCTTTAATTTCTGCCTGTTCTTCTTTTTCACGTTGCTTCTTTTCTCGATACTCATAAGTTAGCTGGAGCTCTTTTAATTTTTCCATGAGATAAAGCTCAGTTATATATATCGCATTCGACTCATTTAGTTTATTTATTGCAATAAAAGCTTTCTTTATGCGTTCTTCCATCTTTGTTACGTTTTTCCACGTACAATTGGCAATCGCTGCTTCACACTCATTATTGAAAGCTCTAGCGGTAAGGCGAATACTCTTGTGCGTCATTTTCTTTCCTTCACTTCGAGAACCATCCACCGTCCATTCTCGACTACAATAAATCGCACCAGAAGAAGAATTATTATTCTTTAACAAACTCTTCTGAATTTCCTTACATTTAATTATTTCTTCTTTGAATACTTCGGATGCATCAAAATCGAATTTTGGTTCATAAAAACCCAGTTCAATAAGTTCAATGTCCTCACTAAAAATTGCGATTTGACGAGTCAAAGAGTCATAGGTAGCTTTCTTAGTTATGTAGTCGCTCTTTAAGTCTCTGATTTGTTGTTCTGCTAATTGACGGTTCGTAATCGCTTCATCTCTCTTTAGTTCTATTTCGTGTAGTGTTTTGCGTTCCTTATCTTCAATTTCCTTCTTATCTGATTCTAGTTGTTTTTTTATTTGCTCACATTCAGTTTCAATGTCTATGACCTTGGCATATTTCTCTCTATACTTTTCAACTTCCTCTTCTGCCACTAACAATTGAGTTCTTGTAATTTCTAATTTCCCACCTAATTTTATAGACCTCCTAACTAAAAAGAGAAAAATAATAAATAAAATAACTAAAGCGAAAGAAAATAAGTATATTAACGAGATTGTTTCCATTTACCACATCCTACCTAAACAGTTATGAAACTAATATATACGTTTATACTTATTTAGCTATTATTCTAGCGACAATTATATGCATAAAGTGTGAGTTAATCAGTGTTATGTGCCGACACAAGTTACGAACTACTTCAGATTGGTTCTTTTCCTGATTATCTATGATTTAGGGCATAAGTTAATTTTGATCTAACATCCTCTCTTCCTCCTAACCTGTTCCCTCCTATCAACACACCATCCCATTACTCCCATCAATCTCAACTCTGTGATCTTGCTGCTTTCTTTATGCTTTAGCTGTTGAAACTTTGTACAAGGCTGTCATTATCTACCACAAAATAAATGGGTTACATTTTGTGCCGTTTTTATGGGTGCGATGTGACCGAATAAGGACATCAAATGGGTGTAACACCCTTCGAGGTATACCATGCAATTTTCTACGATTTCTCGCGCGCTGTTGGCCGTTTCTACGATGACATTGGCGATGCCAACTCAGGCTATCAAACTCACCGAAAACCAGATCGAACTGGGCATCAATACACAAATCGCTTGGATGAAAGACTCTGGCGCATTTACCCAATTTGCGGCTTGTAGTGGCAAATCGGAAGCCACCATTATTCAAGGCTTTCGCAAGTTTATGAATAAGTGCATGAGGGGAGATGAGAGCCAATATGAGCTTTGCTACACCAATGGCGTGAAATCAGTGCTTGGGGTGACGGACGCACGCCTAGAAGCTTGTATCGATCAGTATGGCGACGATGACGAAGAGCGTTATTACGCACTGAAAGAAAAAGAAGAGAAGTTGCAAGCTGAGCTAGATGAGTTGAATAGCCGCAATGACGATTCCGACGCGCACTGGAATAAGATCGAAGCACTAGAGAAGCAGCTTCAAGATCTCTATGCAGAGATGGAACCACTCGAGCAAGCAGAAGCGGATCGCTCGCAGCGTGAATGGGAGTTGGCGACCAATGAAGTGCGTAAAATGAATAAGAAACTCGCTCCGCTGAAAGAGCATGCCCCCCACAACCTACCCACTGGCCTAGATGAACCGTGGCTAGGTATGACACCGAGCTTTGACCACCTTCCGCCTGAGTTGGCCTCAGCAAAGGAATCACAATGGGCCATTTGCGCCAATATGATCAAAGACGTGACCTTATCGGCGGAAAGCATTGGTGCGGTGAAGCATCAACCTGAAGCGTACGGCATTACCGATGAGCAAAATCAGCAAGCATTACGTGAGATGTACCATGCTTCCAGCGGCACCTTCCTCGATAAGATCGATGAGAAGATTGTTGAAATCAGCTTAAAGGATTGGCAATTTGCCCATACGGAGAAAGGGATGTACGACATTTCGAAAAAAGCGTGGGACTGGTGCCAAGCGCAGCCTGCTGAGAATTTCGTCGGCCTTGATGATTCTCGCCTTTAATAGCAAAGCGTAAAACGCGCCAACCAGAAAACATTGAAAAGTAAAAAGCACTGAGTGAGTTCAGTGCTTTTTGTTTTTGATTACCGTTCTGATTTAACGTGGCTTGGCGAGCGTTTTGTAGTACTGCTCAGCTTGCTTCAATGAGTAGAAGAAGGTTTTGCCATCATGGTGCTTAGACTGAGTAAAACCCGCTTGAAGGTAAAACGGCCAGTTATGTTCCTCGGCACGCAATGCGATGGCATAAACGCCAATGGCTTTGGAACTGACGAGTGATTGCAAAATGGCTTTACCGAGCAAGAATTTGCCCAAGCCTTGCCCCTGAACAGACTGACACACAGCAAGCCGCCCGAGCAGGATGCAAGGTACTGTTGAATAGGAGACATCCCGCCTTGGCCTGACCGTCAGCGCGGCTTTTTCAATACTGCCACTGCTGAGAGTGAAGTAACCGATGACTTCTTTTTTCCCCTCATCATTGAGGTAGAAACAAAGATAAGGGACCAGTAGCCCCTTATCTGCTTCCTTATGCATTCTCGACTTGAGGAACTGATTGAGGTGTTCAATGCCACAGTCAAATGGTTCGAAATCATAGTCTGATTCGGCGTCGTATCGCTCAACGCTTACTTGTTGATTTTTACCGACCAAGAATCCTCCATGGATGAACTTAGAATCTCTTTCATTAACTCGGTGGGCTCAACAGGGTTTTGCAACGCAGACATGACACTTTCCCATTGTTCATGAGCGACCAACAATCGCTTTTGCTCCGCGATTACCGATTCCACTCTCTGCGCGACCGTTTCTGCAATGAACCGACTCACGGTGGTATTGCTCAGCAAGGCGGCTTCTTCAAGTGCCCTTTTCTCTTCTGCTGTGACTCTCAATTCCACACGTTCTTTTTTTAGTGCAGACATAGTTGTACCTACTTATTTTCCGCTCTCACTTCAAACCTAATGTACGTCACTTGTCCGTACGCTTAAATCTTATACTAGCTTGGTGATGTGTCAATCTATTGTTCATGAATCTCAATCACAATCTGAGCGACTTCGCTAAAAGAAGGGCGAGGAATCTTGATGGGGTAAAGTGAGATACGCCAAATATAAAAAAGCACTGAGTGAGTTCAGTGCTTTTTGTTTGTGTCTTGAGTTTGCGTCTTTGCTTTCGTTTAAAGCGCGCTGGTTTAGCTGGTGCTGCGTTGTTTGGGCAGCAAGCTGATTAAGCTCATGATGCCGAGCAATACGGCGAACATCACCGAGGCAAAGCGCACCAGATCATCGCTGATGGCGCTGATGCTGGTTGAGGTGATGCCGTAAAACACCAGCACGACGTAGCTCGAATACATCAGTTGAATGGAGTTGAAGCTGGCTTTTTTCTCCATCGCATGAATGCCCATAAAGAGCGAACTCACCAATGCCGCGCCTAGCGAGCCCACCAAGTTCACTTGGAACAAGCTGACGATCAACGGCGGCACTGCATAGAGCACACTGGCGTAGGTGGTGATGAGCCTTCTCACGCCATAATCGCGCCCGACGATGGGGTCGGGATCTTTGAGCACCAAGGCCACAATGATGGTGATGATGGTGCTCTGCTCTAAATCGAGACGAATGGTGAAAACTAACACCACCATGATGATGATGGTTTTCATCAGCGTCTGCCAATCGAGCGTGTATTTCATGCTTGAAGAGCGTGCTGCCACGTTCTCTGCCAGTGGCTCACCACCGGGGAAGATGAAATACGCCAGATAGGCTGTGAATCCCGCAATGAAGATGTTCGCCAACAAGGCAAATGGGATTTGCTCTACGTCGATCCCTTTTTGTTGGGTGAATACCGCAATCATGGCGGTGGAAACAATCAACAATATCGCCAGCACGTCTTGTGAGTTCTTTTTGGTGCGTTCCATACACCAGTAAAACACGCCAAATAAGAACAGATAGTAGACCTGCGGATAGTCAATCAGTAGGTTGCTTACGAACGCCTGTACCCAAGCGGTAATAAACAGAATTCCCCCCATGACCAAAATCATCGCCAGCGGTGGTGGCTCATGAGTGGTGGTTAAAAACACCACACACATGGCAGGCGCCAGCAAGGGTAAATCCGTACCGAATACGTACTGCCAGAACAACAGCAGTACGGGAAACATCGCGACTCTAAGCAGAGGATTCGCGGCGCTACGAAACATAACTAATGTAGCTCCATGCCCAGATCCATAGGTCTTGCAGTCTTTCTGCAATGTAGCTTTCCTCTGGATAGAAGCCAACCACCGCGCGGCCACTGTATCTTAGGGTAATGTTGTCTGGTAAATCGGAAAACTCAATGTTGACTGGGAAACGCTGAGCTTTCGGGTTGTTGGTTGGCGATGACATCAAGCCTGTGCCCGCATCCACTGAAAGGCTACCGTTGCCACTGCTGCCCCAACCAATAGATGAAATGCTGCCTTCAAACACTTCTCCTGGGTAAGCATCAAAGACGATTTTGACTTTGTCGCCCGTTTTTAGGTACGCCAGTGAGTTTTCTCGAACCATCGCGGTTAACCAAAGGCTGTGGTTGTTCACGAAGGTCAGCAGCGGTTGGCCAGCGCCTGCGTAGTCGCCCACAGCGACATCCATATTGGTGATCACGCCATCGGCAGGCGCAAGCAATTTGGTGTGGTTGAGGTTAAGTAACGCTTGCTCAAGACGGTTCAACACCGCTTGGATCTCTGGGTTTTCTTTGCCACGAGGGCCAAACTCTTGTTTGGCTTTTTCCAGCGCAGAAGAGGCTTGCGCGAGGTTGGCTTCGGCCGTGTCTAGCTCTGCAACCATGTTGTCCATCGCTGCTTGGCTAATGGTGCCACGCTCGACAAGCACGCGGTTACGCTCAACGTTTTTTCTCGCGTTGGCGACTCGCACGCGCGCGGCCACTTCGTTGGCTTTGGCCACGTTGATCGCCGCGGAATCCGCTTGGTAGGATTGCGCCGCTTTTTGCAGGTCAAATCGCGCCGCTTTAACCGCCAGCTCGAAAGGGCGAGGGTCGATGTTCACCAACTCATCCCCAGCTTTGACCGTGGCGTTATTGGCAACGTGGATTTGAGAAATTGGCCCGGACACTTCTGGGCTAATGCGGATCACTTGGCCGTTGACACGGGCTTGATCGGTCATCGGTGTCACGCGGTCGGCCCACAGGGTATAAACCCAAAGGGCAATCACGACGGCAAAAATGTAGTACGTGAATGAGCGCGCTTGTTTGAGCTTTTTATTGTCTTCTGATGCGCCTGTTGTGGTGTTTTGTTCTGACATCATTGTTCCTCAATTAAATCGTGTTCTGCTCAAGTAGATTGACTTTCTTATAGATAATGCTCTTTTTCGTTCTCACCTCAACAAATAAGGTAATGATGAACGCAAATACTCCGATGAGAATCACGGCGGTATTTGGCGAAACCAGCACTTCACCGGCGTATTTGGTCCAAATCACCGCTAAGGCGACGAACCAACCAAACAAAGCCCCAGCCTGCATTAATGCGATGGGCAGGAGATCTTTCCAAAATGAACGTTGCAGTTCATGGCTCTGTTGAGGGTGACTGGTTTTGAGCTGACGAAGAAACAGCTTTGAGGTGATCAAAGACAAAATGATCCCCAAACCAAAGGTTAAGGAAATCGCTTGTCCCCAAACGGTCACTTGCGAATTGGAGATCATCTCCATCGACATTGGGACCGAACTCATTCCTTTGAAGTGGTGACTTGCGATATAGCCGTTAATGGCACCGTTTATCAGTCCTGCGATTAATGAATCTTTTACTTGGATATTCATTACCTACCACCTAGCGAGTGTGAAGAATAAGGGGGAGGAGTATAATCCCATCACTCTACTGAATGTATAAGCCAGCCTTGAAATCTCATATTCCAGCTTTGTATAAAATAACGGACACTATTATAGCGCACGTTAATTTTTTGGTACATAACGCGATGCGTTAGCTGAGTTTATAACGCGTCCAAACTTGCGAGCGCCAACGCCTTGCCATGATGAGGCCACGGAACCACTCGTCGAGGGCAATCGCCATCCATGCACCGAATACGCCATAGCCCCAGTGAATACCAAGCAGATATGAAAACACCACGCCTAAGCCCCACATGCTCAAAATGCCCATTTGCACTGGGAATTTGATGTCCCCCGCCCCTTTCAGCGCCGAGATGAAAATCAGGTTAAACACGCGCCCCGCTTCCAACACAATGGAGCCCATCACGAGGGAACCCGCCAACAAGAGGATCTCTGGCTGCTGAGTGAACAGAGTTAAGATCGCATCACGCATAAAGTAGATGGTGCTCGCCACCGTGACCGAAGAGGCAAAGCCAACCAAAAAGTAGAGTTGCACCCGTTTGGTGATGCTCTCTATCCAGCCTTTACCAATGTAGTAACCGGTTTGAATTTGCGTTGCTTGGCCAATGGCTAAAGCAAACGCAAAAGAGAAACGCGCGATGTTCTGCGCATAGGTAAACGCCGCAAGAGACGAGGTGCCCATCTGCACCACAAAATAGACGATGGTGATTTGCGCCATATTGTACGAAAGCACTTCCCCTGCGTTCATGCCGCCGATTTTGAGAATTTTCTTGTAGACCGCTTTAGGCACTTGCGCGAGTGAACGCATCGGCAAGGCGATGGAACTGCGCCACAGCAGCACGCCCAGAATCGTTGTGCCGATCACCTGGCTGGCTACCGTCGCAATGGCCACTCCTTGCACGCCATACACCGGCAAACCAAACGGCTGATAGAGCGCAATGTAGTTACCGATGATGTTGAGCACGCCACTGATGAGATTAACCGTCATGGGCGAACGTGAATAACCGTGACTGCGCAAAATGGTGGTGAACACAATGCCAATGGTGACGTTAAAGGTCATCGCCCCGCTGATGAGCAGGTATTCTTGCGCGTATTGTTCCACCTGAGCTTCCAAGCCATAGTAAGGGAGCAAATGCATCGCACCGAGCACCGCCAACACACTGAGCATCACGCCGATGACGCTGGAAAGCGCAATACTCGCCACCCCAACGTGAGTGGAATCTTGATCGCGCCCTGCTCCGTTGTATTGAGCAATGAGAATCCCAGTGCCGCTACTGACAAAGGTAGAGACAATGATGAGGAAGAACGTCAGTTGGGTGATCACCCCCACCGCCGACACCGCTTTGTCTGAATAGCCAGAAAGCATGAATACGTCGCTGGTGCCGAGCGCTGTCCGTAGCAAAATTTCCACTAATATCGGCCACGCGAGCGTCACGATAGACATGCGTTGGTTGATATTTTGGGTTTTAGCCATGTTGTTGACCTTAAGGTTGAAAATACACTGTCAGTAAAACAAAAACTGCTCCACAAAACGGATGCGGAGCAGTCAAAAATGATAATTTGAAATGTGTGCCTTATTGTATAGGAACTGCGCACAAAGACACACAAAATTTATGGTTAAGTCGCGTTACGCTTGCCCCTCAAAACGCAAGGTTTTCAGCTCGGCTCCTTTCTTCACAAATTGGGTGTCGATTCGATAAATCCCCGCTTGTAAATGGATGGCGATGCCTTCGATTTCAACGGTTTTTCCCTCGGTGCCATTGGTGGGCAGCGACATGGCAAATTCACCATTGATGCTCAGACTGCAAGAGGATTGCGCCAATGGTTCGCGATCATAGGCCATTTCGGCAAAACAGAGATAATGCCCCGCTTGCGCGACTTCCACCCAGAGTTCGCAATGGTTTTGGCTGTTCACCACCATGCGCTGCGTCACAGGCAACAGCGGTGCGGCATCGGGCAATGCGTCCGCTAGCGGCGCAAAAGGTTTCACCGCCTGATACGCCTGCAGCGGCCTTTGCATCACTGGCGCTTGCAAAATAAAGCGGCAGATGTTCATCGCGCTGCGCTGCAACTCGCCTAACGTTAACTCGCCATGCGCTAACGCGTGCAAGGTGTCGTCGTCCATGGGATTGCGCTCAGCGGCGTCGTTTTCCACCACCATGTAGAGATCGTTTTGCGCTCGCAGCATATAGCCAGTAAAGCGCTTACTCTCTTCACCCCCATCCACGGGATGATTCATTTTCGCCCACCAGTCGGTCATCACGATGCCGGTATAGCCCCATTCACCGCGCAAAATGGTGGTGTTGAGATCGTAGTTGGACGCGGCCCAATGGCCGTTGACCGGATTGTAAGCGGTCATGATGGTCGACGCCTGACCATACTTCACCGCCATTTCAAACGGCTTGATGTGGATTTCACGCAGCGCACGCTGCGACATGACGCTATCCACATCCACGCGTGCGGTTTCTTGATCGTTGGCCGCAAAGTGTTTGATGGTGCCGGAAACACCCGCTTGTTTTAAGCCCGTGGTTTGCGCAGCCGCAATCCAACCGGTTAACAGTGGATCTTCCGAGAAATATTCGAAATTACGGCCATTAAGTGGATGGCGATGAATGTTGATGCCCGGACCGAGCAAAGTGTCGATTTGGTAGGCTTGCAACTCTTGGCCCAGCAAATAATACAACTGTTGATTGAGCTCGGTGTTCCATGTGCAGGCGAGCAGCGTGCCAATTGGCACTTGGGTCGCTTGATGGCCGCTGTCCATGCGAATGCCCGATGGGCCATCGGCCGCTGCGGCCACCGGAATACCAAACTCAAACAGTGAAGTGCATACCCCGCCAAACGCTGCGGCAGTGCCCGGTGTCACTTTCGGGCTGCACATGCCTTCACCACGCACCAGAATGGCCAGTTGTTCGGCTGTGAGTTGAGCAACAAACGCTTCTAGGCTGGCGCGACCTTGGGCGACATCGGCCAGCTTAATGCCTTGATCGCCCGTGAACGCATAGGTTGGCGGCAAATTCGCTTCGATTCGCTGCGCCAGATCCACCGTACGCTGTGGCACAGGCTGATAGCGGGGTTGATAGACGCCATTGGCGTGGCGCTCGGCAGGCACAAGACGCTCAAACTCACGGGTTGGCGCGCAGGCTTCACTGAGTGTTTCCAGTGAGGTGGTGTGCTCAACCCACCATGTCGCGTCGATTTTCTGCGCTTGGCGCACGCTGCCGCCAAGGTAGAAATGGTACTGCCCTGCTTCAAGCACATAACTGTTTGGGTAACCACTCGCACCGCTATCATCAAACGACGCCAGCAAAGCCACCGGCACACTGATGCGCACCACTTCGCTGCAGTTTGGCGCTAGTTCGCTGGTTTTGGCAAATCCACACAGCGCTCTGGCCGGTTTGCCAAGTTGGCCTTGTGGCGCTTCAACATACAGCTGCACCACTTCTTTGCTGCTAAATTGCTGGCCGATGTTGCGCACTTCAATCTCAAAATACAGCGACTTGGCGTTGGTAAGATCGCCGCCAGCATCGGCCACGTCACTCGAGCACTGCACCAAACGGCGCTCAAATTGGCTATAGGATAAGCCCGCACCAAATTCAAACTGCACCGCTTCTGGGGCAAAGGTTTCAAAGTAGCGATAGCCAACGTAAATATCTTCCGCGTAGAGATTGAAATCTTTGCGGCCAAAATGGGCGGAAGAGGGGTAATCTTGCAAACGATGGGCGATGGTATCGGTCAAACGGCCACTGGGTGAGACAGCCCCAGAGAGCACATCGGCCAGCGCATGACCGCCTTCCATCCCCGCCGCCCAACTGTAGAGCACCGCTTTGATCGCTTGATGGTTTTCAAGGCGAGTTAACCACGACATATCGATAATGTTGGTGACGTTCATCACCACGATCACACAGGAGAAATGGCGGCACACTTTCGTTAGCATGTCCGTTTCCAATTCCGTTAAGCGGTAGCTGCCTGCTTCATCGGCGTAATCTTTGTCTTCACCGGCGGTGCGGCCAATAAACACCACCGCTTTGTCTGACTGCGATGCTGCCTGCGCCACCACCTCGTCGGTCAGTGGCATTTCATGTTGAAACCACGGCTCTGCCGCCCAGCCACCGCCGCCATCATCAAACGGATGGTGGGCTAGCCAATCTTGATACAGGGCGATTAACGAAGTATTGAGTTGAATCGTGGGGTTGGCTTGCAAACCTTGCAATGCAGTCACCGCATAAGGCACGTTCACCGCGCCACCAGAGCCCGTGCCACTGCGATAGGTATCCATCTGGCAACGGCCAAACAAAGAGAGCACCTGCGATGGCTCAATCGGCAGGGCTTGGTCATCATTTTTCAGCAGGACAATGCCTTCTGCCGCGGCTTGTCGACTCACTGACACCAGTGCTTGCTGCGCTTTTTCTATCGCTGGATTTCTCATCGCTTTATCGCCCTCTTCTTGCCTTATCTTGGCCTTATTTTTGCCTGCGGCATTCTCATTGATTTAGCTTCAGTGTAAGCTTGCCAAGTGCGCAATTCTACCAATATACCGACCAATAAAAGGAAAATAGCGACATGAGCATCACCTATCAGTTGCAACATCATCTTCGCTATCCCCACTTCAAATTTGCTTACGTTGATGGCCACCACCACAGCGATTTTGGCCTGCATAAACACGATTTTTCTGAGCTGTTTTTGGTGGTGAGTGGCAAAGGCAACCACCTTGTTGCTTCTCATGTCTATCCACTCACTGCTGGGGATGTGTTTGTGATCAACGGCGATATTGAGCACGCCTTTCAGGATGTCGATCGGCTGGAAATCATTAATTTGATGTTTGAAGCGGGTACGCCATTTTTCGAAATACCCTCATTGAGAAAACTCTCCGGTTATCAGGCGATGTTTAAGGTTGAGCCAATTGCCCGCCAAACCGGCGAATACCGCGCCAAGCTCACCCTCAATGACGAGCAACAACCATTGATCACGCAGTTGATTGAAGCGATTCGCCACGAATACCAACAAGGGGAAAGCGGCTTTGAAACCATGCTCACCAGTTTGATGCAGCAATTGGTCATCACCCTTGCGCGCATGTATCAGCAGCAAACGCACGATCTGCCCAACACCACGCTGGCGCTCAGCCGCGCACTGATTTTTATTGAGCAGCATTTTGCCGACGGCGAGATCCACAGTGGGGATGTCGCTCAAGCAGCGTTTGTCAGCCAACGCCAATTGGAGCGGCTGTTTAAGCAGTTTCTCAACACCTCTCCCAACTTGTATTTGCGTGAAATGCAGCTCAATTACGGGCGCGATCTCTTGAATAACGAAGCTGGTATGTCGATTCAACACGTAGCAGAGCAGTGTGGATTTAGTGATAGCAACTATTTTTCCAAGTGCTTTAAGCAGAAGTTTGGCCTAAGCCCTCGCCAATACGCTCGGCAGCCAAAATGAAAAAAGCCGCTGTTGTCAGCGGCGTAATGAATGGCAGTGGCATGCATTCATGCAACAAAAACAAGTTCCCCCGTATTGCTCGACTTGCCTGTTGCCAAACTGGGAGTGGCGGTCCCCTAAAGTGCCACTCCCTACTGGGTAATCTCTCCCATTACCCTACAGGTGGCTTACCACCACATGTCTGCTTGGATACCCACAAGGATGTCCGCTTTGTCACGCATTGATCCGTCTAGGTATGTGGCAAGGAAACGAATTTCAGGTGCTGGGCCAAAACCCGTTGGAACGATGATGGTTGGTGCAACCGTCAGTTTGTAGTTAGTGGCATCGTCACCCACACCGTTTGCATCTTCCCATTTGTTGTACTGGAAGCCAGCTTCTGTCGCGATGAAGAAGTTTTGCGCCACTGGGAATGATGGACGAATCATCGCCGATGCCCAGCTATCTTTGCCGCCGTTATCGAGATCGTTGTATTGACCTTGGATAGAGTGGAAGATGCTGACGCCGTTTTCAAAGAAGTAGCCACCCCATACCAATGCACGCGCAGAGACATCACCGCTTTCCACTTTCTTCATTTTGGAAGGGCCTTCCAATGCGCCATTGCCCGGTTTCCATGCGTTGTAAGTGGTGAGCGTACCGCCAAGTAGCTGACCAGAGCCAAGACCTTTACCTGCCTGAGCGATGTACTTGGTAAAGCCTTTGTCTGATAGACCAAACACTTTGTCTGAGTGAACAATCGCGGTCATCTCGACACCATTGCTGGCGTATTCTGTACCATCGACAAAGTTGTCTGGTAGATATTTACCCATGGCGTGCAGTTCAACACCATCAAAATCAACGCCTACGTGCACCGCGTGCATTGGGTTGTTCGAGTTGGTTGCCCAGAATGAATCTTCTGCGTTATCACTGGCGACATACGCGAAATCCCACTTGTAATCACCCAGTTGAACGCCTTCGATACCCACACCGGTACCCGACATGTCGGTGTAGAAGAAGTCGGTCATGAAGATATAGTTGTCTTTGCCGTAGAAGCGCGTACCGCCCCAAAGCGTGCCAGTTTCAGTCACGCCATCAAACTCAACAAAGGTTTCTACCATACCGATGCTGCTGTTCGCCGCATCTGCGTTGGTGCCAAGTTGGTTGTTGCCAGCTGACTGTGCGTTATCGGCACCTACACGCGTTTTGATGCGAATTTTTTGGCCGTCATCGTTTTCAAAGTTTTTCTGTAGCGCAAGCTCAAAATGGTTGTCCGATTCAATACCCAAGCGGCCTAGACGCTCTTTAGATGCTGGGAATTTTGAACGTTTGAAATCGTCATTCTTGCTGTACAGTGCGCCCGCACGGAAGTAACCGTGGAACTCAAAACCATCTGATTTTTCAGCATGAACAACAGGTGCAGCGGATAGGCCCGCAGTCGCAACTAGACAAGCGAGGGTAAGCTTAGAAAGTTTCATATTAACTCCATGTTCCATCATTAGCCCTTAAAAGAAAGCGCTTTCTTTATTCTTTATAAAAAAACTGAACATCGATGACGAACGCAAATCAGGAATTCACGTTCAACTATGCAATGAAGCTAATAAATTAAGAGCCTCAACCGCCTTGTTCAGTGCAAGAGAAGTATAAAAGGATCTTCTAAGATAAAACCGTGATCATCCTCATCAAAGAAAGCGCTTTCTCGGACATTCATCACAAATTGATATTTCGCTTATCAATGAATGAAAGAAACACTTTTAAGCCGTTTTGTGCCTTAAAAAACGAAAAGTGCCTTAAAAATGCCCTAAAAAACAAAAAGCCCGTGATTTTCACCACGAGCTTGGGCCACTCTGTGTCAGTTAGCGTTTTTCGAAACGAATATTATCCAAACTGAATGTCATTGCGGCAGTCGGTTCAAACACCAGTAAGTTGTTGATCATTTTAGGATCGGCTTGGTTACCTGCAACAAAGCGGTTGGACTGCGCTAAGAGATCCGCCAGTTTGATGCGCACTTCCCCCCACTGACCAATCGGAGGTAGTGCCACCGTCATGTCACTGGTTTTTGGCCAGCCACTGTCGATCTTCACCATCAACTCACTGCCGTCGGTCATCGACTCCACTTTGATATCAAAGATCAACTCGCCACTCTCTAACCAATGGCTCACGTCAGTCGTGGGTGAGCGGAAATAGAGGTTGCCCGCGCCATTTTGCTTGGTGATTTTCAGCACTTGGCCGTGATCACCATCGGCCACTTCTTGGTGCGAAACAATGTCCATCGGATCGTAACTGCCGTACGCCAAGTTGCTGTTGAGGCTTTCGGAGAAAATATCTAGGTTTGGCCCATCGGCGTAGCGGTCATCCTGCGCCAAAATCGCCGGAGCTTGATGCCCTTTGACCTTCACCGCTTGCTCACCGATGGTCGCGCAGCCTTTGCCTTTCCAGCGATCCGCCGAGCAGCGATATACTTTGACATAATCCACCAGCATGGTTTTCGGGAAGTCCGACTTGTCAATCCCTTTTTGGTTGGCATTGGCCGACCAAGAGCCGCCTACGGCAAGGTTGAGCAGCAAATGGAAACGTTCATCAAACGGTGCTGCGCCTTTGGCGTTGACCAGAGCTCCATCGACTTTGTATTGGCTGTACCACTCATCTTGCGTTTGTGTCGCGTAGTGAATGTTGTCGACGTACCAACGAATTTCCCCTTCTTCCCACTCAATCGCGTAGGTATGGAAGTCATCAGCAGGGTTGATGTTGTTCGGCAGTGACGCGCCTTGCCCACTGTAGACATTATCTGGCCATGCTTT
This sequence comes from Vibrio vulnificus CMCP6, assembly GCF_000039765.1. Taxonomy (NCBI): domain Bacteria; kingdom Pseudomonadati; phylum Pseudomonadota; class Gammaproteobacteria; order Vibrionales; family Vibrionaceae; genus Vibrio; species Vibrio vulnificus. The sequence goes on along the minus strand of NC_004460.2, from coordinate 1,430,068 downwards.
GCCATAATGCAGGCTGCCGTAAATGCGATTTTCACCATCACCCGCTTGTGCTCCTGGCGCATCGGATTGCGCTTTCAGGTTAACCGCTTCCATGATATCGATTTCACCAGAGGCCGCCCAAGTGCCGTATTTGTTGTCGGTCGGCAGCATCCAAATCGCTGGCCACGTTCCCTGCCCTGATGGCAGTTTGGCGCGAATTTCAAAACGGCCATATTTGTGGTCGCGTTTGCCTTTGGTGCGCAAACGCGCGGAGGTAAATGGCAAGGTTTTGTTGGCACCAGCGCCGACTTTACCCTCTGGATTGTCTGGGCCGCTGTAGCTCTCTTTGTGCGCGACGATATGCAAATAGCCATCTTGCACAAAGGCATTACGCGCACGTTTGGTGTAGCACTGCTGCTCGTTGTTGCCGCCGCCCCAGCAGTTCTCTTCTAAACTCCAGTTGCGCTTGTTGATTTTGTCGCCGTCAAACTCATCGACCCACACCAATTGCCACTGATCGCTTGGCGGCGTAGGTTGATCCTGTAGCATCACAGGCTTTTTGGTTTGGACAAGATCAGTTGCGGATGCGCTGTCGCCGGTTTGGCTGCAGCCCACTAAAAGGCCAAGAGAAACGGCCAAAGCAAGCTGGTTAATTCGATTACGATTGTTCGATGTCATGATTCCTCCGCACGGGATGCCCCGTGACTGCATTGTCGGTGTTGGATCCGCTGAACGGCAAACAGGCTATGCCACTGGCATAGCCCTTCGTCGCGGATCAACGATTATTTGTTGAAGACCACATTGCGCACTTCCACAACGCCGCCATCAATGTCGGCAGTGCCACTGAAGTAGATCAGCGAAGTAACGTCGCTAAAATCGGGGTTGCCTTTGACCAGCTCGCTCATTGGGACGGTGTAAGCTGTCCATTCGGTACTAATGGCACGGCCTGTTGGACCAAACACCACAAAGTTATTGGTTTGCGGGCGATCGTTGTTACCCCATAAACCCGTTTGAAAACCGATGTTGAGCACCGAACCTGTGGTGCCTTTGATCTCAAACGATAGGCTGCCATTTTCAAAGCCCGTCAGGTTCGCACCGGCTTGACCCGCCAGCACAACGCCAGCTCCCCAACCCCAGTCTTTTGCGGTACCCGCCGTTGGTGGCGTGGTAAGCTTCAGCACTCCGGCCTCTGCGGCGAGGTACGCCGTGCCTTCCCATGCAATCGCTTCGCCGCCAGTCAGCAAGGCGCTGTCGAGCACAATGAATTGATCGGCGTCAGACGGTTGATCAACCACAGGTTTGGCATTGGGCGCAAGCACGCTGTCCAATACGTTTTGTTCCACACCACCGTGGCTTTTCACAATGTTCAAGCCCGCGCGAGTGATGCCGTCGAACGCGCCTGCGTCAACCAGATCCCAAATCACGTATTTGGCATTGCCGTTGATGTCAATCAGGCCAAAGTGTTTCTCAGAATCCCCCGGATTATCCGCCGCGCCTTTCCATGGCTCATCAAAGGCTTGGAAGAAGAACAGTGACGCGCCAAACTCTTGCGACCAAGCACGCATCAAATCGAAAAACGCTTTTTGCTTGTATTCGTCCGCCGCTTTCGAGCCTTCATCTCCATACATAACGTTGGTTTCTGACGCCCAGCCGGTTTCACCGATGTGGATCTGCTTGTTCACGCCAAGGCCCGCCAGGTAGTCTTGCACCAGTTTCACCTGAGAAAGCAGATGTTGTTTGGCACGCAGCATCGCCGCATCGACTTTTTCAATCGTGTTCAGACTTTGCTCTTCTTCTGGCACCAACCAAAACGCATTCGCATAGTGAGTGTCGTGGAACGGGTAAGAGTGGAGTGAAATGTAGTCAACCGCTTCCACCAACTTAGCGAGATCCGGATGGTTGTAGTCACCTTGCCCAGCCCAAGAAGCGAAGTTGTCAGAACTGGTGATCCAAACGTTCGCAGGGATCTCACCGTTATCGCGTTTCTCGCGCAGCGTGTTGACATGCTCAAGAATGATGGTTGGCGTCACGTGGTAAGGTGCCCAATGCACCATCGCCTCATTCCCCACCGCCAGCACTTTGATGATCTCAGGGTAGGCATTGACCATCTCAATCGCTTTCGCCACTTCGGCGTAGTTAGCTGGGTTGTTTTGTGTCGGGTCGATTGGGTTGCTTGTCCATGAGTTCAGCGCATCAATCCAAATGCCCAGCATCACGTACATTTCAAAGTTTTCATCTTCCGCCATCAGTTCATCAATGGCGATCAACAGATTCGCCGTATCGCTGAACCCTTGGGTGTTGTAGGTGCGCAGCACTTTGATGCCCATCGCTTCCATTAAGCGAAGATCTTCTTTCAGTTCCGCGACCGAAGGCACATTGGCTTCGGTACGCTCGGTGGTGCGAAATGCGCCATAAGAAATGGCGGGATAATTGGCATTACCCAGCAACGGCTCGCCATTGCGCGCAGTTGGGTAGTTGCCCTCTGGCGCTGGCTGAGGCGCAAGCACGACTTCATTTGGCGTTCCGGTATTACTGTCTGCTTCTGTTTTGCTGTCACTTCCGCACGCGACCAACAAGCTAGAAAAACCGAGCAGTAACGCGGACTTGATGATGTTTTTCATCAGATTCATTCTTTGTGTCCTTACGTTATGGATTGGAACAAAAACAAAAAGAAAGCGCTTTCTTTTTGTTTTAAAAAAAGAGCGAGAAAACGAACCAAGAAGACAGAGCGCTCTCGCTAAGCGACAGAAATAACATTGACAAACCCATAGTTCACAATGTTCTCCGTCGATAAAACCATTCTAGAAACAAATAAGGATGAAAAACGTGAGCGCCACCAACAAGCAAGCGCTTTCTTTGTGCGTAGATCACATTATAATCCCCTGCAACACGGTTAAATTGCTCAAAGCGTGAGCATCCGCTCTCGCAGGGCGTTATGCAGTTCAGAGTTTTGCTATCTTCGCTACCAGAATTCTAGGCGAGAGAACATCGCGCAGGTACACTGTCCGCTTGAACTCAAAAGGCAATATAAGGGGAGTTCCATTGATCACCATTAAAGAAGTATCCGAGCTGGCGAATGTCTCTCAATCAACGGTTTCAAGAGCACTCAATAACCATCCAACGGTCAAAGAAGCCAATCGCAAAAAAGTCTTCGAAGCGATTGAAAAGCTAGGCTACAAACCAAACGCCTTTGCTCAGGCGCTGGCATCTAGCCGTTCTAACAGCATTGGCATGTTGGTTGGCTCGCTAGACGGCCCGTTTTATGGCCCACTGATGCACCATGCCGAAGACACGGTAAGACAAAACAACATTCACTTGATCGTCACCAGTGGTCAAGAGTCTCACACCAAAGAGCAAGATTCGATCAACTTCCTGCGCTCAAAGCAGGTGGACGGTTTGATTGTGCATTCCGATAAGCTCTCTGATGATGAACTGATTGAAGTGGTTGAGCGTCAAAACGCCACGATTGTTTTGAACCGCTACATTCCTGAAATTGCCGATCACTGCATTTTTATCGATAACGAACTCGGTGGGTATTTGGCGACCAAGCACCTGCTGGAACATGGCCACAGCAAAGTGGCGTGCATTACTGGCCAGCTAAGCAAAGGCGACAGCCGCGATCGCTTACAAGGTTATCGCAATGCACTGGCTGAGTTTGGTATTGCCTATGATGCCAATTTGATTGTCGAAGGGCGTTTTGACCATCAAGGCAACCACGAAGCGGCGCGCCGTCTGCTCGATCGCGATCCACAAATCACCGCCATTTTCTGTCAAAACGACAACATTGCCCTCGCAGTTTATGACGTGGCCGCAGAACGCGGATTGGCGATTGGCGACGATCTCTCTGTGGTCGGTTTTGATAACGATACCCACAGCCAACACATTCGCCCACGCTTAACCACGGTGAACTTCCCGGTGATGGAAATGGGCTGCGAAGCTGCCAAAGGGGTCTTGGCTTTGGTGAATAAACAGAGTTATCCATTAAAGCACAAGCTAACGCCAGAACTGGTGGTGAGAGATTCGGTGAAACCACATCAAGCGGCAACCAAGTAGCGCAAGCTCGACTCTCACAATCCTTGCCGTCAGCGAAATCCATAGCGAGCTTCCCTGTGCCTTGGCTTTGCTCACTGGTTCCTGCGCTGACTTTCGTGACTGACACACAGAAAAAGAACCCCACCAAAAGGTGGGGTTCTTTATGTCTCTCACCTGGCCTCTATCGCGAGGCCAGGTTTCTGTTTGAGTGGCTAAGTAAGCGCTTAAAGCTTAACGATTAGCCATTAGCGCTTAGTGATTAACCGCGATACAGCATCGATTCTGGCAAGCTCACCACCACTTTTTCCACCTCGCCAGTGCGAGCGAAAATTGCTTGGCTAATACGCTCATCAAGCTCAAGTTGCTCAAACAACTGCACGCTGTCGTCACTCATCATCACTTCAATGTGTCCTTTATCCTGCTCGCTGAGCTGGTAAATGAACGGCACTTGGCAGTAAGTGAAGGCTAACTGACTGGCTTCCACCACGTAGCTGCGCTTCTCACCCGAGACGCTCAAACAGCTAAAGGTGGTAGCTTGTGTGAGGAACTCTTGCTTTCTCAATAGCGTTGGCTGAAGACCAATGCGCTGCGCGTTAACCTCAATACCCAGTTCGGCAAAACGCGTTAGCACTTCTTCTTTCACTTGGCCCGTCATGCCAGGCTGCTGCGCACCAGCGTGCTTTGGCGTATGCGAGTATGGGTCGGTTGGGAACGCGCCGTAATTTTGTGGCGTTTTGTTAAAGCCAATGCCCTGACGAACGCGGTAGTAGTATTGCGCCAACTGCTTGGTTTCTTCGCTGTTTGCATCTTGCTCCCAAGCGTGTTGGTAGTTCTCTTGCACCGCCAACAGCAGTTTAGAAACCATGTGCCAGTAGATACAGCCCAAGCCTTCGTAGCCAAACATGGTACCAGAGCGGCCGGTGAAGGCGCGGTGGTTAAACACCTGCTCATAAAGGACATCGAGTTCGTCCCACTGCTCTTTGCTGAACTCAGGGTAGTCCATTTTCACTTGGGCAACCGCGTTACGCAGGCCATCGACGTTTTCAAACGCGGCGTGGAAATGGCAATCGCCCTGGATGTCGCGCTGCACAATGCGTTGATCGCCCTTGGCCAGCATGTCACTGATGACGCGATGAGTTTCCACTTGCGCAGGCGCAATGCGGTTACGCGCGACAAACGCCGGCAATTCGCGATCCGGGTAGAGCATGAAGCTTTGCTGATCGTCACGGTACATATCGCTGCTAAACAGCTTATCCAACAACTCAACGGCTTGTTTTGGTGTGAGCACACCCGCACTCAATACCGCCACTTGCCCTTCCAGCATTGGGTAGAGATTTTCGATATTTAAGCTTTCACCCGAGTAAGTCAGGATGTTGTAGGCGTTATACAAGCCGTCTTCACGCAAGTTGTTTTCGATGCTGGAATCAAGCACCACAAGGCTCGCTTCCAACAGTTTCTCAAGTGCACTTTTCTCCACTTTGGTTTTGCCTGAGAAACCATTCATGCGGTAGACACGTTGTCTGAACTCATCGGCGGATTTTTCGAGCAGCGTCAACATCGCTTTGCGTGTTTGACGATTCACCGTGCCTTGGCGGATCTCTTTGGTCGCGTCTTGCAAAATGCGGGTGATGGAGAGCATCCAATCAAACACTTCTTTCGACATCGAGACAGAGGACGGCAGTTCACTCATTAATCCCTGCAAGAAAGCCACATAACGACGCATGTAGTACAAAGTCACCATCGAAAGACCATTGCCGACAATCGCATTGTTGGCATCGTTCCATTCCGGACGCTGAGTGTTAAGCCAAATCCCCCCATCCAACACCAAATTGCTCAGTTTCGATAGCAAAGGCACCAGCACTTTTTCGCACAAGTTCACCATGTAAACGCTGTCTTCCCCTTCGAGGATCAAACGGCCATCACTGCCCAGCTTCGCCACTTTTTCTTCGATACGCTTTTGCAGTTCGTGGTTAAACGACACCGTGTCTTTTGGATTGGCGAACAACTTGTCCACGCCACACAACTCGTAAGGCACATTGGCGTAGCTAAACAGATCGCTGGTGAGTAGCTCGCTGAGCTCTTCACGTTGATATTTCTTCGCCAACTCGAGGAATTTGAGCAAATAGATGATCTGGTGATCGCCCCAGTAACCGATGTTGCTCCACGGATCATCCGCTTCCAGCAGTTCCCAATCGATACCCTCTTTGGTGATGCGATACGGGTTGTAGCCATCCATGGTTGAGGCGTTAACAAACTTCGCCATGAATGAAGAGATGAACCCCGGATAGCTCAGCGCCAACGCTTCCCAGTTTTGGAAAATGTCGCGCCAGTTGCCTTGGTAAGAGAGTAAACGCTCACCTTTGTCATCTTTGAGTTTGATTTCGTAGTGGTTCCAAGGACGGCTTGGGTCACCATGACGACGGCCAAACGTTAGTGGCAAGTATTCGTAGCTCAAACGCACCAACTGCGCATCACCAGTGAGCTTTGCCAGACGAACCAACTCTGCATGAGTAAAGCTCTCAGGCAGGTCGGCAAAGAAGGTTTGCTGGCGCGCCACCACCTGTTGATTGGTTTTGCGCATGGTTTTCAGCACGTCTTGCTTGTCGAGCTGGTAGTTGTTTTCAATCACGCCGCCACGCATGCTGTTGAACAGTACGTTGGCGTAGTGGTGCACAAACGTGGTCTCTTCTGCGGTCACTTGCCATGCGTCACCGCCGGACATCAGAGCAACCAACTCTTGCTGATTTTGCGCGATGCTCGCCTCGATCTGCTGTTCCACATTCGCTGGCGTCGCAAGTTGCTGCTCTAAAGCACGCACATCACAATGGTTTTTATCGATATCGGCGACGATCAGCCAATGCTTGCTCTGCCCAGCTGGCAGCTTGATGGTTTTGTTGATCAAGTAACTGCCGCGCACGCCACGCGTCAGTGGCTCATTGACAATCGGCTCACCACAGCGGAACGCGCCGAGCTGTTCGCTGCTGAGAAGAATTTGGCCGTAGTCGTTATCAATGCTAAACACCGTGGTCGCCAACAGTGATTCGGCAGGCTCTGCGCGGTCACTCAACTTAGCGTACATGGTGTAAAGCGCCAGTGACGTGCCTTCCACTTGTTCATTCCACTTGTAGGCATCCACTAAGGCACTGCGCGTTTGTAACGCTGCCAATGGTGCACCCGATGGCAACAGGTTTTGTAGACCGTCGAGAATATCCAGCTCACGATCTTGACCAGAGAGATCGCTGATTTGCGCGCGGCGAACAAAGCCAAACTCATCGCTGCTGGCCCAAGCGTATTGGAATTTCAGCTTTAGCGTGTGGTTAAGCTCTTCAAAAACGATTTTGTCACCAATGCTGTTTTTGTAGAGATTGCGCTCGACTTGGTACAAGCCATCGTGGAAACGGTTGAACGGTTCCCACAGTACCCAACGGCCATCTTGCTGTACACGGACAATGGTTTTCGAGCCCGTGTTTTCCGCGCTTTCATGAATATGATCCACAGACTTGTAGGGAAAAAGAGCATTTTCAGGACGAATTCGGCCAGCCGACAAACTGCCTGTTGATGAGATAAACAGCCAATGGTCGCTGGAGGAGACCACGCTAATGAAAAATGGGGCCATTTTGTCAACGTGGGCAATTTTGTAGTAACGCTCACCGAGCAAATCGACAAACGAACCTTCAACGTTCTGATTTTTTTGATGTTCTAGCTTCATAATTTCATTCCAACAAAAAGAAAGCGCTTTCTTTTTCGCTTTTTTAAAAAGTTAACTGGCCATCACCCAACAAGGTGATGGCAACGAGCAAAATGGTTTTCCGCAATCTGCGTCGGTTCTGGCAGAGAACGCGTACACAACTCGGTGGCTTTAAGGCAGCGAGCCGCAAATGGGCAACCGACACTGCTTGGCTTCCACAGTGGAATTTCACCTTTTTTCGCCTGCAGCTCGCGTTTGCCCGCCTTGCCCACTTCTGGCACTGCCGAGAGCAGCAGTTGCGAATATGGGTGCTGCGGATTTTGCGTCACGCTATCGCTGTCGCCCCACTCCACCATGTGGCCAACGTACATCACCGCGGTCTTCTCAGCGAAGTAACGTGCGGTTGCGATATCGTGAGTGATGTACATAAATGAGATGCCGTGCTTGTCTTTGAGATCCGCCATCAAGTTCAAAATGCCTAAGCGAACGGACACATCCAGCATTGAGATGGGCTCATCGGCCAAAATCACTTCAGGGTCAACAGCAATCGCACGCGCAATCGCCACGCGCTGGCGCTGGCCGCCACTGAGTTCGTGCGGGTATTTTTCCGCCGTCTCTTTGGCCGGTGACAAACCCACCAGTTCCAACAGTTCATACACTAACTTAGGAATCGCCGCTTTATCGGCACGTTGGTGGATCTGCAACGGGCGCGCAATGTGGTGATAAATGGTGTGCACCGGATTGAGTGAACCAAAGGGGTCTTGGAAAATCATCTGCACCTGGCGCGCGTATTCCAGCTCGCCATTTTCTTTGATGTAATCGGCCAGCGGCTGGCCTTTAAACGTCACTTCCCCCGCGGTTTTCTCGTAGATACGGGTGAGAATACGCGCCCCCGTGCTTTTACCCGAGCCGGATTCGCCCACAATCGCCAGCGCTTCACCTTTGCGCAGCTCAAACGACACATCGTTTACCGCGCGCATCAAATTGCTTTTGACCGATTGGCCCAGCGGGAAATCTTTCACCAGATTCTTGATCGAAAGAATCACTTCAGGTGTGTTTACTTGTTGCATGTTTCCGCTCCCTACACCAAATGACACGAGACTAGGCTGCCGTTATCGGCATGCATTAAACGAGGGTCTTGCTGCTTACAAACCGACGCGCAGACACCGCAGCGCTCTTGGAAATTACACCCTGTCGGGATGTTGAGCAGGTTCACTGGGTTGCCCGGAATACCGTAAAGGCGCTCTTTCGGCCCGTGAATAGTCGGGAACGATGAGATAAGCCCTTTGGTATAAGGGTGCTGTGGATTGCCAAACACTTGCTTCGCCTCGCCCAGCTCAATCAGGTTGCCCGCGTACATCACGCCAATGCGATCGGCAATTTCACCCATCAAACTCAAGTCGTGGCTGATGAACAAAATCGAGAAGCCAAACTTGCTCTTGAGCTCGTACAGCTCGTTGAGGATTTCACGCTCAACCACCACATCCAGCGCCGTGGTTGGCTCATCCATGATGATCAGTTTCGGCTCAAGCGCCAAAGCAACCGCAATCACCACACGCTGTCTCATACCGCCACTAAGTTGGTGCGGAAAGCTGCTCATGCGATCGCCGTGAATCCCCACCACTTTCAGCAGTTCCACCGCACGCTCATGAGCTTGTTTGTAAGGGATTTTACGGTGTGCCAAAATCACATCCGTAAGCTGCTCACCAATGGTGATCACTGGGTTGAGCGAGTTCATCGCGCTCTGGAACACCACCGACACATCGTTCCAGCGAAAATCGCGCAATTGGCGATCGTTCATCTTCAGCACGTCTTGCCCTTTGTAGAGGATTTCCCCCTCCGAGATCAGCGCAGGCGCTTTATGCAGACGCGAGATGGCGAAAGCTAAGGTACTTTTACCACAGCCCGATTCGCCAGCCAGTCCGAGCGTTTCACCAGGAGCGATGGTTAAGCTGACGTTGTTCACTGCGCGCGCCACGCCATTTGGTGAGACGTAATCTACGCACAAGTTATTGATTTCAAGTAACTGACTCATAGTAGACCTCGGCGTTTATCGGCTTGCTTTTTCAATTGATGCCACAGTTTGATGTGTGGGCCAGTGCGCAGTTTCGGGTTGCTCACTTGGTCAATCGACATGTTGATCAGCGCCAACGCGCCGCCAGTAATCGCCAGTGCCGACGCCGGAACCAGCATCTCCCACCATGCCCCTGTGTAGAGCGACGAGGAAGTTTGCGCCCAGTAAAGCATCGAGCCCCAGCTCACTTCGGTTGCGTCACCTAAGCCAAGAATGCCTAGGCCCGCTTCCGCGCCCATGGCGTAAATCACGGTGCCTAAGAAGCCACCGAATACGATGGAAACGAGGTTTGGCAGAATTTCGACCAAGATGATGCGAATTTTTGACTCACCCATCACTTCCGCTGAGATGATGAATTCTTTGTTTCGAATCGCCATGGTTTGCGAACGTATTACGCGCGCCCCCCACGGCCAGGAGGTGATGCCGAGCAGAACCGTAATGACTAAGGAGCCCACTTGACCAAGAAAGGCGGCGAGCACAATCAGCAAGGGCAGTTGTGGGAACACCAGAAAAACGTTGGTCAGAAAGTTAAGGCGCTCATCGATTTTGCCGCCGAAGTAGCCGGATGAAACACCAATGATCACCGCTAGGCTCATGGCAATCACACCCGCGGCGATCGCTACCGTGAGTGATTTGCGCGCACCATGCAGCACTTGGCTGTAAACATCGCGGCCACTGCGTGTGGTGCCAAGCACGTATTCTGCGTTTGGTGCCACATGTGGGCGAGCAACGCGCTTTTCTGGGTTGTGCGTCGCCAATACTGGCGCAAACAGCGCACCGCAGAGAATGATAGTCAGCAACAAGCCACCGATAATGGCGGGCGGGTTGCCATAGAAAAATGCGTAAATTTTACCCAGTGTTTTTTTCGTCTTTTTCCACGAGAAACGAGGCTCACGAGCAATCATTTCACTTGGTTCGGACGCTTTATTAGTATTGATTATCTTGTCCATGGTACACCTTAATTTGAAATGCGGGGGTCAAGCCAGACGTAGAGCAGATCGGCAATAAAGTTCGCCGTGAGTACTGCCGTCACAAGAATCAACAAGATGGCTTGGATCAGCGGGTAGTCACGCGCCACAATCCCTTTCAAGAGAATGTTGCCAAGCCCTTGGTAGTTGAACACCACTTCCGTCATGATCGAGCCGGCGAAGGAGAAACCGATCGCCATCGCAATGGCTGTCGCCACTGGCAAAATCGCGTTGCGGCCAGCATAGCGGTACATCACGCGGAAACTGCTGAGTCCTTTCGCTTCCGCCATGGTGACGTAATCTTCACCCAACACGTTGATCATCGCGTTGCGCATGTTAAATACCCACGTCGCGATGCCAACCACCACCATCGAACCCACTGGAAGCACCGCGTGTTTCGCAACGCTGGCAATAAATTCCAGGTTAAAGCCCGGCTCTAACGCTGGGTCGTAGGTGTACGCCAGCGGCAGCAATTCCATCTTCAAACCGAAGAAGTAGAACAACAGCAGCGCGGTGACGACATAAGGGAAGTTACTGATGAAAGCCAGCACTGGTGGCACCACTTGGCCAAACAGGCCCTGACGATGATACGAGGCGTAAGTACCAATACTGACACCAATGATCAGCGCCACAATCAAAGAGCCCAGCGCAAGGAACATGGTCCATGGCAGCGCCATGGCAATCACATCCGACACGCTCACAGGGAACATCAGTACCGAAGGGCCCAACTCAAGCGTAAACACGCTTTTCATGTAAGCCAGATACTGTTCAAACAGGTTGCCATCGACAAAACCATACATCTCACGAACTGCGTCCATCTGAGCGGGGTCCATTCGACCTTGTGCTGCGGCAAAGAGGGCATCCACCGGATCCCCCGGCATCAAGCGCGGCAACATAAAGTTGAATGAAATCGCAATCAGGAAGGCAGTAAAATAAAAGCCAAAACGGCGAACTAAAAACGACATAACACACCTTTTAACCTAGGAGCCACCACCGTGGCGGTGACTCCTAACAATTGAAAACACAAATCCCTTATTTCAGGTGTAGGTTGTTGAGGATGATCACGCGCTTACCGCCGTCATACCACACTGGCTGTACATATGGGTTTTCTGCATTTGGCCAGCCAACAATCTTCTTGGTGCTGTATTGGAACCAAGTTGGGTTAGAGAACAGAGGAATGAACGGTAGGTTTTCCGCCGTGTATTCCTGCAGTTGTGAAATGATCGCTTCTTGCTTCTTCGCATCGCCGATTTTGCCGAAGCTTTCAATCAACTTGTCGATTTCTGGCGAGTTCACACCGTGGCCCGCGTGCCATGTTTTGCCGATACGCGATGTCGCGAAGTACTCTTGGTAAGCCAAAATTGGGTTGGTGGCGACCATCGACCAGTTGATCGACATGGTGTATTTGCTCTCTTTCAAGTTGGCGTCATACACTGCCCAGTCAACGGTTTTCACGTTCGCTTTGATGCCGACTTCTTCGAAGTATTCCGTCACCATCTGCACCACTTGAATCCAGTCGGTCCAGCCGTTAACGACTTCGATATCGAACTGCACAGTTGAGCCATCTTTGTTGTCGCGGAAACCGTCGCCGTTACGGTCAACAATGCCCGCTTCTTCTAGCAATTGTTTCGCTTTTTCAGCGTCATATTGCGTGAGATAGCCGTATTTTTTCGAGATTTGTGGATCGATGTGTGTTTTGTACAGTTCGCCAATGCCGCCAACATTGTAGTTTGGCGTTGGGTAGCCATACGCAGCAATATCAACGATCGCTTCGCGGTCAAGCGCGATAGAAAGCGCTTGGCGAACACGCAGATCATCAAATGGGGCTTTCTTAGTGTTGACGTAAAGGTGAATCGCATCGTTCGCTGGGTACCAGAAGTGGTTGTTGGCTTTGTCTTGCGCGACAAACGTGGATTCCACGTCAGCAATGAAGTTTGAACCCCAGTCGATTTCACCTTTGATCAACGCAGGTTGAATTTGCGAGTTGTCGTTGTAAGAACGGAAGTTCACGCAATCAAGGTATGGTCGACCTTCAAGGTAGTAGTTCGGGTTGCGGCACAATTCCATTTGTTGCGGTTTAACGTATTTCACCACGGTCATCGGGCCGCTACCCACTGGATTTGGGTTGGTAAAGGTGGTTAAGTCTTCCACTTTTGACCAGATGTGCTTAGGAACAATGTGGTAACGCTCTAGGTTCCAAACAAAAGTAGAATCCGCTTCATTCAGGTTAAAGACCACCGTTGTGGCGTCTTTAGCGGTAATCGTCTGGAGATTCTTGCCTGACCAAATGCCTTTTTGGTCAAACGCTGGCGCGTCTTTGGTGAGCATAAAGCTGTAGACGACGTCGTCTGCCGTGAGCGGTGAACCATCAGACCATTTCAAGCCATCACGCAGTGTCAGAGTAATGGTTTTTAGATCGTCCGAGTAAGCGACCGATTTTGCCAAACGGAAATCCGTTTCACCGGTCATGTTGTTGAACACCATTAGAGGTTCAAACATCACGCCGTGCAGCAGATCTTTGGTGGTATACGGGTTGAAGTTATCAACAAACCCCGTGTTGATGATTGGCACGGTTAGCGTACCACCCTGTTTGATCTCAGCCGCTGTTGTAGCAGTTGCAGAAAGCATAAGACCGGCAGCGAGAGTTGCGAGCAGAGTTTTCTTTTGCATCACATTGTCCTTGTTTTAGTTACACCCCATGAAAGCGCTTTCTTGTTGTTATAAAAAATTTTCCGCGGTGACAGCCATAAAACAACCACTAGGGTGTCAAAACGAAAAAGAAAGCGCTTTCTTTGTGAGGATTTTTCCTCTTTCAAGCGTGATATTCAACTCAAAGTCGATAAAACAAACCATAGATCACACATCTATTTAATGCTTAAATATCAATAAGATAGATATAAATCCAATTTAGTAACATAACAAAATTTCATATATATCAATTGGTTATATTTTCATTGCCGTATTGAATTTTGTGAACTGAGGAGCGTTTTCTCCTCCTAACGACCATCAACCCACACAAACGCTGATTTTGTCGCAAATCAAACATTCACTTCACATAAAAAGAAACCGCTTTCTTTTTGATATTGCGCATGGAATGATAGCGGAAAACTCAAACGAGACAGACAACCCAACGGAGCGCCGTAGCAACATGAGTCGATTTTGGAATGGCAATAAATCTTGGACACGTCAACAGCACGAACGGGACGTTTTACAGGCTTTACGGCCTGCATTGTCCGCTTATTGGCCGATGCTCGAAGACACCACCGCCTACCCCAATGCGGAAGATGAAGGACGTGTGTTTGAAACCGGAATTGATCTGCTGACCACCGTGGCTGGCAATCAAAAATTTGCCCCTGGGCAGTTTCTCGAAGTGAGTCACGCGCTGTGTGGTGGTATTTTAGGTTGTCGGGTTTTGGTGGTTCGAGCCAGCGACACTGCCCACTTTGCGGATGTGACGGAAACTCAGCTTAAAGCGATGGTGGCGGGCATTCCCGCGACTTGGGCAGATGCCGACTTACTGCGCCAAAACGGCTATCAGGTGTTGGAAAAAGGCTCACTGGAACAGATGTTTTTGCTGCTGCAAGAAGGGTTGTGCGATTTCATACCACTGGGCATCAATGAAGCGCAAAGCTTATTAGAGGAGTACCCTCATGCCAGTGAAAAACTCGCCATTGAACCTAGCCTCATGCTGTACTACCCACTCCCCGTGGTGTTCTACGTGGCGCCGCAGCATCCAGCGCTCCATAAAGAGATGACGGCTGCGCTCAATAAACTGGAGCAGGCAGGGACGTTACAACTGTTGTATGAGAAACATTACGCGCGCAGCGTAAACCAAATGAATCCGCAACAGCGCCAAGTGATAGAGCTGATGAACCCTGCTCTCAGTCAAGTTTGGCAGGGCTTTCAACCTCGCTACTTATCACGTTAGCCTGCTGCGTTGAATGGCTAACGAAATTTAGATTGAGTGGATTCACGCACCACCAGTTCGATCGGCGGTAAGCGTTGTGGTGAACGGTCGCCATTGAGCAAGTTTAATATGCTGCGCGCACTGATTTCACCAATCTCTTCTATCGGTTGGCGCATGGTCGTGAGCGCAGGTGTGAAATACTGTGAGACGGGCAGATCATCAAAGCCAATCACGGACACATCTTGAGGCACGCGCAAACCATGGTCATGCAAGGCTTTAATTGCCCCGTAAGCGGTTTGATCATTGGCAGCAAAAATGGCCGAAAAGTAGTGACGAGACTGGATCAGTTCGACGGTTTTTTCATAGCCCGTTTCACTACTAAAATCCCCTTGTTTGATCAGTTTGGCTTGCACTTTGATTCCCGCTTCTTTCAACGCTTTTTTATAGCCGACAAAGCGGGCAACGGCATCAGGTTGGTTGAGCAATCCTTTAATATGGGCGATGTTGACGTGCCCTTGCTGAAGCAAATGGAGCGTCGCCATATAACCCGCCAGCACATTATCGACGTTCACACTGCGCACATTGGGCCCCGAAACTTGATAGCCCACGGCAATCACGGGAATGCGCTCGGCGTACGCCAAAATCTGCTCTTCGCTCAAGCTGCCGGTCACAATGATGACCCCATCCACATGGCTTTTGGCCAGATACTCCAAAGCGTGGGTTTCTAAACTGCGCTGCCAATGCCCGGTGGCAATGACTAAGGAGTAACCTTGGGCATTCAGCACTTTTTCCATGTCGTTGAGAATACGACTGGTGTAGGGACTTTCTGGGTGCTGGACCAACACACCAATGGTCATCGAGCGGGTATTTTTGTCTCGACTCATCAGATAGTTGGGTTTGTAATTGAGAGATTTGATCGCTTTTTCGATGCGATCACTCTTGTCATCCGAGACATAAGTGGTGCGATTGAGAAAGCGGGAAACCGTGCTCGGTGACACATCAGCCAGCTTGGCAACGTCGTAGATGGAAGGGGTACTTTTTTTCTTTTTTTGGGTTTTCATTTTTTATCCAGCAAGCTCAAAACTGGTCACTTTATCGGCTAAATATCCACTGTTCACGGAAGTTAGCCACACAACTTTACTATAGTTTCCCCATTCAACAAGCTCAATCAACCGTGTTAGCCCTTAAAGAGCCAACACGGTTGATGCGTTGCTTTACGCGATGTGATCACCCAAAGCTCGCCAGCGACTTCTCACTCAAGGCATCAAACAGATGAATGGCGTCCAAGTCGAGGTACAAGGTCAGTTGGCGCACGTCCACTTCCGCCGCTTGGGTTTCCACCATCAAGGGCTGCCCTGCCACTTCGGTTTTGAGCAAGATGCTCGCGCCCAACAGCTCTTTGTCTTTGATCGCCACCTCTATCGGCAACACGCGCTCGTGCGCCACTTGCTCGGCTCGCAAATGAATGTCTGTCGGACGAATGCCAAAATGCAAAGCAAGATTCTTCGAAGCATGGGCGTGAAAGCGCTCTGGCAACGGAATGGTCACCTCACCCAATGCGATGTGCCAGTTGCCCTCTTCACCGACCAACTTGGCTTCAAGCATGTTCATCGACGGGTTGCCAATAAACTGAGCCACAAACTTGTTGGCCGGGCGTTTAAACACCTCCGTTGGCGTGCCCACTTGCGCCACATAGCCATCTTTAAGGATCACAATGCGGTCGGCCAGCGTCATCGCTTCGATTTGGTCGTGCGTCACATAGATGGTGGTGGTTTTCAGCTCTCGATGCAGTTGTTTGATCTCTTCACGCATGGTGCCGCGCAATTTGGCATCCAAGTTTGATAACGGCTCATCGAAGAGGAACACTTTGGGGGTACGGACCATAGCGCGGCCCATTGCCACACGCTGACGCTGACCACCGGAAAGCTCTTTGGGTTTGCGATCCAGCAGCGCTTCCAGTTCCAACATTTTGGCCGCTTTGCGTACTTCTACGTCGATTTGCGCTTTTGCCATCCCTTTCAGTTTGAGGGCAAAGGCGATGTTTTCGTACACCGTCATGTGCGGGTAGAGCGCGTAACTTTGGAATACCATCGCCAAATCGCGATCTTTGGCGTCGATCTTGTTCATCAGTTTGTCGCCAACGTAAATCTCCCCCGAGGTGATGCTTTCTAAGCCCGCGAGCATGCGCAATGTGGTGGATTTTCCACAGCCCGAGGGGCCTAAAAACACCACAAACTCACCATCTTCGACGGTGAAATCAAAGTGTTTGACCACTTCCACATCGTCGTACGATTTTTTGATATCGCGAAATTCCACTCGTGCCATTATTGCTTCTCCTCTGCACGCGCCAGCAACGTATTGCGATACGCGATCGCGCTCTGTTTTAAGGTCCGTTTTTGCGTGGCGTAATCCACATGCACAATGCCAAAGCGCTGCTTATAACCGTAGGCCCACTCGAAGTTGTCCATCAAACTCCAAGCAAAATACCCTTGCACATTGACTCCGGCGCGAATGGCTTCATCCAAGGCCAATAAGTGGCTTTGGAAATAGCGCACGCGCTGTTCATCATTCACTTCGCCATTGATACACGCATCCTCTCCTGCCGCACCGTTTTCGGTAATGTAGACTGGCGGTAAGTTCGGATAGCGCTGTTTTAAGCGCAGCAACAAATCGGTCAGCGCTTGCGGGTAAATCTCCCAGCCGATGTACGTGTGCTCTGCGTCTGGCTGAGGCATGCTTTCCAAGTCGCCATTGGCATCAAAACGCACCACGCAACGGGTGTAGAAGTTGATGCCGATAAAATCGAGATCGCCACGGATGATGTCGAGGTCGCCGTCTAAGATCATTGGCATGTTGTGCGCTTGGCGCTCTAACACGCTTTGCGGGTATTCCCCTTTGAGCACTGGGTCGATAAACCAGTGGAAACCCTCGGCATCACTGTATTCGGCCGCAGCGACATCCTGCTCACGATACGGGTAAGCAGGCGTGGCATTGAACACACAACCGTGCATCGATTGCGGCGCGTTTTTGCGCATGATTGGCATCGCTAAACCGTGTGCCAACATCAGATGGTGCGCCGACAAAAAGCCTTCACGCTCGCCCTTCTTACCCGGAGCATGAATGCCCCAACGGTAGCCCAAATAAGCCGAGCAGAACGGTTCGTTCAAGGTCGCGTATGAATCGATTTTATTGCCGAAGTAACCACTTACTACCTTTGCGTATTCGGCAAATTTGTAGGCGGTTTCACGGTTGAGCCAACCCCCTTTGTCTTCCAAGTATTGCGGCAAATCCCAGTGATAGAGCGTGACAAACACTTTTAGGCCGCGCGCGTGGCACTCATCAATAATGCGCTCGTAAAACTCAAGCCCTTGTTGGTTAACTTGGCCATCTTTCGGCAAGATGCGTGGCCACGCCATGGAAAGGCGATAGGCATCCACGCCTAAACCTTGGATCAGTGCGATGTCTTGTTGCCACAAATGGAAGTGGTCACACGCCACATCACCATTGTCCATGTTGTCGACTGCGCCGGGTTGGTTGCAGAAGGTATCCCAAATCGAAGGGGTGCGGCCACCCAGTTGTGCGCCGCCCTCGATTTGATAAGACGAGGTGGCGACACCAAACAGAAAATCCGCCTGACGCAATTGAGAATCTTGGGGTAATTGGTATTTATTCATGGTTCTAAACCTATATTATTTTTTTGTTTCACTTAGCCTTTGACTGCGCCGGAGGTGAGGCCGCTGATCATCTGTTTCGAGGCAAATAAGTAAGTAATCACTAACGGTAAAATGGAGATGGTGGTGCCCAGCATCACCGCCCCCCAAGGCGTATTAGGAATGCCTTGTACGCTTCGCAGCGCTTGGGTAATCACGTAGTTCTCTGGCGTGGTCAGCACCACCAACGGGTTCATGAAGCTGTTCCAGAAAAAGACAAACTGCACAATCGCTAAGGTCGCCAATGCGGGTTTCATCAGTGGTAGCACCACGCTCCAGTAGGTGCGAAATTCCCCTGCGCCATCGAGTTTCGCCGCTTCGAGTAGCTCTTTGGGAATCGAGGCCACCACGTGCTGACGCATCAAGAAAATCCCGAATGGCGTGGTGGTAAAGGGCAGCCACACCGCCATGTGGTTATCGAGCAAACCGAGGAATTTGACGATCATAAAGTAGGGAATGAGGCTCAATACGGGCGGGATCATCATTGAACCCACCAGCATGCCAAAGAGAAAATTCTTACCTTTAAATTGGTAAACGGCAAAAGCGTAGCCACCCATGCTGCAAAACAGCAGTGAGATGGTGGTGCCAAGGAAGGCAATGTAAATGGAGTTAAACATCGCCTGCCAAAACGGCATGATTTCCAACAGTTTGGCGTAGTTCACCGCCAAGCTATCGCCAATGGCAAAGCTGATTCCTGTACCAAAGATTTCGGTGCGATCTCGCGTGGACAGCAGCGCCGACCACAAGAACGGAAACACCGTCATGATGGCGGAGACAATCAGCACCACCGCCAGCAATACCATCAGGCTTTTTGTCAGCAGAGCCAAGGCTTGCTCACTCGGTTTCCACGGCAATAATGCGTTGTGTTTGGTCGACATCTTATTGCTCCCCTAACCCTTTCTTACCAAAGAAGAAAAATTGCACTGCGGTACAGCCCGCAATCAAAATAAACAGTAGCCACGAAATCGCAGACGCCGTGCCCATTTCAAGCCACTCCCAACCCACTTTGTACAAATACATCGAGATGGTTAAGCCAGACTGCCCCGTGCCACCGGTGCCGCGCGTCAGCACAAACGGCTCTTCAAACAGCTGCAAGTTGCCGATGATGGTCATGGTGACAGCGAAGAAAATAAACGGGCGAATCATTGGCAAAGAAATGCTCCAGAAACGACGCCACGCATTGGCACCATCCATGCGCGCCGCTTCCAAAATCTCTTTCGGAATGGTCATGAGGCCGGTGGTGTAGAGCACGATATTGAAACCGGTGTATTTCCAAAACACCATAATGGCGATGGACGGTTTGACCATACTGGCGTCATCAAGCCAGCGAATCGGCTGATAGTCATTCACCCAAGAGAAGGCCCAACCCAGCAGTGAACTGTCTGCCAATGCCATCAAGCTTTGGTTGATGATCCCCGAATTGGGTGAATACATGTTGAAGAAGATCAGCGACGCGGCAACGGTTGAGGTGATGAACGGCAAAAAATAAGCCGATGTCAGCCAATGACGCAGGCGATCACTCATCGACACCAAGATGTAAGCCACAGGTAACGCCACAAGGTGTTGCGCCACGCCGGAGGTAATGGCCAGCCACAAGGTATTTTTGAGTGAACGCCACAACCAAGGATCGGTTAAGGCGATGTGGTAATTCTCAAGCCCCACATAGTTCATCGCCCCCAACCCTTCCACGGGGTTCCACTCGTGAAAGGAGAGAAAAATAGAAAACAGTAACGGGAAGACCCCGAACACAGAAAAAATAATCAAAAACGGCAGCAAAAATCCATACGGTGTAAGCGCTTTCAAATTGAGATGAGAAAAAAAACTCTTACGCTGTGATGTTTCCATAACCTTGCTCGCTGCATGATTCATAGTCACGACCTCTTGCTCGGGAAGGAGCATGCCCCTTCCCTGCTTTACTGGATGCCTTGATGGCTTCGTCATTGAAGCCATCGGCAAGATTACATATTGCGCGTGCGGCGCTTAATCAGACGTTCCGCTTCTTTGAGCGCGGTTTTGATGTCTTTGCCTTCATCCAACACTTCCATCAAGGCGTTTTCTAAAATGATAGACCGTGCGACGTGATCGCCCTTAGCTGGCGCAACCGGTTTGATGTTTTTTGCCACATCGGCAAACAACACGCGCGCTTGCTGGCCGCCTAAGAAGGCAATCTCTTCTTGGAACATAGGGTCATCATAAGTGGTGGTGTTGGCCGGGAACGCCGCAATGGTGGCGAAATGCTGCAACTGAATATCACGACGCGTCGTCATGTACTCGATCAGCTTCCACGCTTCATCCTGATGTTTTGATTGAGTCGGAATCGAGAGGAACGAACCGCCCCAACTGCCGTAAATGCCATCAGGCAGGTGAGAGACGCCCCATTTTCCGGCGGTTTCTGGCGCAATCCAGTTATTGAGGTGGCCCAATAGCCACGCGCCAGAAAGTTGGGTGGCAAAGGTGCCGTTGCGGAAGCCTTCATACCATTCGTTTGACCACGCCAAAATGCGGCCATCTAACCCTTTGTCGCGAATGGTTTTCGCCACTTCAAAGGCGTGAACAAAGCGTTCCGAGGTGACAACTGGGTTGCCCTCTTTATCGAAGTAGAGCCCTTCTCCTTCCGGTACGGTGGTGAAGATGATCGCTTGCGCCACGTCCGCCGCAGAGGCAATCAACTGCACGTTTTGCTGCTTGAGTTTTTCACCCGCCGCGATGTACGAATCCCAATCTTTGATCGCCTCTTTCACATCAATGCCCGCTTTGGCAAAAATGTCGCTGCGGTAGTACATCACCCCAGGGCCAAGGTCGACGGGAATACCGTACATATTGCCATCCGCCCCTTTGCCTTGTGCCCAAGCGTACGGTGCAAAACGTTCTTGATATTTATCGGCGCCATATTGCTGAGAAAGGTTAACCAAACCACCCGAGGCGACAAACGGACCAATCTTCTCAACGTCAACGACAATCACATCCCCTGCGCCTGAGCCTGTGGCGAGGTTAGTGGTCAACTTGGTGTGGTGATCGCCGTGGTTGTTCATCAAATAATCCACTTTGATGCCCGTTTCTTGTTCAAATTCCGGCAACAGCACTTTTAAGCTGCTGTCAAAATCGGGAAAGCCATCGAAGCGGATTTTCTGTTCTGCGGCATTCACCGTGGCGGCGAGTCCCAGAGCCACACTGCAAGCAAGCGTCAATGATGTCAGTTTCATGGTATTGTCCTTAATGGTTTTTATAGGGTCGAACTCACGTTAACGGACTCTCGGATCACCAAGGTCGGCGATAGGCGAAAATTCACGTCACGTTTGTTTTTATTCAATATTTGCAAAGTGAGCTGTACTGCCTCCAGACTCATTTGCTCAATGGGGAAATTGACGGTGGTCAGTGCGGGAGTTAAGTAGCGCGCAAACAAAATGTCATCAAACCCCACCAGAGAAACGTCTTCGGGAATTCGAATTCGTTGCTCTTTCATTACCTCGAAAGCCCCAAACGCCATGTGATCGTTACACGCGAATACCGCAGAAAAAGTCTGTCCGCGATTGAGTAATTTTCGCATGGCACTTGCGCCACTCTCTTCGGTAAAACCGGCCTCGGACACCAACGCCTCGTCATACTCGATGCCCGCCGCTTCTAAAGCTTTGCGGTAACCTTGTAAACGCCCCCGTGCGTCAGATTTGTCCAGAGGTCCGGTAATACAGGCGATGCTGTGGTGGCCACGTTGCAACAGATATTCCGTTGCCATTCGTCCCCCCAGCTCGTTATCAATATCAATACAGCTGCTGGCGAGCTCGGGTATAAAACGGTTCACCAGCACCAGCGGAATGCCTTTGCTTTCCAACTCAATTAAATAGTCATCCGACAGGTTTTGCGTGTGGAGGATCATCGCGTCCACTCGCCTGCCAAGAAGAAATTCCACCGATTCCCGTTGGCTCTGCTCACTGTTGTTACCGGCGGTGACAATCACGTGGTAACCAAAACGGCGAAACTGTTCTTCAATGCAGTGCAAAATGCCGGAATAAAACGGCCCACCCAGCTCGGGCACGATGATGCCTATACTGCCAGTGCGGCTAGAAGCAAGCGCTTGAGCGATGGCGTTCGGCCGATAGCCCAACACTTGGATCGCTTTTTCAACGCGGAGTTTTTTATCGTGGCTAACGCGGCAAGAGCCATTCACAACCCGAGAAACGGTTGCTTGAGACACGCCTGCGTATTCCGATACATCTTTAATCGTTGCCACTCTTTTGCTCCTTACGTTTGCGCCTTGTTTTCGAAACCGCTTTCATGCCGCTAAGTATTTCCTATTCTCCGCTAGAGACGCGCGATCAAGATCACAGCCAAGTGGGGGTTAAAATGAGTAAATGCTTAAATAATGAAGGCCAACTCACTTTATTTAGTGCTCATGAAACTGTTTCATGAGCGACATTCAAGGCAGCGGTTCACAGCAAAGCATCACCACTGGCGTTCATCTTTTAGGCGAATCGACTAAGGGGAGCTCACTATTAAGAGAGAAAATAGGCTAGAGCGAAAAGCATGGCCAAAGGCGACCCTTCGGCCATGCGCGTTAAGGTGTTACCACCACGCTTCCCACATTGCGCCCACGCTCAGCGTATCTTGCTTGGCTTGATCCACACCCGAAACGGTGCTGTCTACATCACCCAGCGTGGCGTAAAAGCGCAACATCGGGCGGCTCCAAGGCAATCCACCCATCGAGATGTTTTGTGAAAGCGTGACTTTCCAACCCGATTTTTCATCGCCGTTGTCAAAATCTTCCAGCGCGTAGCCCGCTTCTAACCAAGTGGAATGAACATCGCTCCAGTTGTACATGGGCCGCACGATCGCCGAGTATTCATTTTTCTCATCCACATCTTTACCCGAGATGTTTTTGAAAGAGGCCAAGTAGTCGATATACAGTGGCTGTGACGGGTTAAAGCTGCCTTCCCAGCTGAGGTAAGTCACTTGTTGATCGCCCGCTAAATCAAACGCCGAGTTATCCGCGCCATCGGCGTATTTCATCGTCAGCTTATTGCCGCCACCAAAATCCACCACCGCGCCCACTTGCCAAGCGGTTTCTCCTTGTTTTGCTGCCTCCGCTTCATCGGAGGCAAAACCATAGTTGGCGTAGAGATCGAGCGTCGCCGCGCCCAAATCCATCGCGTGCAATCGAGAGGTTAATGCATAGATGCCGGTGTCATTGCCCAGCGCGCCGCCATCCCCGTTGTCCACTTGGCCGACAAAGCCAAAGTCAAACTTAGCGCCGCCCAAGTTAAGGTTTTTGAAGCCGCCACCTTGGCCATCGTGGCTCATCCAAAAGTAGTCATTTAGCCCTTGTTGCGGACGCTGATGGAAATCACGCCCCGCCCACACATAAAGCTCAGGCTGGCTTTCAAACAGATTAGTGGCACCCGCGTAGGCTTTTTTCAAATTCAAACCACCCGGTGAGCTCCATTGATCAATGCCCCATTGATCCATCATGAAGACGATGTCCCAAATCGCACCGCCATCGGTCTTAAAGGCTTTCGCGAGCTGGAACTCGCCACCGTTTGCTTCATTACCCAAACGGCCCACCGCCGCCCCGCTGCTGCCCACTTGCACGTAGCGGTTGTCCCCTGCTGCATAGTGCGCGCCGTAACGTGCGTAGCCGGAAAACACAATGCCCAGCGGCACTTCGGTGTCTGGCGTGAGCACCGCAGGTTGTTGATCGTAGACGTAAGCCGTTTCCAGTTTGGCCTCGAGCTCTTGAATGCGTTTTTCTAACGCATCAAGGTCAGATTCCGAGGTTGCAAAGGCAGAGACAGAAGCAAGCGAAGAGGCCACCGCAAGAGCAAGAGGTAAAAGTTGTAAGGTTTTCATGAGCGTTCCCTGTTTATGGTTATTGGTTGCCATAATAGGGAATGAAAGGTTTGAAAATGTCGCCCCGCTTCACAGGCTGATCTGGCTCGATGCGCCATGAAACCGGGCCTGGCAAGCGTGCAAACAGATTGTGTTGTGAGATCAGAAAGATAGAGAAACGTGCAAGCCGAAGAGAACATTTGAAATCGGTTTCATTTCATGGCGATTAGCCAATGTCATCACGATTTCATGCCACCATTTGTTGTTTGAGAAGCTCACGCCGCATGAAATATTCATCACAGTGAAAGTTTTCATGATTGCGTGGTTATCGTATACCGAACTCAACATTATCGTTTCACTCAGAATTCATAAATACACTCAATATCATAAGCTTACAGACTGATTTCCGTCTTATTATTAGGAATAATTACATTAGAATTACATGACATTTGAGCCGCTAAGAGAACAAATAACCATCAGCGTGAGATTATAAAAACAGCATACCGAGGCTATAATGACTGCATAATCAATAACAATCAGGTCACAGGAAATGAAGTATCTTGCTCTTGTTTGGGGCTTACTCATTGCACCTCAGGTGTACAGCTATAATTTACAAATGGATATCCCCCATGCCCCAACGGTTGTGTTAACCGTTCAGGATTTAGAGCAAATGGAAGCCACGCAATACACCACCATGCTTCCTTGGCTTAGCGCGCCAGCCACCTTTACCGGAGTCAAGCTCAGCACCCTTTTGTCGCAACAATATGGCTTTATTCCGAATCGCGTCACTCTGCGTGCCTTAAACGACTACGCCGCCGACATCGATCTCTCTGATATCGAAAAATATCAGCCCATCGTTGCTTACAGGCAAGACGGCAAACCCATGCGAGTGAGAGATAAAGGTCCTTTTTGGCTCATCTATCCGCAATCTTCATTTCCAAAAGAACTGAATAATGAACGCTATCATTCCCAGATGGTTTGGCAGTTAAAACAAATACATATCGCGAAGTGATGTGAAAACGAATAATGCAGAAAACAAACTTAAATCTTTATAAAGGGCCCTTTTCAACTTCAGCAAAACTGACTTTACTGGCAGTGACTGTCTGCTTGTTGATCGCCAATCTTGCCCTGCTGCAGGAAACAAGAACTTTGGCACGCTCTTACTCAGACTCACAAAATCAAGCCACTTGGTTCTTGTTCCACCTGTCTAAAGAGCTCTCTGAATTGGTGAGTGAATCGAGTCGCGCCGAAGACAGCAGCTACGATCTCAAGCGTGTCGAATTGAAATATGAGCTCACTTGGAGCCGTTTTGATTTGTTGATCAACAGTCGAGAAAGCGACACCTTTCTCTCGCGAACCGAAGTAAAAAGCTTTTTCGTCGATCTGTTTCACCAGTTCCAAACGTTAGAGCAGCCACTGCAACAAGCATTAAACGGTGATGACAAAGCCGCAAACCTGTTTTACCGCGAAACCAGCCGCCTTTACCTGTCTATGATCGACTACGTGACGCGCAATTTCCGCGTCGCCAGCCCTTTGTATAAAGAGCAGCAGACGCGTGCACAATTGCTCTTCCAAGCTCAGTTTGTGCTGTTGGGCATTTTTGTCTTGTGTGCGGGCATCATGGCTTATTTCTTCTACAAAGAAGCCCGTTTTCACAAGAAGATGTCGTTAACCGATCCGCTGACTCAGTTGCCAAACCGCATCGGTATGTTTTTGCACATGGATAAGTACATTCAGGACAAAGAACATTTTTCGATCTACCTGCTGGATCTCAACGGCTTCAAAGCCATCAACGATAATCTTGGCCATCAAGCGGGTGATGCCGCATTGCAAGAAGTGGCGCTGCGATTGAAAAAACTGGAAAACGCCTCAGTGCGAGTGTGCCGCATGGGGGGCGATGAATTTGCCGTGTTGTGCAAACACATCACCAATGACGAACCTCAGGTGCTCAATCAGGCGATTCATCAGCTGTTTGTGCCACCGATTGTGCTCGAACAAGGCCCAGCTAAGCTTTCCACCAGTTTAGGTCGAGCCTGTTTTCCAGATGATTCCGAAAACGTGGATGCGCTCATCAATCTTGCCGACAAACGCATGTACCGCATGAAGTTTTCCCGCTAGGGTTGCCGATCTATAATGCTTTATCGAACACCCATTATTTGCTTTCTCCACTAGAACCAAATAAGCATTCCATCGACAATTGGCAGGCAACGCCGCATTGGAGAAACTGAAATAAATCATGCGATTACTACTGATTGAAGACGACACACTGCTTGGCCAATCCATGGTGACTTCGCTAAGTCGCCATGGCTATACGGTGGATTGGTTAGAAAAAGGCTCAGGCGTTACCAGCGCACTGAAAACTGAAGATTTCACGGCAGTGATCCTCGATTTAACCTTACCGGATATCGACGGCTTAGACGTGCTGCGCAACATTCGCAGTGCGGGTTTTAGCTTGCCAGTGGTGATTTTGACCGCCAGAGACGATATCAAAGATCGCGTCCAAGGCTTAGACCGAGGCGCGGATGATTATCTGGGCAAACCTTTTGCGCTTGAAGAGTTATTAGCCCGTTTGCGGGTGGTAATTCGTCGTCAATCTGGTAGCGCAACGGAAGTGATTGAAGTGGGCGAATTGAGCCTCTCCCTTTCCGAGCAGTCGATTCGTTATCAAGAGGTCGTTTTAAAACTGACGCGTAACGAATTTAAAATCCTTGCGGCGTTAATGACCAATGCTGGGCGAGTGATGAGTAAAGATCAGTTGCAGCAGTCTCTGCACGGTTGGGATGACAGCGCCAGCGACAACGCCATTGAAGTGCACATTCACAACTTGCGCAAAAAGGCACCCAACGTGCCGATTAAAAATATCCGTGGCGTGGGGTACATCATTGAAAAGTAGCCAACCCTTCTCCATCAAGCGACGCTTAACGCTCTCTGTGAGCTTGCTTTCCTGCTTTTTGCTGATCATGACCATGTATTTCAGCTACAGCTCTGCGCAGCATGAAGTGGGAGAAGTGTACGACGCGCGCTTGGGTCAAACGGCAAAACTGATGTTAATGGCATGGTCCATCGCCCCCGAAAAAGACAGTTTGCAGCAGCACCAACAACAGTTTGAGCAGTGGCGCACCAACTTACGCCGCCTCGCCAGAGAAGACGATGACGAAGGCACCGCGTTTGGCCATCCTTACGAGCAAAATCTGGTGTTGCAGTTTTTCCGTCATGGCGATCTGATTTGGAGCTCCGATTCATCGTTGACGGCGCTAGGCTCAGAGACGCAAAAAAACGGCTTTCGTGATACCCAGATGAATGGCGAACGTTGGCGTATTTTTCAGCTATCTTCTCCTGCAGAATCCGGCCATTCCGAATGGATCGTAGTGGCGGAAAATCATCGCGTTCGCAACGAAATCATCAGTGAAATTGCCCTATCGACCGCTTTGCCACAACTGATTTTATTGCCCGCGTTGTTGGTGATTTTGCTGTGGTTAATTGATAAGAATTTTCGCCCGATCGAATCTCTGCGCGCCGCTATCAGCCATCGCAGCGCCAACAAGTTGGATCGCATTGAAGTGGATCAGCCAACGCAGGAGCTCACCCCATTAGTGGATGCTCTCAACCAGTTGCTCAGCGCGTTAGAGCAAGCATGGCAGCGTGAAAAACGTTTTACGCGCACTGCGGCGCACGAGCTGAAAACACCCCTAACTATTTTGCGCCTGAATGCAGAGAATGCCCTCGCCAGCGAGAATCCGCAGCAACTTTCTCATGACCTCAATAACATCCTCAAAGGCATTGACCGTACCGACCGTTTGATTCACCAGTTGCTAACCTTGGCTAAGGTAGAAAACGCCAGCGAGCTGGCGTGCGACAGCGTCGAACTTGATAAGCTGCTGCAAAGCGTGATGGCGGATATGGCGTTGTTGGCCTTAAAGCAGCAACAAGAGCTCAGTTTGCAGAGCGCAGAAGTGTCGTTGCAAGGTGATAAAACTCTGCTCGAAGCGCTGTTTCGTAACCTACTGGATAACGCAATCCGCTACTCAGGCGCACAAAGCGACATTGACATCAGCGTAGTGGAAACCGATCAATATGTGGATGTATTGGTGGCCGACAATGGCAACCCAATTGACGAAGCCAGCCGCGGCAAGTTGTTTGAACCCTTCTTCCGCGCCAATAGCGAGAAAGGCGACGGTGCAGGTTTGGGCATGGCGATTTGCCAAGATATCGCCAAGTTGCACAACGCCACACTCGAACTGCTCCCTCGCAGCGAGCATCACAATGTCTTTCGTGTGCGCTTTTGGCGAACCACCCCGTAACCTGCCCCAACGGGCAGAAGAGGTGAACTATGATGACAAAAAGGCGCTGTTGGCGCCTTTTCTCTGACTGCAATTAAGCTATCGCAATCACTCAAAATACTTGCGGTACAAAGCTTGCGTCCAACCTTCCATTTCCATTTGGTGAAGGGCTTGCTGAAACTCGTCAATCACCGAGCCTGGCACTAGCCGCATCGGCATGTTATTCCAAGCCAAAGGTAAGTTGGGGTCATAGGCCGGATTCTCTTGGCCTTCAAATAAAGCAGAATTGCGACTAAATCCCGCCCAAGAAGGTGAACTGCGATCGACAAATTGAGGGTGAATCATCATATCGCTCGACCCTTCGGTTTTGAGAAAATAACGTAGCGTATCTTCTTCATAGACATAAAAATCTGCGCGACCTCGACGCAAAAAGGTCATTGCTCGGCCGACATCGAGTTCTGACACCGTCAGTTGATCCATCTGTGACGTGTCGCGCCCCACCAAATAATCTGGATTTCCCAGCGCCACCAGCTGCGTAAGCCCATCAAGGCTGGTTGCCTGCGTCATGAGCGGCCGTCCCTTGAGCGTGATTGCCACATCACGTTGATAGGTGCCGTTGGGCACCCAATATGCGTATTTGGCTCGTTCCTCATCAAAGGCAAAGCCAGGGTAGAAGTCAATCTCCCCCGCTTCCAAGGCGATCAAAACACGTAACTTTGGCAAACGCACTACTTTGAGTTTTGCACCAATCCGTTTGGCCGCCTCGTCATACAACTCGAAATAGAAGCCATCATCACTCGGCTCTGCATGGATATAAGGCATTTTCGCGGTGGTGCGATAGCCCATGATGATCTCTGTTGTGGCACTCGCCACAGTGACATAACTACAAAGCGCAATGAAACATCCCAGTAATAGCCGCATAACTACCTCAGTCCCTTTTTGCCATTCCTTAAACTATAGCAGCGCCACTCTCTCCTGTTGTGAAGCTTGGCGAACGAATTCATTAATAACTCATGGTTATTATGGTGTTGAAGGGCTTTCATTAGACCGACCATTCTGCCGCCAATACAATACCTATCGAACAGAGAAACCAGCCAATAGCGAGCGTGACTGAAGCAAAACACCACTGTTAAATCGCCATTCCGCAAAGACCAAGTAATAAGGAATATAAAATTATGAACATTTCAAGAATATTAGCCTTTGTGTACTTAATTATTATTTTTCTCGCTGGACTTGCTGTCGGTGGTTATTTCTAAAGGGAGAAAGTCAGTGGAGTTTTTTACTGCGCTAATCACAAGTGATTTCGATGTTATACAGAATTCAAAGTATCTACTGATTATTTTGACCGCTATTTTATTTTTGGAATCGGCGTTTGTTTTTCTGCCGCTTCCCGGCGATAGCTTGGTGATTTTTTCCGGTGGCATGGTGGCATTGGGGGTGCTGCCTGTGACCGAGAGTATCATTCTGCTCACCTTAGCAGCCAGCCTTGGCGGTTTAGTGGCTTACTGGCAAGGGTTCTTGCTCAGGCAGAGCCGCGTTCATCGTTCACTAGAAGGCATTCTACCCAATGGCACATTAGAGAGAGCGACAACACTGTTGATGAAATACGGATTTTTATCCCTCTTTGTTTCGCGTTTTATTCCATTTGTACGCGTGCTAACACCAATGATGATGGGAGTGAATAGATTAAATGCCGTCAAAGTATTTTTCTCAAATTTATCGAGTTCATTATTGTGGGTGGCTCTTTTACTGCTGATAGGAAAATTCGCCCTACTCAACCCTATGTTCGAAAATTATCAAGCCATACTGATAAAAGGATTGGTCGGCGTCAGCCTAACATTGATGTTTATTACCCTGTTTGGCATCGTCATTCGTTATTTCAACCAACGATAAGTTCAATCACTCTTTGTCACGTTGAGGAATAAGATGAAACACGCTCATGAAACTCGTTCTTTCCTACTAGGTTTGCTCACGGTTGCCACATTTCTCTTCAAAGGAAACGACTTACTCAGCCATGATTTGATGTCACCACTGGGTATTCTTTCTGTGTTGATTTTATTCGCCGTGACCATGGTGATGATATTCGCGGTTGTGCGACATGCGGATGCCTTAGCCCATAAGCTCGGCGAACCCTATGGCACCTTGATTTTGACGTTATCGGTGGTGCTGCTGGAAGTGGCGATGATTTCGTCAGTCATGCTGACGGGCTCTGAAAACCCAGTAATGGCAAGAGATACCATGTTTGCGGTCGTGATGGGGGTCATGAACGGTTTGGTTGGCATCACCTTGCTGATTGGTGGGTTAAGGTATCACTCTCAGGCATACAATGTTCAAGGGCTGAAAGCCTATATCGCCGCGATTATTCCAGTGGTAACCATCTGCCTGATTTTGCCAAACTTTACTTCTCAAGACAGCTTTGGTGGCATGTCGACCGTGATGATTTTCACGCTGATCGTGACGTCACTGCTGCTGTATGGTGTGTTTCTCTTTATCCAAACCAAGAGCCATACCGACTATTTCATTAACGATGTGTCAGAGACTGAACATGAGCATCACGAAACTCGCTCTATCGGTTATCACGCACTCTTTTTGGTGGCCAATTTAGCGTTAGTGATCGGCCTTGCCAAAAGCATTGCGATCCCGATTGACCAAAGCATCAACACCTTAGGCGCCCCCTCTGCACTAGGCGGACTCATCGTGGCGATGATTATCCTCTCGCCGGAAGGTGTGGGCGCAATTAAAGCGGCACTCAATAACCAGTTGCAGCGTGCGATGAATCTTTTTTACGGCTCGGTATTGGCGACCATTTCACTCACGGTGCCCGCGGTACTGCTCATTGCGGTGTTTTTAGGAGAAACGGTGATTCTTGGATTGGGTCCCGCCGACATGGTGTTGTTGGTCGCAACGATATTGGTCTCAATGATGACCTTTAGCAGCGGCCGTACGCACCCACTCAATGGCGCGACACACCTTGTACTCTTCATCGCTTACGTGGTGTTGATGTTCGACTAGTTCTCGCTAGACCACGGACTGACACCACATGCGTAACATAAAACCATAACGTGAAACTAGCCTCGGCTCAGGGAAAAACAGATAGGGATATCACCTTTTTCTACTCTTTACTCGGGTATTGCAGCGACAAACCCACCACTCATTCAAGAGGCCCTGATATGTTGACTCGCATCATGAACCACTTTTTCCGTTTGACTATTTTTGGCGCACTGTTCATTGGCTTTGGCTTGCCATTTTACGTCTATCTGTAACAGATCCCTTCAGCAAATTGCCGTGACAATCACGGCAATGGCGAACAGGTATCGCTTATATCTCTCAATCACTTATACTCATGCTACACAGCGATTTCAGATGGATTGGACTCCAGTAAATGGCAAGAGATCTCTTTTCAAAACTCGACCTTAACTTATTGCGAACTTTTTTGATTCTCAACCAAGAAAGAAACATGCGTAAAGCCGCCGAGAGGCTTTTTATCTCTCAACCGGCGGTGAGTAAATCGCTGCAGCGCTTAAGAGACTCATTCGGTGATGAGCTCTTTGTGAAGACCTATCACGGGCTCAAAGCCACGGAGTTTGCCGAACAACTCGCCGAATCACTGGCCCCAGTGATGAATGATTTGATGCATGTGGTGAACTATTCTGGTGGGTTTGACCCGAGCCAAATTGATAGGCCGCTTAGAATTGTTGTCTCCCCATTTCTGCTAACTGGGATTGCCCAACGCCTATTTACCTTGATTCGCGCAGAAGCTCCTCACGCTCAAATCCAGTTCCTCAATTGGGGGAAATCCAGCGTCGAAGACATCGTGAATGATAAGGTTCATCTTGGTTTGAATTACGCCATAGAACGTTTGCCGAAAGAGGTGCTACACACCACCATAGCTAAAGATACCTTTAGAGCCTACGTACGTGACGATCATCCCTATAAACAAAGCAGCGCGCGAGTGGAAGATGGCCATCAATTTGAGTTTTCCACGCTGATCGCCGCTGACTGGAACTACACCCAATCTGTCGCGGAAAAACTCCTGCAAATCTATGGGCACCAAGCCAAGGTCGGCTTTCGCTCAGAGTTGCCTTCGGCGGTGATTGAGGTGACCAAAAACAGCGATATGCTGTTTCTTGGTTCACGCTATTTAAACCTTGATGGCCAATCGGGCCTGCGCTCTATCGATATTTCTTTTGGCCCCACGCCACTCAATACCGACATCAACATTTATTTTCATGAGAAGTACCAAGCAAGCCCAACGATATTGTGGCTAAAGAGAAAATTAGCCGAAGCGCTACAGGAGCAAGGATCTGCCTCCACACCTCAATAACCGCAACCCGTTTTTCGTCCCAGTGTCTCTACAGCTCTTGTCGTATAACTTGCGCCACCACCTCAAAGCGTGCTGGCAGAGTGCGCGCTTTTTTGCTGATTAAGTAAAGAGATTCCTCCACTCTCTGAGCGCTTGGGTAGATGGCCAAGTGCTCCGTCAATGAAAATTGGCTCATTGCTGAGCGTGGTAATACGGTGAATCCAAGCCCCCGAGCGACGGGCAAAAGAATTTGGCTCAGTTGATTCACATAGCCTGAGCTTTGAACCTGTCGTCTATCTAGACCTTGCTCAACTTCCCCACACAGCGCCAAATAGAGTTCTAAATAGTGCGGCGCATCAGGATGCTCAATCAAGCCTAACTCGATAATACTGGCGAGCGTTTCCCCTCTAAACTTGGCGGGATAAAACAGACAAAGTTCATCCGAGCCCAGCGCTTGTACCTCAAACAAGGCTGGTTGCGGCAAGTGGGTCACGATACCTAAATCGGCTTCGCCATTGAGCACCGCTTGAATGATTTTGTGATTCGGTGCCACTTCCAACTGTGGGATCAGTTCTGGGTATTTACATTGTAAATCGAGCAGCTGCGGATAAAGCTTTAACCCCAAAGCCCCCGAACACGCCATCCGGCAGACCCCCGCATGTGGGTTGTCAAACTGCAGACTTTGCAGCAGTTCTGCTTGCTCACTTTCTAACTGCTTTGCGTATTGATAGACGCGCAGCCCCGCTTCGGTGATTTCAAAACTCTTTTTGTCCCGCTCAATGAGCGCAGCACCGCAGCTCTCTTCCAGCTTGCGAATGTGTTGGCTGACACCCGGTTGAGTCATGAAAAGCTTTTCCGCAGTTTTGGTAAAGTGGCCGACCTCAATTAAGGTTTTAAAGGTCGTCAGCCAAACTGGATTTAACATCGCTTGCCCGCCTGAGTGATTGCTTAATGATAAAAACAAAAAATTATTAAAGTAATAAATTATGATAATTTCAAGTAATAATTCTAACTCCCTATACTCTCTCCATCGAAACGGATTAAGCAATCAACAGGATTTGCTGATCGACACCAATCAACGAATTGAACTCACGAGCGTTTGGAGCAGAACAATGAAAATGAATCACGTAGGCATCATGGTCGGTGACATGGATAAAGCGGTGGAGTTTTACACCCATGCACTTGGCCTAAGAGTTGTCATGAACAACACTAAAGTGGTGGAAGAGCGTGAAAGCGCTATCGGCAGAATGTGTATTGCAGTATTTGGCGAGGGTTTTAAAGGCTTCAACATTGCTCACTTGGTCACCACCGACGGCATTGGCGTTGAGCTGTTTGAAATGAAAGAGCGCCAAGAGCGTCACGTTGTGGATTTCTCTCGCCTGGGCATCTTCCATTTCTGTCTACAAACCGATGATTTTGAAGGCGTCATTAAACGCACAGAAGAGTTTGGCGGGAAAGTGCGTATGGACATCATGCGTTACCACCCAGAAGACGACAGCAAACCTGCGAAAATGGTCTACCTAGAAGACCCATTTGGTAACTTGTTTGAGCTTTACTCGCACACCTACGAAGAAACCTACGCCTCAGATTACGAGTAATCGCAGAGCACAATTGGATTAGCGTAAAAAATGGATTAGCCGAAAAGCTAATCCATTTTTATTTCAAGCACATGGTTGGGCTATCAATCGCTTCTCCCCTTTCTGTGTCTTTGCTATTTCGGCTCCAACAACAAGGTCATGCGTTTAGTGCCTGGGCCAAAGGTCACTTTGGCTCTCTGTTTGACCTCTTCCAGCGTGACACTTTGTGCGGTTTGCTCATAGTTCAGCAGGGCATCAATCCCGTAATGGTTAATCAAGTAACGGGTATAGAAGCCGTTGCGAAAACGGGGATCGCTGTCCATTGCTCTTAAGTCAACACTGAGCTGTTTTGCTGCGGTGTCCACTTCCTCTTGCGTGATATTTTCCGACAACTCAGCAATCACTTGCTCGATTTGCTGGTCCATCAACTTAGCGTCTTTGGGGGCTATCTGCGATTCAAAGAACCAATCTGACACCGTTTCTTGATCTTGCATCATCGGATACACCGCAGGGCTGTAATCCAAACTCGCTTCTTCTCGCAGTTGTGTGAGCACTCGCGCTAAGCTGATTCTTTGCAGCATGTCTTCGATAAACATATCTTTGCCCACTTTTGCTGCGACGTGGGGGTTCAACACGCGTACCAAATGTAAGGTTGACTTCTCACTGCCCTCTTTCACCACGCTGTACGCCGGTAAGTTGTCTTTATACACAACGGCATAATCCAACGCTGGCGCGGGTTGCATCTCGATAGACGCCACATATTGTCTCAGCAATGGCGCCACTTGCTCCGGCGTAAGATCGGCAATCAGAACCATTTTGAATCCACGATTTTGGCCAAACAAGGTTTGATGAATCGCGTCGATTTGCTCTACGGTCACGGGGCTCACTTC
Organism: Vibrio vulnificus CMCP6; assembly: GCF_000039765.1. Classification (NCBI taxonomy): domain Bacteria; kingdom Pseudomonadati; phylum Pseudomonadota; class Gammaproteobacteria; order Vibrionales; family Vibrionaceae; genus Vibrio; species Vibrio vulnificus. Next base: position 1,394,840 of record NC_004460.2, on the reverse strand, counting down.
GTCCGCCGTCACGAGGCGATGTCGAGTATGATCTGGATAAGAAGACTGATTGCCCTTCAAGACCAATTGACCAACACCGGATTTCAAATAAGCTGAACGGTTTTGCTCAAACTCTTTCTTCACAGCCTGCAACTGGCGTGGATCGATATTGATTTCTGTAGCAAGGTTGTAGAGCGCATTCAAAGTGATAGCCAATTTTTCTTTGGCACCGATCATTTCCACACCATGATAGGTGGTGCCTAAAATAGGATTGAGCATCAAATCATTTTTGCGCAGATAGCTGTCCAGTTCCGTGCCGGAAAAATCGCCCAAGCCGCTGCGAACGGCGGTATGGGTTGCTAATTCATAGGCGGGATACAAACTCGGATCAATCGCAGCTTTACCCCCTAGGCTGGCAAAGTTGATGTAAGCGCGATCACCCGCTTTGCTGTCTTGCTGGAACCAGACTTCGACACCATTGGAAAGCGAATAGACTTTGAACCCACCTTCATGGTCTTGAACATCGACAATTTGCCCAGCCTGCTGCGGCTGAAGAAAACCTTCATCTTTCGCTGCAAGGGTTAATGGCTTCACTCCAGGGCGTTGATACGCTTCGGCGATTTTCATTGGTGTGGTTGCCCACTTTGCCATGCGATCGCCTTGCCCGAGCCCCATCACGAATGGCACGGGTTGATCAAGTGCGCCTTGCAACTGCTTGTTGGCCGTTTCAAGGGAATTCAGCGCAATAAACTGGGTAAGATTGGCTTGATAATCTTGCTTCGATTGAGTGACGTTGTTTTGGTCCAAATCGATCATCCGGCTATCAGCGAAATGAAAGGGCTTACGTTGCTGCCAATCACTTTCCAAGTTCGTCAACTCACTACGATAACCAGACATCACGCTGTCGAGCTCCTGCTGGCTGACACCATAGTCGCGCAGCGACGCCAATGTCTCAACAAACAAACGATGCATGTCGTGGCGCTGGCTCGGCGCAAAGGACACCCCACCTGCAATCAGGCGGCTGTAGTTATTGGCAAACGCATTGGCGTAGACGTACTGAAACGGCTCCGCAGCATCATTGAGCACAGAATAGAGGCGCTGTTGAATCAACTTAGCACTGACATCGTCATGCCACATCTGGTGTTGTTGCGCTTGTGTGCGCATACCAACAAACCCACGGTCGATAGCAAAATGGACACTTGGCGATTCCATCACACTGCTAAACAGCACTCTAGGCTCCGTTTTTACCGGAATATCGCGGCGTTTCTCAACGGTGTTGTTGGCCGTTGTCTGCCAATTGGCAAACTTTTCATCAATGATGGCGGCGATCTCTTCAACACCAACATTACCGGTAATGATCAACTCAGAATATTGCGGTTGATACCAAGTTTGGTAGAAGGACTTTAAGGATTCTGCCGTGGCATTTTCAATCGATTCTTGATCGCCAATGGGATCATGCTTCTCATAAATCGTGCCATCAATGGAAGCGTAGTAGGCATTAAACGAGAAGGATTTATCTTCAGGGCGTGAGCGTCGCCACTCGCCTAAAATCACGCCTTTCTCTTTTTCCACTTCTTGAGGATCAAACTCGATACCATCGCTGACATCTCGCATCCAAGTCAATGCTTGCTGTAGATGACTGGCATCATTGAGTTCGAGTTTGTAGGTGGTTTGCTGATACGCGGTAAACGCATTGATGTCAGCACCAAAACTGCCGCCCGCTTGCGCGAACAGTTTGATCACCTCGTTACCTGAAAAATGTTGGCTACCATTGAACGCCATGTGTTCCACAAAATGCGCATACCCTTTTTGCTGCTCATTTTCTTGGAAGGAACCAATATTGACGGTAAAACGCAGCGAGATCTCCTGATCATCCGTAGGGTAAATGTGGTATTTCATGCCATTGGGCAACTGACCAACCGTCCAGTTGGCGTCTTGTTGTAATGGCGTGGAGTTGGGGGTTAAAGCACAACCTGACAGTAGTAATACTGGGAAGAACAACATGTTCCGCATAAATCTCGTCCCTTATCATTATATCCTTACAAAATATATCGCTGTTCGCTCTACTCACCTATTTTATAAACCGCCAAGCGCTGATTTTCAGGAGATCAGTCGCAGAAATCGACCAAGAAGCTTTTCCCCTTGCCACGCAAAATCTGTCTATTCTTATTAGTGATAATTAAAACAATTAGAGTGGTCGCTATGATGAGTTTAAGCCGCATGTTTGCTTTTCCTCGCTCAGCACTTTTCGTGCTGGCTTTATTTCCTTCCTTCCCTTTATTGGCTGCCTCTGGTGCGCAACAAATCGACTATTTGCCCATGACGATCGGGCTTTTAGGCGGGCTGGCGATTTTCCTCTACGGCATGGAAAAAATGTCGGATGCACTCAAACGCGCCGCTGGCAATAAGATGAAACAATGGCTGGCTAAACTCACTACCAACCGTGTCGCAGGGGTGCTAACGGGCACGGGCATTACGGCGATCATTCAATCCTCATCGGTGACTACGGTGCTGCTGGTGGGTTTTATTTCTGCCGGATTAATGTCGCTACCACAAGCGGTCGGCGTCATCATGGGAGCCAACATCGGCACCACGGTCACCGCGCAAATCATTGCCTTCAAAGTCACCAAGGCGGCATTGGTGATGGTGGCGATCGGTTTTATGATGTTTTTCACCTCGAAAAAGGAAACCACCCAGCACTACGGCAATATGCTGTTTGGCCTCGGTTTGATCTTTCTTGGGATGAACTTGATGAGCGAAGCGATGGCACCGCTGAGAAGCTATCAACCCTTTATTGATTTGATGGCGCACATGGATAACTTGTTGCTGGCAATTTTGATTGCCGCTGCCTTTACCGCCTTAGTGCAATCCTCTTCGGCGACAACCGGTATCGTCATCGTCTTAGCTGGCCAAGGTTTTATTCCACTCGAAACCGGGATTGCATTGGCAATGGGTGCCAATATTGGTACCTGTGTCACGGCGGTCTTAGCCTCTATTGGCAAGCCAAGAGAAGCCGTTCAAGCCGCTGCGATTCACATCATCTTTAACCTCAGCGGTGTGATGATTTGGCTGCCCATGATTAGCCTTCTAGGGCAATTTGCTGTGTTTCTTTCGCCCCTGCATCCCGAGCTCAGTGGCGTGGAGCGAATGGCCGCCGAGTTGCCACGGCAAATCGCCAATGCCAACACACTGTTTAATGTGTTAAACACCTTGATCATGCTTCCGTTTGCTAGCGTGTTTGTTTGGCTGGTTCGCAAACTCTTGCCCCATACATCAACCGAAAAAAGCGAAGCCACCATTCAAACCAAATACATCAACGACGCCTTTTTACCAACGCCCGATATCGCGTTAGATCAAGCGCAACTCGAACTCGGCCGAGTTGGCAGAAGGGTGTGTAATATGCTCAACATGCTGCCCCCTCTCGCGCCAGAATGTAAAGATGCGAACGAGACCAGCTTAGTTCGTGAAAGCCTTAACCAGATCGAATTGATTGAAGAAGAAGTTGATCAGCTGCATAGCTCGATTCTGTCTTACTTAGGACGCCTGCGTCGCGAGCCGCTCTCCAACGCGCAAAGTGCACGGCAAATTAAGCTGATCAGCATCACCGATCAATTGGAAAGCATCGCTGATTTGGTGGTGAACTCCTTACTGCCGTTGGCGTACAAGGCGCTCAACGACGATATTGTGGTCAGCCCACAAATGCGCACCACCTTGGATACGGTGCAAGACAAAGTGAACCGAACCTTGCTCGATTGCGTCAACGCCATTCGCCGCGATGATCCCGCCACGGCCCAGTTGGTTTTGAATGCCAAACGCGAGCTGAACTCGTTGATTGACGCCGTGTTGGCGCACCAAGCGCAGCGTTTATCGGAAGAGCAGCCCAACCGCCTGCGGATTTTCCGTTATGAAATGGAATGGGTGGAAACACTCAAACGCATTTATACCCTTACTAAGCGCATTTCTAAGCTGCAACTGCGTCAGCGTGATATTTCAACCCCGACGCAAGGTTAGCCTCACAGTTTTGTGTTTGCGCAAAAGGGAATTTGGGCTGAAGGACAACGGCTCAACGAAACTCGACTAAACTTTAAGCATGAGAGTGCATATTAGTAATGCAACGTTAGTGCTAAAGCACGTCAGCAGTCTAGGAGTCGACAATGGAAGCGATCAAACCTGCAATGCATGAACCGTTTTGCGTGGATCTCAAACACGCGTTGATCTGGGTAGCGCGTGCCTTAGATTATGTCGGCATGGACGATCTTCACCACAACCACAGAGTTGCTTACACCGCGTATGAGTGCGCAAAACTGCTTGGTTGGGAGAAAAAGAAACAAGAATTCAGCTTCTTAGCGGGCTTAATTCACGACTGTGGTGTCTCCCAGACGGCAGAACATTCGCATCTCATCAGCGACATGATCCCCAGCGAAAGCGAGCAGCACTGCCGAGTGGGCTTTCAAGCCCTCGAACAATGCGATATGTTGGCGCAGTTTGCCAACATCATTCTCTACCACCACACCGATTGGCTCCATTTACAGCACGCGCCAATCAGCCCCTATGAGAAAGATGTCGCCGCGCTCATTTACTTAGCCGACCGGCTAGACTTCTTGCGAGCCAAATACTTAAGTCATACCCAACAAGATCTCATCACCTTGTACAAAAAGGCGATCAGTGAGGAACTGTATTTTTATCGTGGCACACTCTTCTGCCCGACCTTTGTTGACGCGCTGATCACACTAGTCCACCGAGATGGTTTTTGGTTTGCTATGGACTCAACCCATATCGAAACCGTCCCGTTCTCTTTTAGCCAATTGAAATGGTTGCATCAAGATCTGTCGATTTCCGCTCTGATTCAACTGGGCCGTTTTATTGCTGGCATCGTCGATGCGAAAAGCCCGTTTACGTATCAACACTCCTTAAAAGTGGCCGAGTTAAGCGAATACTTGGCCCTGCAAATGGGCCTTCCAAAATCCACCAGCAAGCTGATCTACGTTGCGGGTTTGGTGCACGACATTGGCAAGTTGAGAACTCCCGATAGCATCTTGCACAAAGAAGGGCCACTGAGTGAAATCGAATACATCCACATTAAGCGTCATACTGTCGATACCGCGGTCGCGCTCAATATGATTTTCCCTCATTCCAATATCGCCCAGTGGGCGGCCAATCATCATGAAAGGCTCGATGGCAGTGGCTACCCGTACAACAAAACCGCTGAGCAACTTGATTTGCCATCACGCATCATTGCGATTGCTGATGTTTTCCAAGCCTTGTCGCAAAACCGTCCCTATCGAAGCAAACTGTCACCACAAGAGATCACCGACATCATGTGGCCGATGGTGGAACAAAACCAATTGGATGGAGATGTGTACGCAAAACTCGATCAGAACTTAAACCACTGTTATGCCATGAGTACGGCGCTGTCGTTGAAGGCTTCAGAGGGGAAAACATTGGTTGATGCAGAAAGCTCACTCGCATATTCGCAATAAGCATGCATCGAAGAAGAGCCATCCAAACAATGCCATAGCAAAAACGATGAACGAAAGCCGATAAAGAAAACCGATAAAGAAGCCCCTCCAATTGAGGAGGGGCTTTTGCTGTTGATTACTTTCATCCATTTAATGATGATAAAACAGAGCGTTTAAGGTTGCGTCGCGAGCGCTTGGTCGATGTCACTGGCGCTGTGGCGCTCTTCAACCATCTCCCACGATTCGCCCCAGGTTTTATTGACGATACGGCCACGTTTTACTGCGTCACGCTGTTCAATGTCTTTCGCCCAACGCACCACGTTTTGGTAGCTCGCCACGTCTAAAAACTCAGCCGCATTGTACAGTTTGCCCAGCACAAGGTTGCCATACCAAGGCCAAACGGCGATGTCAGCAATCGAATATTCATCACCACCGAGGTAACGATGTTTCGCCAATTGCTTATCCAGCACGTCAAGTTGACGCTTGGCTTCCATGGTGAAGCGATTAATCGGGTACTCAAATTTCTCTGGTGCGTAAGCATAAAAATGGCCAAAACCGCCCCCCAGATAAGGCGCTGAACCTTGCAGCCAGAATAGCCAGTTCATGACTTGAGTGCGCGCCGCTAAATCCGTAGGCAGCAATTTGCCAAACTTCTCGGCGAGATAAAGCAGAATATGACCCGACTCAAAAACATTGATCGGCTCAGCCACAGAGCGGTCAACCAAGGCGGGAATTTTTGAGTTTGGATTCACCGCCACAAAGCCCGACGAAAACTGATCCGCATCGCCAATCTTGATGATGTGCGCATCGTATTCGGCTTCTTTCACGCCAAGAGCCAACAACTCCTCAAGCATGATGGTCACCTTCTGACCATTGGGTGTACCCATAGAGTAAAGCTGGAGTGGGTGTGAGCCGACCGGCAGCTCTCGTTCAAATCTCGCACCCGAATCTGGACGGTTGATGCTCGCCCACTGACCGCCGTTTTCTTCATTCATGGTCCAGACTGCTGGAGGAGTATAGGTATTTGCCATGATGTGTCCTTTTTTGGTTTGGAGGTAATTACCTGTTTAATATCAGTCCTTAGACCTCAAATTAAAAGGAATACTTTCCAACGAAACTCGTCTTAACTAGAACGATCGGTTATATATCTTTTCTGAGCCCAGTACCCGCCACAATCACGCCTTTTATAACCCCATCAGGATGTACTTACTTTCCATGTAATCATCCATGCCAAGGAATGAACCTTCTCTCCCTAAGCCCGATTCTTTTACGCCACCAAACGGCGCAACGGTGGTGGAAATCAATCCTTCATTGATACCGACAATGCCCGCTTCAAGCGCTTCCGACATGCGCCAAGCTCGTGAGAGTGATTGTGTATAGAAGTACGCCGCGAGGCCAAAATCGGTGTTGTTGGCACGTGCCAGCACTTCCTCTTCGCTATCAAAGACAAACAGTGGTGCCATTGGGCCAAAGGTTTCCTCCTGCGCCACCAGCATCTCATCCGTCACGCCACTGAGTACCAAAGGCTGCACAAGTCGACTGCCTGCCGTAGGTAATTGACCACATTCAATTTGCGCCCCTTTGCTTTGGGCGTCTTCGACGTGTTGCACCACCTTAGCGACTGCGGCATCGTTGATTAACGGGCCAATATGAACGCCTTGGTCAAAGCCGTTACCCACTTTAAGCGCCGAGACTTTCGCCACCAGTTTTTGACAAAATTCAGAATAAACCGAGCGCTGAACATAAAGGCGGTTTGCACAGACGCAGGTTTGCCCGGCATTGCGGAACTTGGCGATCATTGCCCCTTCAACGGCGGCATCCAAATCGGCATCTTCAAAGACGATAAACGGGGCATTGCCACCCAGTTCAAGAGAGAGCTTTTTGATGTTGTCTGCCGATTGACGCATCAACAGTTTGCCTACCGGCGTTGAGCCCGTGAACGATAATTTACGAACGCGCTTGTTACTGGTCAGTTCGCCACCAATCGCAACCGCATCGCCAGTGATCACGTTAAATACCCCAGCAGGAAAGCCCGCTTTTTCCGCCAGCACAGCCAGTGCAAGCGCGGTAAAAGGGGTATCCGGCGCGGGTTTTAAAATCACCGGGCAACCTGCCGCAAACGCTGGGCCGCATTTGCGGGTGATCATCGCCGCGGGGAAGTTCCAAGGCGTAATCGCAGCCACCACGCCGATCGGCTCTTTGGTCACCAAAATCTTGGCGTTTGCTTTGTGGCTTGGCACGAGCGTGCCATAGGCTCTGCGCGCCTCTTCAGCAAACCATTCAATAAAACTGGCGGCATAAAGCACTTCTCCCTTCGCTTCAGCCAATGGCTTACCTTGTTCTAACGTCATGATGTGCGCCAACTCATCGCTGTGTTCTAGGATCAACTGATGCCAACGATGCAGCAGATTGGCCCGTTCTTGTGCCGTGAGTGCTTTAAACTGCTGAAACGCTTTGTCTGCACCCGCGATCACTTCTTGGGTCTCCTTTTCCCCCATATTCGGCACCGTACCAATCACTTCATCGTTAAAAGGATTGGTAATGGTCATGGTTTGCGGCGCACTGCGCCATTCCCCGAGCAGATAACATTGCTGCCTGAATAATGAATTCATACTGGATTCCTATTGAGCGTGACATTGCCGTTTTGCTGGCAATGAAAATGGGTGACCCTTTCAGTGTGGGCCAAATCAGAGACACTATACGCCTAATCATAGTGATTCCTAGTGGCGCGAAAACGGGATGGCTGAGAAAAACGTTCTCCTGACAAAAACAGTGCTAATCTTTTAAAGTAAAACCCTTAGAAGCTCAAACGTGTAAGAGACTGATATGAATAGTGATAATTTGGACACCAACGTTATTGGCTGTGCACGCTGCCAAGCTCAAGAATCCCTAAGTTTTGAATTCTCGATGGCCTTTCAACCGATTGTCGATATTGTACGTAAGGAAGTGTTTGCTTACGAAGCGCTCGTTCGAGGCGTTAATGGTGAAAGCGCGTGGAGCATTTTGTCTAAAGTGTGTGATGAAAACCGATACCAATTTGACCAAGCTTGCAGAGTCAAAGCGATAGAATGGGCTGCGAAATTGAATTTAAAAACAAAGCTCAGTATCAACTTTCTTCCAAACGCCATCTATCAACCAGAAAGATGCATCCGAACCACACTCGAAGCAGCTAAACGGTTCAACTTTCCTGTCGAAAACATCATGTTTGAGTTTACTGAAGTCGAAAAATACGAGGATGCTAACCATGTTAGAAGAGTGGTCGAATATTACCAATCACTCGGATTCTTAACCGCGATTGATGATTTTGGCGCGGGCTACTCAGGGCTAAACCTGTTGAGCGATTTTCAAACCGACATCGTCAAGCTCGACATGCACCTTATTCGCAATATTCACCGCGATGCGAAACGGCAGAAAATTGTTCGACACTGCGTTACGATGTTGAAGGATTTGAACATCACCCCGTTAGTTGAAGGGGTAGAAAATGCAGAAGAGCTTGAGTGCTTGAGAGCAATGGGTATCTCTCTTGTTCAGGGTTATTTGATCAGTAAACCGGGATTTGAGTCGCTGCCACAACCCAACTTCAGTGCGTTTGAACGCTCTTTTTAAGATCCTCCCAATCCCCATAGAGGAAGGGGAATGAAGCGCACTCTCACACTTATTCGATCAACAACATGCGATGTTGAACATCCATCACCGTCGAGTACAAACTGAAAAGGAATGAAGAATGGCAGAAATTCCCATCCCCAAATCCCTACATGAAGTCTTGGGAGAAAAACAATCCCTATTGGAGATCGTCTCCATCTTCGCTTTTGCGTTTGTAGGAAGTGCCGCAATTTATGGGGTCTTGTATCGCCCATCTTCGCCAGAGGTTACTTGGCAGGTGGCGATGGGCTTCATTCTCATCGTCGATGTACTTGCTGGTTGTGTTGCTAATTTTACGAGAGGCACCAACCTGTACTACGCCTCTCGACGCAGCAGCCGTTTCATGTTCATCGCCATCCATTTCCATGTTATTGCGATTGCTTGGCTGCTCGGAGAATCGATACTGTTGGCTTGGATGGTCTGGATTTACACAATTACATCGGCTCTGGTGGTGAACTCACTCAACGGCCATCGTTTGCAACTGTTTGTCTCAGCCAGCTTGATGTGTTTTGGCTTATTACTGCTCCTGTTGCTGCCATTAGAGCCCTGGTTTTTAGCCTGTTCGCTGTTTTTTATGATTAAGGTTGTTTTTAGCTTTGCGGTGGATCACTACACCAAAATTGAATGAACTTCCTGTGTTAACACTAAGGCGCTGAAAAGTATTGTTTTTCAGCGCTGCCTTTGTCTCTCTAATGATTAAATTTTGAATCGTCCCAGCAGGGTATCTAACTGTTCGCATTGCTCATCGAGCCCCTCACAGGCTTGTTGCACCTGCGCCACCATACTGACCATCTGCTTCGAACTGTCAGCAATGTTCTGCACATTCAGGTTTATGTCGGCGCTGACGGCACTTTGCTGAGTGGAGGCGGAAGCAATCTGACTGTTCATGTCGTTCATATGCACAATGGAAGACCCTATTTGGTCTAGCGAATCGGTCGCGTTGCTGGCTCGATGCAGCGTTTCTTCACGGCTAGACACGCTGCGCGACATCACTACCACCGCCTCCTGAGCACCTTGCTGTAAGCGTTCGATCATCGCCTGAATTTCTCCCGTACTGTCGGATGTGCGACTCGCCAAAGAGCGTACTTCATCCGCCACCACGGCAAAACCGCGCCCTTGCTCTCCCGCCCGCGCCGCTTCAATCGCCGCGTTGAGTGCCAACAGATTGGTTTGGTCGGCAATGCCACGAATCACATCCAGCACCGAGGCGATGTTACTTACCTGTGAGTCCAGCCGGTGAATCACTTGCGTCGCACTCTCAATTTCGTCCGACAAATGCTCGATCGATTCCACCGTTTGTTGCACGGTGCGCTGAGCTTGCTCTACCTGCTCACTCGCGAGGGAACTTGAGTGCGCTGCTTCACCAGCGCTATCACTCACGGATTGGCTGGTGGCCTGCATTTCATTTACGGCAGCAGCGACGGTATGGCTTTCTTGTTGCTGCCCATGTGAAAACTGGCTGATTTGCTGCGTCGATTGCAAAATCAAATGCATGTCACTGCGCACGCTTTGCGTTGCCGCCACTACCTCTCCAATGGTGTTGTGAATGCGGCTGGTAAATTGGTTGAAGGAGTGCGCGAGCTCGCCCAGTTCATCGCGGCTGCTGATGTCGATACGGCGAGAAAGATCCCCTTCCCCTTCCGAAATATCGCGCATCGCCACCTGAATTTGTCGCATCGGCTTCATCACAAAACGCTGAATCACCCAGTAGGCAAACGACACGCTGATCACCACCGCCACCAAACCAATGAGGATCACGTTGTCGACAAAGTTCTGGCGTTCAACATATTGCTGATTGAGCAACATCAACTCATCATCAATGGCATTACTAAGGGTTTTGAGTTGAGCACGCATCAGCACAAACTCATCGTGAATGATTTGCTGGTTGTCGGCGTAATAATGTTCAGCTAAATCAGGCTGATTAAATATCGGTTCATACAATCCGATCCAACTCTGCGTTATTTTCACCAGCCTATTGAGCTCCCCTTGCATTGCGCTAGGAATGAGCTGCGCATCAATTAATTGCTGTACTTTCTTCATTCGCGGAATTGCTTTGTAGGCATTTTCTTTAAACTCCCCGACATGGTAGTTCTTTTCATCCTGCGATGAAGCCAGCAGCCAACCTTGCACCGCATTGCTCGACTGGTATAAGTCTCGATAAGCATCCTCTAGACTCATCACCACCGGATACATGCCATTGTTAATATCGTCGGCTATTTTGGCTTGTTTCTCAGATAAGGAATAATTAATAAAAGAGACGACTAAAAACGTCAGTAAAATAATGCCAACGGGAATCGTCAGCTTGTGTTGAATTTTCATATCATTACCTAATTACTGTTTAGGTATATTGTCTGGAAAAGCCATTTTCCATTCTATGACTGATATAAAAGTTTAATTTCTGCTCAATTTATATTTGAGTCAGGAGTGACTCAAACTCAGAAAATAAAACGATACTGCTGTGACACAACAGAAACGCTTGCGCTTTCCATCGCCTCTCACTATAAACAGGTATCCCTTTCGCTTAGGTATTCGCATGCACCTCGCTCTGTTTGATTTTGATGGCACCATCACTCATGAAGATATGTTTTCGCTCTTTTTGAAGCACTCCGCGTCTCCCCAGCGCAAATGGCTCGGTCGGATCGCAATCATGCCGTTTTATACCCTATACAAACTCAAGCTGTTGCCCGCACATGTGATGCGCCCGATTGCCAGTTGGGTGGCTTTTCGGGGCCGCGATGCCCATCAACTGAAACAATTGGGGGAACGTTTTGCAGCGGAGGTGATCCCTCATTACCTCCGAGTAGAAGCAATGGAAAAACTGGCGTGGCACCAAGCCAAAGGCGACCGTATTATTCTGGTGTCAGCCTCGCTCGACCTTTACCTTGCGCCTTGGTGTCAAACCCAAGGTATTGAACTGCTTTGCAGCGAAATGAAAATCCACCACGGCACGTTAACTGGCACCTACCTCAATGGCGATTGCAGCAAAACGCGCAAAGTTGCCAGAGTCAAAGCACATTGCGATATCGACCAATACCCGCGCATTTATGCCTATGGCGATACCGATGAAGATCGCCCAATGCTGGCGTTGGCAGACGAAGCGTATTTTCAATGGGAGAGAGTTGCGCCGGAGGGGTAAACCGTCTTGAATCTGGAAAAAGTGTAGGCGAGAGAAACACAGGCATCTTTCTCTTAAGCAAAGGATTAAGTACCTAATTTCGGTACTTAATCCGTATCTCTGTAATATCAAAGAGAGAGACTCAACGACGAATGAGGTTTAAACCAGGGTAAGGATCGTCACTCCCAGCAATACCATCCGCGTTGACAGTGTTCGCTGTTCCACTGTCTAGATCATAAGCAAACATTCTCATACCACTGCTCAGCACTTCATCCGTTGAATCAACGATAAGCCCAACAATGGCACCTTCTTTTTCATTTAGAAAACCATGTAGTTTCGCCGATCCACTCGCAGGCGCAAAGTCGTAAGCCACTTCAACGGCAGTAGTGCCAGGACTAAATCGCATCAGTTTGCCATCACTCGTCCCAAAATAAATAGCATGGTCCGAACCAACAAACATCGAGGTTGCAATATAGTCATTCTCGTTAACTGGCATTCCCTGTGGCCATGACACATTCACCTTAGCCACGACAGGGTCTGTCATAATGTCTGTCGATGCAGATAACTTGACAATATTGATCTCGTTGGTCGAAACATTATTCGTGGTGATGACGTACCAAGCATTTGACGTCACATCATAAACAGGTGAAAAACGAGTTCTCCACAACCCAGATGACTGTCCACCGTTGTCAGGAGAGAAGGCGATTTTTTTGTAATTGGTCGAATCCATATTATTGAGATCATAGATGAATAGGTTCTGCCCTGTGCTCGGCGTGTCATTCACCCCTGCACCTTCAAAGAACATCGCAAATTCTCCATTGCCACTGATTGGCGTTATCGCATTCCCTATAAAATATTTGGGCCCATCGGTGGTGATAAATGGCCCGGCTTTTATTGCCCCAGTTTTGCCATCCACTTTGATTAAACCGGCACGAAACTCCTCATGTGTTTGTGGATTCACAACAAACGAAAGTATATCGTACGCCCAATATGTCGCATTGGCCCAAAAATCTCCATCGCCAGCTCTAACAAAGGCCAGAGGTGGCGTAGCCGCTTCTAAGTAAACGTCCCCAGAAACTCCTTTGACATTCGTGCCAGGCAACCTTTCATCAGAGAGCTCACCTGTTTGTAGATTTACAGACCAGATCCCAACCGAGGTTTCCATTGGCTTAAGTTTCGCTTGGGCAACTTTCGATGTCCCACCGATTACGATGGATGAACTAACCTGAGCAGCTTTACCTACAGGATAGCCAGCCTCGTTAGTGCCCAAAGGAATACGCGTCACTTCTGTTGTGTTCCGGTTGTATTTAATCAGAGCGCCATCACCATGTTCGCCACCACCTGTGGCCATCGCAAGCAGTAACCCGTCAGTGTAGAGTTGGCTATCCAAGCTGCCTTCATCACCAACGGCAACACTGCCAGCAAAAAAGGTACCCCCCGTCACATCTCCACCTAACAAACGCTGCTGAGAGAGCGAACTTGTACCAATTTCATCCACATACGAAGCAACCACATTATATTCGTCCAATAAGGTTTGCAGGCTTTTACTATATTCAGCGGAGCCATAGGTGTGAGTTTGCTTTAAATAAGTCATTTGACTTTGGTAAAAGTCCTCAGCAGTGGCGTCGGAGTTACCCACGACCCACATGGTCGAACTATTTCGACTCGCCGTCACATGAGCGGGCTTAGCATAACCACTTAAATCCGGCTTCCATAACCCTTGAAAACTTTGCAAAATCTCAGGCTCTTTGTGTGCATAAATATTGGATAAATAAGGATGGCGGAATTCTGGAATGCTATTAGGAACGCTGCCTGTTGTCCAAACTAAAGCTTTATCTCCATAACCACTCACTACAGCTTGCGGATGGTAAGTTCCATGAGTGGTAGACCAAACTATCCGAGACTGACTCCATATCCCGTCGATTGAACTAGGGTCGGGCGCCCATTCTCCTTCAGGTGTTATTTTGAACAACGACATTTGATAGTCATTTTCACCCCCCCCCCAGATGACATTTTCTCGACTATCATAGTGTGAAGTACGACCAAGTATTATGGTGTGCCCCATCACATTGCCACGGACTTTCCAAGGTTTTGACCAATCATTCTGATCGCTCGGATGCATACTGAAAAGCTTTCCTGACGTTGTGCATTTATTATCAGATTGGTTACACATGTCTTTGTCGATGACAACGTATTCAGAACCCAAAAAGATGGATGGGTCTGTTCCATCATCATAAAGCATTGGCTCTGTCATAATCTCAAATATGCGGTCGCGCCAATCTCTACCCACAGCATTACTATGCTCAAAGAATTCAAAAACAATATTCGCCTTACCAAAGTCACTGCTGGATTCATCAATATTAATATGGACCAATCCACCACTCGTCCTCGTTGAATCCCCCGCAGGCGAAGCAGGAAGAGCCATTCCTCCACGAGTTGCAATCACAATCAAACTTTTGCCATCTTTCGAAACGACAGGCTTGAGGACATAACGGCTAAATGACTCATAATAAGTGGACTTATAAAACTCAGGAATCAGAGTCAAAATACGGGCTTTATTCGCTGTAGGGTCAAATTTAATCACTGCTTTATCTATGACGCCATAAAAACTCTGATTGGCTTTCGAATAGACAAACCCTGTTTTCTTGCCACCTATATTGGCAACTCCAGCTTCAGAGAACAATTGACTGATATTAGGGGCTGGCAAACCTTGTGCTTCAAATAAAGTACTTTGCAAACTCAAGTCGTCTTTTAGAATGCTCCATAGCCCCACAGCACCACTCCCGCCTGACTGACTAGTGAGCAGTATTTCCGTCCTTTTGCTACCGCTATCCGTATCAAGCTGACTGTTCCGACTGTGATTATCGCAACCTGTAAAGACACTGATGACCAGTGCAACTAGAATGAGGTGTTTTCTATCCATATAAAACCTGCCAATTTATTTTGATTTTATAAAAGCTTACGTCATGTTTTCGACATCACAGTGAGTATAGTCAGAATAATTGGATTGCGTTGAAAATAGGCAAGTGCATATTTTTATTGCAAGTGAATATTCAAATCCAGCCAAGGATCATTTCACCTCCGCCCACTCCATTGTTGCGAAATGGAAACACTGTTTTTCCGCTGCTTGCCTTCAAAACACATTTCAAATACCTATAATTCACCTCCTTAAAAATACATAAAACATATTCCGCGTTATCTGAATCTCCTAAATCGCTGAACAACTCAGTGCTAAGGGGGTAACGCGTTTTTTCATTTTCATTGCATAAGAGTGTTTCCTATGAAGCTACATACTTTGGCCGCTTGCCTAATACTGGTGTCGCCTATCACTTTGGCTAAGCAAGGTTTTTACCTCGGTACCGACCAAAGCGTTTCGTTTTATTCCTATCAGAGCGACGATCTCGAACAAGATCACCTCTACGATGTGAGTCCTAAAAAAGTAGGCGTTGGTATTGGCGCTACATTGGGTTATCAATTTATCGATTGGTTCGCATTGGAAGCGGGCGTATCGTATTGGTTGGCTAACCCCATCAGCCAAACTGTGAGCTATTCCTACTTTGAAGGTCATCTGGATAAAGCGATCATTTCTTTAGAAACCCAGAGCCTTAATCTCAACATTGGTCCTAAATTTTCTTGGCGCGTGGCCAATAAACTCAGCCTGTACGGAAAGCCAACACTGCACTACACCACCACGAGCACCAATTGGGATCAATACACAGCGTCTTATATTGACGACTCACTGATCATGACGACGAATGAGCGTAAAAAAACGCGCAATAGCTCGGTACACAGTGGCATTGAAGTAGGCAGTGAATGGCATTTCACACCACGCTTCTCGATGACGCTCTCCTACCAATATTTGACCGATGCACTCTACGTCGATAGTCCTGAAATTAAAAAAGAGTTTGATCAGCAAGCCATCAAAATTGGCGTGTTGTTCGACATCTAACGATGTGGCCACAAGGAGGTGGCGTATTTGATACTTGATACTAAGCAATAAAAAATAAGAAGCAAAAAGGAGGCCGCAGCCTCCTCAGTGTTGAAGCAGAACAATCGCTTAACGCCAAACGCCCCACTCACCCGTGGTTCCCGGCTCTTCACCCGTTGTCCACCATTGCGCAGTCCACTCACGACCATTGTGGCTCACCACATCGCCCGCGACATACACTTTCTCTTTGCTCCAACCGTTGGTAGGTAACGTTGGAGGCGTGGTATCCGCTTTGATCAACGAAAGCGCGTAGCTAAAATTGGCGCTTGGCGCATGCACTTGGTTCGCAAACACATTGCTGCTGTCGTACATGTAGTGATTCATCCCTTGATGCCAAATACCGATGTACCAATCTTTATGTTGTTGACCATTAAATTGCCCCGCCAGCTCCGCAGCCCAAGTGCCGGTGTTGTTGGCAGAAATAGCCAATGAGATGTCCACCAGCTCAGCGCCCGTCGCGTCAAAGGTACGCAAGCGAACCGTATCACCGGATTCAACAGGGCCAAAACCTTGTGGAACAAAATAGCCAAGTACGCTGAGGTTGTTACCTGGTTCCGTTGGTGGATCGGTTGGGTCTGTTGGTGGTGTTGTGCCTCCGCTTCTCAAGGTAATGTCACTGCAGTTATAGAAACCTTCGCCAACCACATCAATGCGCTGCCAGCGTGTGTAGAGAATGGCATCACCACTGCGATCCGCCGGGAAGGTCACTTTCATGCGGTAGCGTTTTTGCTCATCGACAAAAATGTCACCTGCGGTGTCAATCAGCTCCAGATCATCCCAAGTCAACGGCAATGACGCATCGTAGCTCGGCTTGGTTAAGTAAAATTCCCAGTAAGAAGGGTTGTGCGGCGCTTTACCAAAGAACACCAGTTCAATTTGATTGTTCGCATCTGGCGTGATTGACGTGCGCTGCCAATAGGGTGAAGGGATGTTTAATCCCGCTTTGGCAGAATCGCCCGCAGAACAAAGCTCGCCATTCGGTACGATCGCTTTGACATGCGCCATATCACGGTAGTTCGGTACGTTTGCGGCAATTTCGCTGCGTTGCACAAATGGGTAAGCGCCAGAGGCATCAAACGCCGCCTGACATGCTTGGTTTGGGATCTCATTGGTCCAAAAACCGCCATCTTCATAACAGGTATTTTGTCTGGCACTTGGATATTCAACCCAACCATGGGCCTGAACCTGAAAGGTGCTTAACGCGGCAAGAACACTGGCACCAGCCAGCGATAAAGAAAGTGCTTTTTTCATCCTATTTCCTTTTGTGATTGTCACTCCCTCTACGGCATACGGGAGAGTATACCCGTACTACTTGATGTCGCAGTGGCGTTGGCTACGCTCATTCACTTGCCACCTACCTGCAACTCCCCGTAGTTTGGGTAACAGAACCTCTAACCCCGATCTTATTCGGGTGTAATAAAGCTAGCAGGATGTCTGTTTCATAGTGTGGATAGGGCAAATTGTCGGGTGTTTTTGTCGCGAGTTTGCTACCTGCTTTCCAGACGTTTTGTAGCACGGAGATTGGTGTAACAAACATTTTCGAGTCACTTCAAATTGACTCGGCAAGGTTTATGGCGGATTCGTTGGCAAGCCGACGGATTTGATGCATAGTGCAGAGCGGTTTTCTATGCGAAGCAGTTGTCTAAAGGATATTTTCTATGCGTAAGGTACTACTCACCGGATTTGAGCCATTTGGTGGCGAATCAATCAACCCCTCACTGGAGTTGGTCAAGCAAATGGCTTCGCGCGCTTTGCCACAGGTGGAGATCATTGGCTGTGAAGTGCCTGTGGTTCGCTACCAAGCGATCGAAACGGTGCTGCAAGCCGTTGAAACACATCAACCAGATTTAGTACTCATGATTGGCCAAGCGTCAGGGCGTTGCGCCATCACTCCTGAGCGTGTTGCGATTAATCTGGATGACTATCGCATCGAAGACAATGCCGGTCATCAACCGGTGGACGAGCCGATCATAGCAACGGGCCCTGCTGCCTATTTTTCGACCTTACCAGTGAAGGCGATCACCCATGCGCTGCAACAAGCAGGCATCCCGTGCCAACTCTCTCACAGCGCAGGCACGTTTGTGTGCAATCACCTTTTCTACGGTGTTCAGCATCATTTGCACACACGCGCAATTCGCAGTGGATTTATCCACATCCCTCTGCTGCCAGAGCAAGCCAGTGCTTCCAACCAACCGAGTATGAGCTTAGAAACATTGGTACATGGCTTGGAAATGATGATGATGACCTGTCTTGAAACAGAACAAGACACCAAACACACTGGCGGAACGATTTGTTAACGCTCATCTTTCGGCGAATCCATCACGACCATGGTGGTGATGGATTTTACCTGCTCGCATTCACCCAGCACATCGGCGTGAAACTTCTTATACGCGACGAGATCTTTGGTTTCTACCCGTAACAAATACTCATTGGCGCCGGTAATGTTGTGGCATTCCACCACTTCATCAACGAAGCGGACGTGATCTTCAAACTCTTGCTGCGCTTTTTTGCTGTGCGATGCCAAACCAATCGACACGTAGGCGACAAAACCGATCCCCAATTGGTTGCTATCCAATACCGCACGATACCCCTTGATAACCCCTTTTCGCTCCAGCTCCTGCACGCGGCGCAGAGTCGCGGAAGGCGACAATCCAACCCTTTCTGAGAGCTCTACATTTGAAATTCGGCCATCACACTTGAGGGCGTGCAATATTTTTTCGTCAAATCTATCCATAGTGAAATTTTCTTGCGCAGTGTCGGTTTGGTGATCAAATAAAAGCACAAAATTGCGACGATAACTACCTATGATTGTGTTGACCGGTCAGAAAACAATTATCAACGTGTAGGAGAGAAAAAATGGAGCTGTCTCAGCTCAGCGCTTTGGCGCTGTTTGCCTTTGTATCGACGTTTACCCCCGGTCCCAACAACATTATGTTGATGACCTCCGGCGCCAATGTCGGGTTTGTTCGTACCATTCCGCACATGCTCGGCATTACGCTTGGCTTTGCGGTGATGGTGATACTGATTGGTGTGGGTTTGATGGGGCTATTTCACAGCTACCCACTCTCACACCAAATCCTTAAGTACCTCAGTTTGAGCTATTTGGTTTGTCTGGCGGCGAAGATTGCCTTCAGCGGCAAAGCCAGTGAGCGAAAAGATTTTAAACCGATGAGTTTTTTGCAAGCGGCAAGTTTCCAGTGGGTGAACCCAAAAGGCTGGACCATGGCGCTCACGGCAGTCAGCGTTTACAGCACCGGGAGTCAATGGTGGGAGCTGGTTTTGATCGCTGGGGTATTCATTTTGGCCAATCTGCCTTCGGTCAGCTTTTGGACCGCCGCTGGAACTCAGTTACAGCGCTGGCTCACCACGCATACGCGAGTAAAGAGCTTTAATATCAGCATGGCATTGCTGCTGTTGCTATCGACTGTGCCGATGCTCAACTAACCGCAGACAGAGAGTGACAGAAAAAACAAAGAGCCGAATCATCGGCTCTTTGTCGGTGTGACTTAACACGGTGAGACTAGGCGCGAACCAACGATCCCCACAGGTCGTATTCGTCAGCGTGCTCGATAAGCACGTCCACCAACTCACCTGCTTTGAGGCTGGTTTCACCGTTGAGGTAAACTAAGCCATCGATTTCTGGTGCATCCGCGTAGGTACGACCAATCGCGCCTTCTTCGTCTACTTCATCGATGATCACTTTCATGGTGCTGCCAATGCGTTTTTGCAGCTTCGCCGCGCTGATTTCTTGTTGAACCAGCATGAAACACTCAAAACGCTCTTGCTTCACTTCTTCCGAGATCTGATCATCAATGTCGTTTGCAGCCGCCCCTTCTACTGGTGAGTATTTGAAACAGCCCACACGATCCAGTTGCGCTTCTTTTAGCCACTCTAGCAGCATCTCGAAATCTTCATCCGTTTCGCCAGGGAAACCAACGATAAAGGTTGAGCGAATCACCAACTCTGGGCAGATCTCGCGCCATTTTTTGATTTGATCGAGCGTGCGTTCCGCACGGCCAGGGCGCTTCATCGCTTTAAGTACATTCGGGCTGGCGTGTTGGAATGGAATATCCAAGTAAGGCAGGATTTTTCCTTCCGCCATCAGCGGGATCAAATCATCCACATGTGGATATGGGTAAACGTAGTGCAGGCGCACCCAAATGCCCATTTTGCCCAGCTCTTCACTCAGCGCTTTGATGTTTTGACGCACTGGAGAACCGTTAGCAAAACCCAGGCTGTGTTTGCTGTCCACACCGTAGGCACTGGTGTCTTGGCTGATCACCAATAGCTCTTTCACCCCTGCGTTTTTCAGGCGTTCTGCTTCACTGAGGATTTCTCCCACCGGGCGGCTGACCAAGTCACCACGCATGGACGGGATGATGCAGAAGGTACAACGGTGGTTACAGCCTTCCGATATTTTTAGGTAAGCGTAGTGTTTTGGCGTCAGCTTCACGCCGTGATCAGGCACTAGGCTGGTAAACGGGTTGTGCTCTGGCTTTGGCGCAAACTGATGTACGTGCTCTAACACGTTTTCATACGCATGTGGGCCCGTAATGCCTAAAACGCCCGGGTGCACTTCGCGAATTTCATCTTCACGCGCGCCCAAGCAACCGGTCACGATCACTTTGCCGTTCTCTTTAAGCGCTTCACCGATAGTGTCGAGCGACTCTTGAACTGCGCTATCAATAAAGCCACAAGTGTTGACGATCACCACGTCCGAATCGTGGTAGCTGTTGACGATTTCATAGCCTTCGGTGCGAAGTTGCGTCAGGATTCGTTCAGAATCAACGAGGTTTTTGGGACAACCTAATGAGACGAAACCGATTTTGTTACCGCCGCTTGGCGTTAACTCTTGGCTCTGTTGCTCGATGGTTTTTTTGGCCGTATCCAACGTTGTGGTTTGGTTTGGCGTAAACGTTTGAACTGTCATTACTTGCTTTGCTTCCAGTGTTGATTGGTGCCAGTCATCAGTGATCGAATCGCCACTGTTTGCTGGTGAAAAATCGATAGCGAAAAGGCTTCTGTTGCTTGTTAAAAGCCGCTTAGGTATCGCGAGCGCGAATTATAACTGAGGATAAAAAATTGCATAGATCCTACGACGCATTTTTGTGCAAAAAACAAACAATAAAAAGAGCGCTTGAGAAGATTTTTTCTCAGCGCTCCTTTGAGTAAAACTTAACGCTTTACGCGGTTTTGAATCGCTTCATCTGAGTTTCCAAATCCTGCGCCACCACCGCCAACTCTTGTGCCGATTCGGCGATGTTTTTCACCGCTTCATTGTTGTCTCGGGTGATATTGTAGGTTTCGGTGACACTTTCGCTGACGTTGGCGGTCACCATGCTCTGCTCCTCTACCGCCGCCGCGATTTGGATATTGGTGTCATTTAACTCTTCAATCAAGGTTTGAATATTTTCTAAGTTCGAGGTGGTCGACTGCGCTTGCTGCGCCGCCCCCGTTACGGTGTGGTGGCTTTGGTCGATGGAGTTTTTTGCCTCTTCCGCACCGTGCTGCAACGAGCCGATCATGGTTTCGATCTGCGCGGTGGCTTCTTGTGTGCGTTTTGCCAATGAGCGCACTTCATCCGCCACCACGGCAAAACCGCGGCCTTGCTCACCCGCTCTGGCCGCTTCAATCGCGGCATTGAGCGCCAACAAGTTGGTTTGCTCAGCCACACCATGAATCACTTCCAAAATAGAGCCAATATCCATCGACTCTTGATACAAATCGCCAATCTGTTTCGAACTGCCTGCCATTTCGTGCTCGGCTTTTTCGATCGCGTCTAAGGTTTTGTGCACCTCGTCCAGCCCCTGACTGACATTGTGAGTCGCACGTTGGGCAAAGCTTGCTGAATCTGTCGCACTTTGCGCAATCTCGGTGGTGCTGGTGGAGAGCTGTTGCACCGAGGCAGAAATTTGTTCCATTTCACTGTTGAGGGCATCTGATGAGCGACTGGTGGTGTTGGTAATGGCGCTCAGCTCTTCCGACATCTGGGCCACTTTATAACAAGAGAGATTCACCTTATCGACAATGTCGCGCAGTGAGAGAATGGTTTCACGCATGTTGGCCAACAATTCGCCGATTTCATCTTTCCCTTCCACCACGACCTCAACCGATAAGTTTCCTTTCGATAATTCGGTGGAAATGCGTTTCACCTTACGGATGCCCTTGCCAATCGAGTTTGCCACGGTGTAGGCACACGCAATGCCAATAACCACCGCTGCCACCGCTAGTCCCAAAATGACTTCAATGGTTTGCTTTTTCTTTTCTTGCAATTCAGCGGTTAACTGCGTTTGTTCTTCTATCGAAAGCAGTTTTAATGCTTCGAGATCGGATGACAACAATTCTCCATACTCAGCCAACTTCTTCCGATGGCCATTTTGTTGGTTTTTCAGCATCACCGTGTGATCAAACGCTTTGATGAAGAGCGCTCTTTGCTGCACAAACGCTTGCAGCAAAGCTTTTTGCTCTTCACTTTCAATCACAGTGCGAAACTGCTCTTCTAGTTGCGGCAAGGTTTCGGACAGTGTCACTCGAACTTGCTGAAGGCTTTCCTCATTCTCTTTATGCACATAATGAAGCACCGCCAAATTCGCCAAGAGAAATTTTTCCATCAGCAGCGCGGCGTAATACTCGACCTCTGGCTTGAGCGAGCGATGCGCATTGTCCAAGATCGCTTCAAGATCGTGTAACGCTTGCTTCTCGACCTTCACCATATCTTGATAGATCGCCTTTTCGACTTGCTCAACATTTTGCTTCAACTGCCCAAAGGTGTGTTCGAAATGCTTCACCTCAGCCAGCGCTTTGTCTAAGTAGGCGCGATGCTTGTCATCGTCAGTGCGTGCAATATCGTCTTGAATCATCTTGGTGATTTTTTGCACACGCTGCTGATAGGTAGTGAGGTGGGAATTTTCTAAAGTAGCCAGATACTTATCAGCACTGAGTCTGACTTTTAAGAAGTTGGCTTGAATTTCACCCGCTAAGGTGGTTTCTCCCGCCAGTTCACCGTAATGACGGAAGTTGCTCGCCGCATTGACCATCCCTTGATAACTCACGTAAGAGGCAACGATAAAAAACAGTAGGCAGATGGCAAAGCCAAGGCGGATTTTGTTGGCGATGGTCAAAGTCATTGAGAGTGCATCCTTTGCAAACAGTCCTATAAGGACTATAGACCACCAGAACCGTTTGATCGCCTGAGCTGAGAAATAAAAATAGGGAGCCCTTGAGCTCCCTAGTGTGAAATGCCTAATCGCTTGATTTTAGACCAGCTTGTAGAACAGGGTCGACAGTGGTGGTAGGCGCAACACAATCGACTGAGCCAAATCTTCACTGACCACCGCTTCGCTCTTGGCGTCTACTACAACCTCGTAGCCACTGCCTGCGTATTTGCTGTCGTCGGTGTTGAGCAGTAATTGGTAGCGGCCTTTGTTTGGCACGCCTAAGCGGAATTCATCACGTGGCACTGGAGTAAAGTTACTCACCACCAAGATACGCTCGCCTGCTTCACTGATACGCTCATGAGCAATAATGCTCTGCTCGGCAGCATCTTGTAAACGCCACTCAAAACCGGCTGGAATGCAATCTTGATCGTGCAGCGCCGCTTGGTTGCGATACAAGTGGTTGAGATCACGCGTCAAGGCTTGCACGCCTTGGTGACGTGGGAAATCGAGCAAGAACCATTGCAGTTGGTCATCGTGATTCCACTCTGCCGTTTGGCCGATTTCCGCGCCCATAAAGTTGAGTTTTTTGCCCGGTTGACCATACATGTAACCAAAATACGCACGTAAGTTGGCGGTTTGCTGCCACTCATCACCTGGCATTTTGTTGTGAATAGAACCTTTGCCGTACACCACTTCATCGTGAGAAAGCGACAAGACGTAGTTCTCACTGTGAGCGTAAACGAGTGGGAACGTGAGGGTATTGTGGTGGTATTTGCGATGAACAGGCTCTTCTTTGATGTAAGAAAGGCTATCGTGCATCCAACCCATATTCCACTTAAAGCCAAAACCCAAACCGCCCATAAAGGTCGGTGCGGACACGCCCGGGAAAGCGGTCGACTCTTCCGCAATCGTCATCGCATTCGGGAAGTATTTGTACACTTCCTCATTCATCCATTTTAGCGTGGCAATCGCATCGTAGTTTTCGTTGCCGCCATCCATGTTCGGTATCCACTGGCCATGGCTGCGTGAATAATCGAGATACAGCATCGATGCCACCGCATCCACCCGAATACCATCGATATGGAACTGCTCAAACCAATACAGTGCATTAGAAACCAAGAAACGGCGTACTTGCTCGCGGCCAAGATCGTAGATAAACGAGTTCCAGTCTTGGTGCCAACCACGGCGTGGATCTGGGTCGTGGAACAATGGTGTACCATCAAAATTGGCCAAGCCATGATCGTCCGATGGGAAGTGCGCAGGCACCCAATCCAGTACCACACCAATGCCAGCTTGGTGACAGGCATCGACGAAGAATTTGAAATCATCGGGTGATCCATAGCGGCTGGTTGGTGCAAAGAGACCCACAGGCTGGTAACCCCAAGAGCCGTAGAACGGGTGCTCAGAGACAGGCATCAGTTCAACATGGGTGTAGCCCATATCCACCAAATAGGGCACCAACTCGGCGGCCAGTTCGCGATAATTCAGGAACTCACCTTGCTCGTTGCGCTTCCAAGAACCGGCATGCAACTCGTAGAAAGAGAGCGCTTCTTTGCGTTTCTCGGTCACTGGGCGAGTTTGCCATTGGGCATCTTGCCACTGGTAGCGGGCGTGATCGTACGTTACGGAAGCAAAAGATGGGTATTGCTCGGCGTAGAAGCCCCAAGGGTCGGCTTTGTGTGGTAAGCCTTCACCCTTCGGCCCTTTCATTTCGAATTTGTAGCTCACCCCTTCGGCTAAATCCGGAATGAATAAACCCCAAATGCCGTAATCAAGGCGCTGCATTGGGTGACGTCGGCCATCCCAATCATTGAAGCTGCCTACGAGACTCACTGCGGTCGCATGCGGCGCATACACCAAGAAACGGATACCTGAGATTGATTTGCCGTCGCGCTCAAGCGTCATAAACTGTGAGCCCATGTGTTGATACATGGTTTTCGGCGTGTGGAGATCGTCATACTCGGCGTAGATACCGTGGTATTGGTATGGGTCATCGACAAGTTGCTCGACGCCATTCCAATCGATCGCCAATTGATAATGGGTAAGATGCAGATTGAGATCGGCTTTGAGAATGAAGGCACTCTCTTTTTCTCGCTCAAGCGCGATACGTGGTTGGCCTTCTAATACCAATGCCACCCCCGTCGCACCCGGCATCCAGACGCGCAGTGCCCCTTGTGTTGGGTCAATAAATGGACCTAAAAATGCAAACGGCTCTGAACAAGCGGCTTGAGACAATTTCTCAAACATCTGATTCACTTTACTTTTTACTAATTTTTTCAAACCTTTTTTCCCTCGCCAAACAGCCAACGTTGTGAACACAATCCTCATTCACGACCGCGTACTTATTCTTGTTCATCCACAAGGTACGCAAATAATAAAAATGCCCGCTATTGGTGCGGGCATAATAACGGTACCTCATTCTACCATTTTACTGGTAAACAGAGAGTGACCCAGGCTGTAGTTTCTGTCTGCAAATCAAGTCATTACATATGGGTCATCTCATTGAGTTCACTCTTATTTGCTCGCTTGCGCGCGCACTTCCGTTAGACGACGAGCGATTCGATTCACATCCTCACGGCTGAAAATCTCTTCAAGGTTCATCGACAATTTACGACGCCAGTTCGGGTACTCATCGACCGTGCCCGGGATGTTGACTGGGTTGTCCATTTGCAACCAGTCTTCCAGCTGAACACTGAGCAGTGCGGAAGCGCCTGCTGCAACATGCAACTGCAATGCTTCACTTAAATGCGCATCCATTGGCACGTATTGCGCATCGTGGCCAATGCCTTCTGGCAAGTAACCATGCCAACGCACGCTGTCCAGAATGCCTTGCTTGCATTTTAGGCGATCGTCGAACAAGCCATTGAGCTGCTCTTCGTTTGGATAGAGGCCAATTTCGCGACCCATTTTGAGGTCATCGCAATGCCAGAAGCCGCGTAGCGTTGGCATATCATGGGTACACAAGGCCGCCATCGACTGATCGGCATAGTGTTTTGGCGAAATGAAACCACCATCTTCTTTTGATGTCTCGAAGAAGAACACTTTGTATGAGTGCACACCCGCATCACGCAGGATATCAACGATTTCATCTGGCACCGTGCCCAAGTCTTCACCGATCACGCTGCACTGATGACGGTGAGATTCCAACGCCAAAATCGCTAGCATGTCTTCGACTGGGTAGTAGAGGTACGCCCCTTCTGTCGCTTTTTCGCCTTTTGGAATCCACCATAGGCGAAGAAGGCCAAGTACGTGGTCAATACGCAGTGCGCCACAATGTTTCATGTTGGCACGCAGCAGTTTGATGTACGCGTCATAACCAGTGGCTTGCAGCACTTCAGGGTTGAGTGGTGGCAGACCCCAGTTTTGGCCCAGTGGACCAAGGATATCCGGTGGCGCACCGATGCTGGCATCCAGTACTAGGTTGCCGTTATCTGCCCATGTTTCGCTACCAGAATCAGCCACACCGACTGCAAGGTCACGGTAGAGACCAACGGACATGCCTTTCTCTTCAGCCAGCGCTTGCGCTTCTTTGATCTGGCCGTCGGCAATCCACTGCAAGTACATATAAAGGTGCACTTTTTCTTGGTTGTCTTTGATGAATTTCTGCGTCGCGGCAGAATCAAAGCGGCGGTATTGCTCAGGGAAAACTGGCCAGCCCCACACGTTTGAATCTTGCGCGTGTAGCTCTGCGTGCAATGCATCGAACGCCGCTTGGTGCACGAGGCTGTCACCGCCTTCTTCCACAAACTCTAGGAACGCGCGAGCACGATCGCTGTTTTTGTCGAGATGGCGAGTTTTAAACTCCGCAAACAGCAGTGGCAATACGCTCATTTTCAGCTCTGCCACTTCGGTGTAGTTCACCCAATGTGATTCGCGCGCTTTTTGCAGGCGCTGCTGGAATTCGGCGCTGCCAACTTTCTGTTGTGCTTCCGCACTGAGCGCAAACTCAGGAACAGAGCTCACATCGATATAAAGAATGTTCAACCAACGGCGAGACGATGGGCTGTATGGGCTAGCGCCTTCAGGGTTGGCAGGAAATAGCGAGTGGATCGGGTTCAGACCGATGAAATCACCGCCGCGAGATGCGATGTCACTCACCAGCAATTTAAGATCGCCAAAATCACCGATACCCCAGTTGTGCTGGGTGCGTAGGGTGTAAAGCTGAATACTTGGGCCCCAGAGCTTTTTGTTCAACTCTAGAGAATCTTGTTTGAAACAAGCGCGTGGCGTGATGATCAACGCCATTTCATACGGTGCTTTACGACGCTTACGGCTCACGTATAGTTTGTGATAACCCCAAGCCAAATCTTTTGGCAGGGCAAACACTAGAGGGCCACCCTCGGCACGTTCATCGCGAACAATCTGTGACTGAAGATAGCCTTCCAGTACCTCTCCTTGTTCTGTTTCTAAACGCCAGTTGAACTCGCTTTCACGCGCACTGGTGCCAAGATTCAGTTCCACTTCCACCGGATCGCCATCACGCAATACCAATACTGGCGCTAATACGTCTTTCTTGTGTTTTTTCTCAGCTGAAGCCAGTAGTTTTTCATCGCTGCTAGTGTCATAGCCAAGAGAGTTGAGCAGGCGGCGTAGCGTTTCTTCGGAGACCAATGCTTCGTCTCCCCAAGCGCTGACATAGCTGTCAGCTAATCGTGCCATTTCTGCGACTTTCTTTAATGCTGTTTGTTCTTTCATCGCTCTCTCCGAAGGTACTTCTGAAAACCTTCAATGTAGGGTTTATTTGCTGCTAGTCATTATCTGTAGATAAAGGACCAAGGCAGCCATTGGGCTACCTTGGTTTTGTTGATTAACGGTGAACAGCTTCGAGTTTCCAAATGTTGTTCACGTAATCGCGAATGGAGCGGTCTGAACTGAACTTGCCAACCAAAGCGGTGTTCAGAATCGCTTTCTTCGCCCAACCGGCTTGATCGCGGTACTGTTTGTCCATCGCTTCGTGCGCTTTCACATAAGAAGCGAAGTCTGCAAGACATAGGTACGGGTCACCGCCATCTAGTAGGCTATCGAAGGTCGCTCGTAGTAGGCCAGGTTGACCCGGAGTGAACTCTTCACCAAGAAGAAGATCCATCGACGCTTTCAGTAGTGGGTCTGCGTTGTAGTAGTCGAATGGGTTGTACCCTTTCGCTTTCAGCGCTTCTACGCCATCCACTTCTAGACCGAAGATGTAGATGTTGTCATCGCCCACTTCTTCACGAATCTCAACGTTCGCGCCGTCCATAGTACCGATAGTCAACGCACCGTTCAGTGCCATCTTCATGTTACCAGTACCGGATGCTTCTTTACCTGCGGTTGAGATTTGCTCAGACACATCCGCCGCTGGAATGATGATTTCAGCCATGCTCACGCGGTAATCAGGAATGAAGACCACTTTTAGCTTGTTACCGATACGTGGATCGTTGTTGATCTTCTCTGCAATCTTGTTCAGCGCAAAAATGATCTCTTTCGCTAGGTGGTAACCCGGTGCCGCTTTCGCTGCGAAGAACACCACGCGTGGCGCCATGTCGAAGTTCGCATCGTTCAGTAGGCGGTGGTACAGAGACAAAATGTGCAGCATGTTTAGGTGCTGACGCTTGTACTCGTGTAGACGCTTGATTTGCACATCAAAGATCGCATTAGTATCGAGTTCGATGTTCATGTTCTCTTTCACCCAGTTCGCTAGGCGCTCTTTGTTCGCCTTCTTAACCGCCATGTATTCCTTTTGGAATTTCGCGTCATCAGCAAACTTGGCAACACCTTCTAGCTGCTCTAGGTGCGCAGGCCAATCCGTACCAATCTTCTCAGAGATCAGTGCAGACAAACCTGGGTTACAGAATTTCAACCAACGACGTGGAGTGACACCGTTTGTCACGTTTTGTAGACGCGTTGGGTAAAGCTCATCAAACTCTGGGAATAGGTCACGTTTTACCAATTCAGAGTGGAGTGCCGCTACACCGTTGACTGCGTAAGAGCCAATCACACATAGGTTTGCCATGCGAACCATGCGGTGGAAACCTTCTTGGATGATAGAAAGCTTCTGCTGCTTCGCAACGTCACCAGGCCACTTGGCACGCACTTCTTGTAGGAAGCGGTGGTTGATTTCGTAAATGATTTCCATGTGACGAGGAAGTAGGTGCTGAATCAGAGATTCGCTCCACGTTTCTAATGCTTCTGGCAATAGCGTGTGGTTGGTGTAGGCGAATGTCTTCGAGCTGATCGCCCACGCTTCATCCCAATTTAGGCCTTTTTCATCAATCAGAATACGCATCAACTCAGGAATCGCGATGGTTGGGTGCGTGTCGTTCAACTGAATGGTTTCAAAGTTTGGTAGCGAAGCCAATGTGTGGCCAGCCGCTTCATGACGACGAAGAATATCGCGTACCGATGCTGCACTGTGGAAGTACTGTTGCATCAAACGTAGCGTTTTGCCTTTTTCGTGGTTGTCGTTCGGGTAAAGTACTTTGGTGATGTTGCCCGCGTCGATCAGTGCGTGCTGCGCTTCAAAGTAGTTACCATTATTGAAGCTCTCTAGTGAGAATGGCGCAATCGCCTGACATTCCCACAAACGTAGCGGATAAACAGTATCGCTTTCGTAACCTACGATCGGTAGATCCCATGGCATGGCTTTAACATGCATGCCTGGTACCCACTGACGGCGCTCTTTGCCACCTTCGTTGATAACTTCAACATGACCGTAGAAACCAATCTCTTGAGCCAATTCAGGACGAGCCACTTCCCAAGGGTAGCCTTCTACACCACGCCATGCGTCTGGCGCTTCTTTTTGACGACCTGCTTCAAAGGATTGTTTGAATAGACCGTATTCGTAGTGCAAGCCGTAACCCACGGTTGGGAACTCTTGCGCCGCCAAAGAATCCATAAAACACGCTGCTAGACGGCCTAGACCACCATTACCCAATGATGGGTCGCGTTCTTCTTCAAGAAGATCCGTTAGGTTTTGGCCAAGCTCTGCCATCGCTTCGGTGATCTGCTCGTACAGACCCATGCTGATCAAGTTGTTACCGGTTAAACGGCCAATCAAGAATTCAAGCGATAGGTAGTTGACGCTTTTCGCTTCAACGATTTTTTTGTCTGTCTCTGTTGCAAGCAAATCAAAAGTCGTCAGCTCTGCTAACGCACGGCCCATTGCAAGATACCAAGCGCGGCTATCTGCGTTTTCAAGCGTGTGTGCATAGGTTGCTGACAGGTGTTTTTTAACACTTTCTTGGAACGACACTTTGTCGAACTGTTTCTGTTGAGTAGGTTTCATTACCGAAATCTCACTTTTGGTTCTAATCCATCTGCGATACATCGTGCATGGATGGCAATGAATAAACATCCTCCTAGTTTTCAGCCTCTACAGGAGGAGGGGCAAGGGCGTAGAGGGGGGATTGGGGGACTGTTAGTGATCCGTCTCCCACCTTTCCCACTCAGACACCAGATTGCAGTGATTGAGATCACAGCCATCAACTAATAACTCTAGATGGCAAATATGACGCCCAGGTTGAAGAGCGATTTTAGAAAATCCATTTTTGTAAATTTGATCACAATAAAGTTTTGGTTTATGAAAAATGTTGCAAAATATTGCGCAAGGCCATTCTTACTTAACGATTCAGATGGAGAATTTATAGATCAAATTCACAAAATTGGGGCGTAGTTGGCGTCAAAACCATCAACTCTTAAGAATTAGGAAGTGGATCAAAGTCTGAGGTGATTTCTTTAACGTAACATGCCCAGCAATTCGAGCATTTTGTCTAATTTTTGTTCGCTGGCTACATCCGGTTTTTCTGCCATGAAAAACCCAATATAAAAAGGAAGTATTAGAATGTGGATTCCTTCAAAACTCACACGCCCAGGCCGACTGCATAATGCGATTGTCCGCCCGAGAGTGTTAGAGCTGCTGCAACAAGCCCCTTACTATAAGTTGGTGCTGTTCCGCTCTCCCGCTGGCTACGGAAAAACCACCATGGCTGCGCAATGGTTGGCAGACAAAACCAACGTGGGTTGGTACAGCATCGATGACAGTGATAACGACGGTTTCCGCTTCATTAACTACCTGCTGCAAGCACTCAATAAAGCGACTAATGGCAACTGCAACAATGCACAAAAATTAGCAGAAAAACGCCAGTTTTCCTCCCTGCGCTCGCTGTTTAGCGATGTGTTCGCTGAGATGGTCGACTTTCATCAAGAGTGCTATGTGGTACTGGATGACTACCACGTGATCAACAACGAAGAAGTGCACGAAGCGATGCGTTTCTTCCTAAAACACATGCCAGACAACCTCACCCTTGTGGTCACCAGCCGTGCCAACCCACCTCTGGGCACGGCCAACTTGCGTGTGCGCGATCTGATGATTGAGATTGGCAACGAGATGTTGGCCTTCGACACCGAAGAGACCACACGATTTTTCAACCAGCGCGTCGCCGATGGTATCGATGAAGATACTGCCAACAATCTGCGTAACTATGTGGAAGGCTGGCCATCGGCATTGCAACTGATCGCCCTTCAAGCACAGCATCAAAAACGCACCTTAGCGCAATCGGCCGAATCGGTTTCCCAGTTTAATCATGCTCATCTCTGGGATTATTTGGTGGAAGAGGTGTTTGACTTGCTCGATGCCGATACACGCAAATTCTTGATGCAGGTGTCAGTGCTCGATCACTTTAACGATGAGCTGGTCTACGCTCTCACTCAGCGTGAAGATGCATTGGGGATGATTGAATCTCTCAACCGCTACGGCTTATTCATCTACCCGCTTGAGGGGGAGCAAAACTGGTTCCGCTTCCACAACTTGTTTGGCGAGTTTTTGTCGCACGAGCGTCAAGCGCGTATTCCACAGCAGGAGCAGGAGCTGAACCGCAATGCCGCCATTGCGTGGTTGAAACAAAAATCCCCGCATCAAGCGATTCGTCACGCCCAAAAAGCGTATGACGGAGAACTGGTGGCGGAGATCCTCAACGAGTTTGGTTGGAAAATGTTCAACCAAGGTGAGCTATCTACTCTGGAATCCGCCATCAATCTGCTGGAAAAAGATCTGCTGTTCAGCAACCCAAAACTGACCATGCTCCGCGCTTGGCTTGCACAAAGTCAGCACCGCTACAACCAAGTGGGCACCTTACTGGCGGAAGCAGAAAATGAGCACAAAAAGCGCAATATTGATCTTGATATCCAATACCAAGGCCAAGCGAATGCCTTGCTGGCGCAGGTAGCGATCAACAGCAACGATCCAGAAAAAGCCCTCGAGCTGGCTGAACTGGCATTAAGCCAGCTGGATAGCACGGTTTACCGCAGCCGCATCGTCGCTACTTCAGTCGTAGGGGAAGTGAACCACGTGATTGGCCGCCTTGATCGCGCTCTGCCCATGATGCAGCAAACCGAAAAGCTGGCGCGCCAGTACCAGGTTTACCACCAAGCGCTGTGGGCAATTTTGCAGCAAAGCGAAATCCTCATTGCGCAAGGCTATGTGCAAGCCGCGTTCGAGCTGCAAGACTCCGCCTTCCGTCTGATTGAGGAGCAGCAGCTTCAACATGTGCCTTTGCATGAATTCTTACTGCGCGTACGAGCGCAAGTGTTGTGGTGTTGGAACCGTTTGGACGAAGCCGAAGAGTGCGCTTACAAAGGGCTGCAAATTCTGGAAAATCACGCGCCAAGCAAACACTTGCACAGTTATTCGATGCTGGCTCGCATTGCGATTGGCCGTGGCGAGCTCGATCGCGCAGGCAAGTTCATCGAACACATTCAACATTTGATGAAGCAGTCTACCTACCACGTGGATTGGACCGCCAATGCTTCACTTTCACTGATCCTATACTGGCAAGCGAAAGGCAAACTCAACGCGATTCAAGAGTGGTTAGACACGGCTGTGCGTCCTGAAAATGCCTGTAACCACTTCTGCCAATTACAGTGGCGCAATATCGCTCGTGCTCACATCAACCTTGGTCAATACGACCAAGCGCGCCAAGCCTTGAATTTCTTACAAAGTGAGGCTGAGAAAGCGAATTTAGTCACCGATCGCAACCGTAACCTGATCATTGAGGCAATTTTTGCTGTTCATCAGAAAGATGAAAATCAAGCCAAAGTGCTGCTTAAGGAAGCACTGCAGCTCACTAACCAAACCGGTATGGTCGGCAATTTCTTAATTGATGGCGCGACCATTGGCACCTTGTTGGAAAAACTCACCAACCGCCATGAGCTGGGTGACTTAGAACGCCACCGCGCGCTGCAATTGATGAAAGATATCTCTTCTAATCAGCGCAGCCGTTCGGTTCACTTTGACGAAGAATTTGTCGAGAAACTGGTCACCCACCCGAATGTGCCTGAGTTAGTGCGCACCAGCCCACTGACACAAAGAGAGTGGCAAGTACTGGGCTTGATCTATTCTGGCTTTAGTAACGAGCAAATCGCCCAAGAGCTCGATGTGGCGGGCACCACCATCAAAACCCACATCCGCAACTTGTATCAAAAACTCAATATAGCCAACCGTAAAGAAGCGGTCACCACCGCAGAGAACCTCTTGCAGTTAATGGGGTATTAAATACTCCCGATTTCAGATAATAAGTGCAACATTCAAAAGCCGATCAATCGATCGGCTTTTTTCTTTCGTCAGTCAAATCCGTTACGAACGTTCAACTCTGTTTATCGAGCCATCGAATCCCCAACAAAATTGAATATAACCGATTGATATTGTTTACTATCTAGCTAAATTTATAAAAAATCACATCAAAATCACACTTAGATAAATTATTTAGGCGAATTCGACTCGGTTTGATTATCATTTAAAACTAATGAGTTTCATTCTCATTTATGGAATAAAACAGCAAAGCGACATAGAATAGGTATCCGAAAAACTAAATCATGAATACATCAATCAAACCGCACCATAAATTTTCGCTGTACATGGGTGAAAATCGAATTAGTTATACTCTTTTGGAAACTGAGAACATTGCGTTCTATGCTGGAAAACTATCTGAGCGTTCTTCCAACTCAACTTACATACAGAATTACGCACCATCTGTCACATCTTATTGCGCAATTGCGCGTGCAATTCTTTTGCATTGGTCTCGGCACGCGATTCAATATTTGATTGGTTCGGCGTCCGAGCTGGCTAAGATGCATTGGGCGATTCACTGCCAGCCGAACCAGACCATAGAGGTGGACTATTTTACCCAGCGCTTGCAAGTCACCACAGTAGAAAAGCAGCACGATTACAACAGCTACGACTCTTTGGTTCATTGGTTGGATGGCGCAAGCATGGCGATTTTGGCCGATAACCCACAGGCGAAAACGCAGCTCAACGCCGTTCCCGCTCATGAAATCTCACGGAAAACAGACCTCACCGATTTTCGTCCGATTGAACAAGATTTCTTTCACTTGTTTAAGGCGTTTTTGTTTGGTGAGCAAAACAAGGAGCAACAGGCCGCACTGCTGCAAGCGGTGGTTCCCTACCTCACCAGTGAGTTAATTGCTGAAGCTGAAAAAGGCGAACCTTACTGGATGAATTACTATGAGTTTCTTATTTTTCCTCTCTACAGCCTGATTGCAATTAGCTGGGGATTTGAAGCAACACCGCTAGACCAAGCGGTGGAAGCGTCTATCGAGGCCAACTATCAATGGTATGCCTATTTTGCCGAACAAAATGGCGGCAAAACCGGAGAAGAGAGCTTGCACCTTAATGACCGTAGCTGCTTGTTTCACAACATTCTCACCGCGTTTTTAAAGGTGCACTACCAACAAACGGGTAAAACGCCAAGCTTCGATTCGCTCTACGCGCCGATGTGGTTGATCAAAGGCGAAGGCCTAAGCTTTGAAGCGCTCAAGGCCAACCCGCCCGAGTTCACCG
Organism: Vibrio vulnificus CMCP6; assembly: GCF_000039765.1. NCBI lineage: Bacteria > Pseudomonadati > Pseudomonadota > Gammaproteobacteria > Vibrionales > Vibrionaceae > Vibrio > Vibrio vulnificus. The sequence continues at coordinate 1,359,670 of NC_004460.2, read as the reverse complement.
TTGAATCTGTGTTAGCCGAATAGTTGGGTAGCAAGGGCAACAGCACTCATCTCTTTGACTATAAGCAAGGCTAAATCATGAACATATCGATAAAACCTCATCACAGAACTGAACATTATATGAGCACCGATCGCTTAAATCATACTTTGAGTGAAATAAAATCCATCAACTTTCATGACGATGGGCTTGAGATGTATAAATCAAACTCAACCTATCTCCAAAACTACGCTGCTTCCAGCCATATTTTCTATCGAATAGCGCGCGCAATTCTTTTGCATTGGTCTCGACCTGCGATTCAATATTTGATTGGTTCGGCGTCCGAGCTGGCTAAGATGCATTGGGCGATTCACTGCCAGCCGAACCAGACCATAGAGGTGGACTATTTTACCCAGCGCTTGCAAGTCACCACGGAAGAAAAACAGCACAATTACAACAGCTACGACTCCTTGGTTCATTGGTTGGATGGCGCAAGCATGGCGATTTTGGCCGATAATCCACAGGCGAAAGCGCAGCTCTACGCCGTTCCCGCTCATGAAATCTCACGGAAAACAGACCTCACCGATTTTCGTCCGATTGAACAAGATTTCTTTCACTTGTTTAAGGCGTTTTTGTTTGGTGAGCAAAACAAGGAGCAACAGGCCGCACTGCTGCAAGCGGTGGTTCCCTACCTCACCAGTGAGTTAATTGCGGAAAAAGGCCACCCTTACTGGATGGATTACTATGAGTTCCTCATTTTTCCGCTCTACAGCCTGATTGCGATTAGCTGGGGATTTGAAGTAACACCGCTAGACCAAGCGGTGGAAGCGTCTATCGAGGCCAACTATCAATGGTATGCCTATTTTGCCGAACAAAATGGCGGCAAAACCGGAGAAGAGAGTTTGCACCTTAATGACCGTAGCTGCTTGTTTCACAACATTCTCACCGCATTTTTAAAGGTGCACTACCAACAAACGGGTGAAACACCAAGCTTCGATTCGCTCTACGCGCCGATGTGGTTGATCAAAGGCGAAGGCCTAAGCTTTGAAGCGCTCAAGGCCAACCCACCCGAGTTCACCGTTGAATCTGTGTTAGCCGAATAGTTGGGTAGCAAGGTAAAAATCCGATAGCCAAGGCTATCGGATTTTTCTTTCCACACCTGCGCGATGTGTTTTGGGTTAAAACGAGTCTTAAAAGCTTGAGCGCCATCTCCCAAATCACAAGCAAAAAAAAACCAACCGCAAAATAAGTGCGATTGGCTTATGTATGATGTGAACAATGTGTATTCACTAACAACGTCAGTTGGCTAGGTGACCCTCGGCTTAATAAGGGTCGAGAAGTATTATGCATTAATCATGCCAACTTTAAAAGCCCTATTTTTGGGCTGAATATCTCATATATTAACTGTTGCTAAAATAATTTTTGCATTATGCAAAAGCATTTTGCAAATGGTTATGCAAATAGCCATTGTGAATACAGTTGCGCTTACTTTTTATACGATGAATCTAAAAGATAAGAATCGTGACCATTGTTCGAAGGCAAGGAGCGCTATGTCCACGTAATTTCATACTTTTTTGACATGAATCTGGGTATACTCGCTGCACTGCTTTTTTACGATTTCAACGACATGAATTATTTGTTTACTTTCTTAAAAGGTTTAGCGATGGGCGCCGCCGACGTGGTGCCAGGTGTCTCTGGTGGCACAATCGCGTTTATTACGGGTATCTATGACACCTTGCTCGAAAGCATTCGTCGCATTAACCCTAGCGTGATAAAAATCTGGCGTGCAGAAGGCTTTAAGGCGGCGTTTAACCACATTAACGGCTTTTTCTTAATCGCTTTGTTTGGTGGCGTACTGACCAGTATCGCAACGCTTGCCAAACTGATCACTTGGCTTTTGGCCAATCACCCTATTCCAATTTGGTCGTTTTTCTTTGGTCTCATCTTGGTATCGGTTTATCACATCCTCAAACAGGTTGAGAAAAAAGACCTCACTCGTTTCGCTCTGTTGTTTCTCGGCATCGCGTTTGCCTACAGCATTACCGTGCTTAAACCACTTCATTTAGAACCCACATCCATCAATGTCTTGATTGCGGGGGCGATTGCGATTTGCGCGATGATTCTGCCGGGTATTTCAGGCAGCTTTATTCTGCTGCTCATTGGCATGTACGCGCCGGTTCTTGGCGCGGTTAAAAGCTTTCAAGTTGACATTCTGGCGCTGTTCTTAGTGGGCTGTGTGACAGGCCTGCTGACGTTCTCTCACGTGTTGTCATGGCTGCTGCGCAAGTTCCGCGATTTCACGCTGATGTTCTTAACCGGATTGATGATCGGCACACTGCCGAAAATCTGGCCTTGGAAAGAGACCATTAGCTGGCGTGTCAACTCGAGCGGCGAGCAAGTACCCTTGGTACAACACAACCTGTCGCCGTTTGAGTTCGAAGCGCTGACCTCGCAACCTTCGCAATGGGTGATGGCGATTGTCATGGCGCTGGTTGCCATTGCTTTGGTGCTGGGTTTAGAGAAGTTTGCCGAAGCCAACGCAAAATAACCCCCAACCTAAATCAGTTCAAAGCGGAGAATCCTCTCCGCTTTTTTATTGCTAACGCACAATTTTCAACGGCTGTCGCAGTGTTTCAAATGGAATGTGGTAGGATCGCCTCACGCTTCTTCCAGCTTCAAAAATAATGAACAACATACTGAAAATTATCGCGTTTATCGTCGCTCTCTCAGGCGGATTCTTTGCCAAAGACATCGTACAGCTGTTTTCATCCGACACAACCGCTGTGGCTCAATCTGCGCCTCGGTTAGAGGATTATTGCATGCTCTCAACCCAAGCTTGCACGCAGCAAGCGGTAAGCATGACGTTAAGCAACGATACCGCGCAACCGCTGATTGCCAGTGAAATCACGGTGGAATGGCCTGCGACAAGCGGTGAGCAACTTATGCTGAGCCTGCGCGGGCTAGAAATGGAAATGGGCACGCCAAAGTTTATCTTAAAGCAAACCTCACCCGGTCTTTTTCGCGGTGAAGTGATTCTGCCCGTTTGCACCACCGACGCGATGACGTGGTTAGGCGAGCTTACCGACGGTACTACCACGGTTTACCCTGCAATAAGGATGCAACGATGAGTAAAAATTGGTCTCTCTTTCTGGTGGTCGCTTTTGTGCTTGGATTTGCACTCAAAAGCTATTTGGATCTGCAAGGTAAAGTGGAAAACGAAGCCACACCACCCACTCACTCAGCAGCCATGCTCTATGGGCAAGATGAGCAAGCGGTGAACATTTTTGACACGGAAGATACACGCATCCGTGTGGTCTATTTTGGTTTTACGCGCTGCCCAGATGTGTGCCCGACGTCTTTGGCGATGCTCTCTGGCGCTTTGAACGAGTTGGACGATGCCACCAAGGCGAAGCTGCGCCCTCTGTTTATTTCGCTCGATCCTGAGCGTGATGACGCGAAGCTTTCTGCGCAGTACGCCCACTATTTCCACCCAATGATTGAAGGGCTGTCTTCTTCACTGGACGTCACCACGGAACTGGCCAAACGCTACGGGGTCATTTTCCGCAAAACAGAATTAAAAGACTCAGAGTTGAAGTACACGCTCGATCACAGCTCTTACTTCTACTTTTTGCAGCCCGATGGCACCTTGATCACCAAAGTGCCACACACCTTAACTCCCGCTCCGATTGTGGAAGCAATAAAAACGATAACCCAAGGAAATTAGGATGAAACTTAAAGCTCTCGCGCTTGCCGCACTATTTGTCAGCCCGTTGGTTAGCGCCCAAATGGATCTCATGGCTCACCACCCTTATGCCCGAGCGATGGCCCCGGGTGCCGTGAACAGTGCGGTCTTTGTTGAACTGATGAACCGCAGTGACAACGTGCGCACGATTGTTGCCGCAGAAACACCAGCAGCAGGCAAAGTGGAACTGCATGACGTCATCAAAGAAGGCGATGTGATGAAGATGCGTCAAGTTGATTCGATTGAGATCCCAGCGAAAGGCAAGACTGTGCTCAAACCGGGCAGCCTTCACATCATGCTGTTTGATCTCAAAGCACCACTGAATGAAGGCGAGCAGATCGATGTCACGGTGACTTTCGCCAACGGTGAAAAGATGACCTTCCAAGCGCCGGTAAAAAAAGTAATGAAAGGCATGCAGCACTCAGGCCACTAAGTCCTTGGCAGCTGACAGCAAAATGCAAAAAAGGAGCAACTCAGTTTGCTCCTTTTCTTTATGCAACGTATACTCATGCGGTTTCTATGACTGACTGGAGGAATTCTGATGATTGTAACAAACCAAACTCAAAGGGCATGGTTGGGTTAACGGAAAGTCCGTTTTCAATTCTATTATCGCATTACGCGACTTCTCCCTTCCCTTCTCAATTTGCCCGGTCAAACCGGGGTGATTCTATTTGATTTACGAATGAAACCCTGAAGCTATTACTTAGTGGGTGCTTTTGCGCACCGGGAAAATTCGCAATGAACAACACAATGACGTCTTCTCAGCCTTACACTTTGACTCAACTAGGCTGGAAACCATTTTTTCAACAACAACTGACGCTTGAAGATTACGAAAATACGCAGATCTGCCGTATCGTTGCTCATCATCGCAGTGGTTATCAGCTTTGCAGTGAACAAGGGCGCTTTCACCTTGCCATTCACCATGCGCAACCGAAAATGACGGTTGGCGATTGGGTTTTGCTCGATGAGCAGCAACAGTTTAAACGTCTACTTGAACGCCAAAGCGAACTGAGTCGCAAAGCGGCTGGCAGCAAAATTGCGGAGCAGTTGATCGCCACCAATGTCGATACACTGTTTATCGTCTGCTCGCTCAATGATGACTTTAACCTCAGCCGTATTGAGCGCTATCTGAGCATCGCAAAAGAAGCGCACATCGAGCCTGTGGTGGTGCTCACCAAAGCCGATTTATCTCCGCAGGCAGAGCAAAACATCACGCAGGTTCAGCAGCTCAGTGCAACGTTATGGGTAGAGGCGGTAAATGCGCTCGATCCTGTCAGCGTCGCGGCATTACAACCTTGGTGTGCCAAAGGCAGAACAGTGGCATTTATTGGTTCTTCTGGTGTGGGTAAATCGACACTCACCAATACCTTACTTGGTGAAGAAACCCAACAAACGGGTGGAATTCGTGAAGATGACAGCAAAGGTCGCCACACCACCACGGCACGCTCTGTTCATATGATCCCTGATGGTGCATTGATCATCGATACACCGGGAATGCGTGAACTGCAACTTGCCGATTGTAGTGAAGGCGTCAGCGAGACTTTTGCTGAGATCGAAACGCTCGCGCAACACTGTCGCTTTAAAGATTGCCAGCATCAGCAAGAGCCAGGATGCGCCGTTCAACAAGCAATTGACAATGGCACGTTAGAAGCCCGACGTTTACAAAACTACTTTAAGCTGCTTCGAGAACAAGCCTACAACGCTTCAACGTTTGCAGAGCAAAGGAACAGAATCAAGCAAATTGGCAAAATGTACCGTCACGTGCAAAGTGACAAGCAAAAACTCAAAACCACCTATTAACCTCAACAGAGCGTAACTTTTTCATAACCAAAGTGGGCATTCATTCACTTTGGTTATGCTTTCTCCTTACCAATCACCATGTCAAATTCACCATTATTCAACACTTTTAACCATGCATCACAACATTGAACAAACAATAACCCCAAAAACAAACTAAAACTAGACACAAAATATTACCAAGCTACTATAGGTTCCATTCAGCATAAAAATGGCTGAATTTTTATTAGTTCTATAAAACGATTATTCAAATAACCATAATTCTGATAAATGCAGGAATGATGTATGCAACATAACAGTCTTATCGCCCGATTTGCCCAAGGCAATCTGGTGCTCCAAATCTTAGTCGGTATCATCCTCGGTATCTCGCTCGCGTTGGTTTCACCAAGCTCAGCGGAAAGTGTCGGTATGCTAGGCAGCTTGTTTGTCGGCGCACTGAAAGCGATCGCCCCTATTCTTGTGTTCATTTTGGTCGCCGCTTCGATTGCTAATCAAAAGAAAAACCAACACACCCATATGCGCCCTATCATTGCGATGTACTTAGCCGGGACCTTCTTTGCCGCTCTAACAGCCGTTGTTTTGAGCTTCATGTTCCCGACGACATTAACCTTGGTCACTGGCGCAGAAGGGGCAAACCCTCCTCAAGGCATTCTGGAAGTGATCAAAACCTTGCTGTTCAAGTTGGTTGATAACCCAGTCAACGCACTGATGAGCGCAAACTACATTGGTATTTTGGCATGGGGTGTCGGCCTTGGTTTGGCACTTCACCACGCATCAGACACCACCAAAGCGGTATTTGAAGACCTGAGCCACAGTGTTTCTCACATCGTGCGCTTCATCATTCGTCTTGCGCCATTTGGTATCTTTGGCTTAGTGGCTTCTACATTCGCGACGACGGGTTTCGATGCCTTAGCTGGCTATGCGCACCTATTGGTGGTGTTGCTGAGCGCCATGGCGATCATTGCGTTGATAGTGAACCCTGCCATGGTTTACGTGAAAACCAAGCAAAACCCATATCCACTGGTATTCCAATGCCTACGTGAAAGTGGTGTAACGGCTTTCTTCACCCGTTCAAGTGCCGCCAACATTCCGGTAAACATGGCGTTGTGTGAAAAACTAAAACTAGACGAAGATACGTACTCTGTCTCTATCCCACTGGGTGCAACCATCAACATGGCGGGTGCGGCCATCACCATCACCACACTGACGCTGGCTGCCGTTCATACCATGGGTATCGAAGTAGACTTGATGACAGCGATTCTACTGAGCGTGGTTGCTGCCGTTTCTGCTTGTGGTGCATCAGGTGTTGCTGGTGGTTCTCTGTTACTGATCCCACTTGCGTGTGGCCTGTTTGGTATTTCAAACGACATCGCGATGCAAGTGGTCGCGGTTGGCTTCATCATCGGTGTGATTCAAGATTCTGCTGAAACGGCGCTAAACAGCTCAACGGACGTGGTATTTACTGCCGCAGTCTGTGAGTCAGAAGCGCAGAAAGCAAAAGGTTAATCTTGCCTCACCATTAGTCTCAATAAAAAGGAGCCTTAGATGGCTCCTTTTTCTATTCAACCGTTTTTAACGTCACTTCTTCCAGCGGAAAGTGCTTGCTAGGCTCAACAAATTCTTGCTGCGCAGCAATGGTTTGCAGTTCCCACTCGCCAGCTTGGTAAGTCGCGTTCAGCACGCCGTAGCACGCATCATGACAGTGCTGGAAGGCTTGTTTTGGCGTCCAACCTTTCAATAGGCCCGCAGTGAAAATCGCCGAAATCAAATCACCTGCGCCAACGGGTGCTTTAGCAAATTCGAAATGAGGGCGCTTCGCTAAATAAGTGCCTTCTTGCGTGGCCAACAACATGTTGAAGCTCTCGTCAGACAGGCAGTATAAATGTTTCACCAACACCACTTTTGGGCCCTTCGCTAGTGCACGCTGGCAAGCGATGATCGCGTCATCAAGGGTGTGGATTTCCATTTCGGCAAATTGGCTAAGCTCGAACTGGTTAGGCACAATCACGTCCGCCATTGGCATGAGACGGTTTAACAAGTTTTCCGCAATCCCCGGGGCGACAATACAGCCTTTGTCTGGCGCGCCCATCACTGGGTCACAGACGTAAAGCGCGTCAGGATTCGCTTGTTTAACTTTGGTGACGGTTTCTTCCACGGCCAGACATTGCTCAGCACTGCCTTGGTAGCCCGTCAGCACCGCTTGGCACTTCTCTAGTGCGCCAATATTGTTCAGACCACGAACCAGTTCGCTGATGTCATCAGCCGAGAACGCACGCCCTGTCCAACCTTCTTGGTACTGGGTGTGGTTAGAAAATTGAACCGTGTGGATCGGCCACACTTCAAAGCCCATGCGTTGCATTGGGAAGACTGCACTGCTGTTACCGGCATGGCCATAAGCAACGTGTGACTGGATGGAGAGGATACCTTGCATAGTACCAGACCTCTTCTTGTTGTTATCAATAGTTCAAAGACAGCGGCAAGCGCTCAATTTACGAAACCAGTAGTGTATTCGACAAACCAAGATTCTCGAACTCAATTCTGAAGCGAATGGGCTGAGAGTTGGTCATCCATACCTGACTCTTGATTTCTCTCTGTCTTTTCAAGCGGGAGGGCAAACACTCATCAACTCGCTCAAGCAACTACAAAGGTATCGGCGTCGAGTGTAACAGCCGCTTGAGGGATTGGGGTCTGCTAATTGTTGAAAATCAGTTTTCACCGTGTTGTAAATAGTCACGTATAAAATGAAAAAAAAACGAGCCTTCCACATTAAGTTGGGGAAGGCTCTTTCTCGATGATGTTTAATTGGCTAAAGGTTCATGCTTGGCCGCGATCAAACCATAAGCACTCCAACCTAAGAAGGTGACGATAGAGCCCCACATCATGGCTTCGTAGCCCGAACCATACAATGCGTAGAAGCTGTAGAGAGAACCAACCAAAGCGATGATGTTGGTGGTTTTCATTTCGCGTTCAGGCACGTGCGCCACTTGCTGCATGATGAAGATTGCGCCCATACATAGGATGTAAGGAATAACGTTAGTTACTACCGCTAGGTTAACCAGTGCTTCAAATTGCTCGTTCAATGTTGGCGAGATAGTCATTAAAGAAAGCACAGATTGGATAACCGTGATGGCCACCATCCCTTTGATGGGCGTGCCGCGTTTATCAACTTGTGAGAACAGTTTCGGGAAGAAGCCTGCGTCTGAAGATGATTTGAATACGGACGCGATAGTGAACTGCCAACCCAGTAGTGAACCTGCACAAGCTAGAACGGCCATGCCCGCAACCACTTTACCCGCCGTAGAACCTAGCATCACTGTCCATACTGTTGAGAATGGCGCGGTAGAGGCAGCAAGTTCAGAGTTCGCTACGATACCAGAACAGATGTTGGTTGAAACAATGTAAACCACTGCCGCAATCAGCGTACCGCCCAATACTGCGATTGGTACATTCTTCTCTGGATTTTCTACTGCTTCTGAGTTTGCACAAGCTGACTCAAGACCTAGGAACGCCCACAGTGTCATCGCGATCGACGCACTAACCGCTTCACCAAATGGTAGGTGATGTGGGTTCCACGCTTCTACGTACATGGTTGGGCTAAAGTAGAACCAACCAACAATACCCAAAGAACACACTGGAAGGATAACACCCCAGACTGTAAACGAGCCGATTTGACCGGTGATCTTCGCACCACCAAAGTTAGCGAAGGTACAAATCCAAAGGATCGCGATGGTGTACAGACAGGTCTCTACTGGCGACAAAGTCACTTCGAAGAAAGCCGAACCATAACCGACACAAGTAATCGCAATCGCAATGTTGGCAATCAACAATGACAAGCCGTAGGTCCAACCCGCCATAAACGCACCCGATTTACCAAACGCGTACGAGGCATAGCCGTTCATCCCACCGTCACGCTTACTAAAGCGACCACATTTGGCAAACACGTACGCCAAGGCTAACGAGCCTGCTGCGGTGATCAACCAAGACAATACCGAGATGGTGCCCACCTGCGCTAACTTACTTGGCAGCATGATGATGCCCGAGCCAGCCATGTTGATGAAGGTCAGAATGGTCAGTTGCACCACCGACATTTTTTTGGTTTCAGTACTCATAAATTATTCTCCACGAATAAACGGTTCGCACCGCGACAACCAAGTCACGATGCGAACGGGGTAGATTAATCTTTAAGGGCGTAGCAATGGGCGGTGGTGCGGCCATTGACGTCTTCTAGGTACACACCTTGAATCTCGGGTGCGAAGCCTGGGAATCGGTTGATGCCTTCTTCTAGAGATAAGAAGTAATCGACCACTTGTTGAGTCCAGATTTCGCCTGTGATCACACAGATAATGCCTGGAGGGTAAGGAAGCGCACCTTCTGCTGCGACACGACCTACCGCTTCTTTCAGAGGCAAGTAATCACACTCGCCACGGAAGTATTTGCGTGTCGCCACATCTGGTTTGTGCACCATAGTTGGGAAGTATTCGCTACGGAACATCGCTTTTTGTAGCTGTTTCACGTTCAGCTCTTTGTACATGTCATGCATTTCCTGACATAGCTGACGGATGGTGTAGCCGCGGTAGCGCTCTTTATTCGCTTCGTAAACGCGAGGCAGCACGATGTTTAGCGGCGCATCATCACGAATGAATTTTTCGAAGCGGTTAATTTGCGCCACAAGATGACGGATCTTACCCATGTCCTCTGCTGGAGTGAGAAGGAACAAGATAGAGTTCAAGTCACACTTCTCAGGGATGATGCCGTTCTCACGTAGGAAGTTCGCCAATAGCGTGGCAGGAATACCAAAGTCTGCGTAGCTGCCGTCTTCTGCAATACCCGCAGTAGTTAGCAACAATTTACATGGGTCAACGAAGTATTGACCTTCACCGTAACCTTCAAATTTGTGCCAGCTTGCGTTTGGCTCAAACATGAAGAATTTCTTATTCGTTGCGATCACGTCAGTGTCGTAGCTGCCCCAAGGTTGACCTTCGACTTGGTCTGGAATGAACGGACGAATCAATTCACAACTCTTAAGGATTTCTTTACGCGCTTCGATACCTGTCTTAACCGCATCACGCCATAGACGCAGACCCGCTTCACCATCGTGGATCTTGGCGTTCACATCCAATGCGGAGAACAGCGCATAGAATGGTGAAGTTGACGCGTGCATCATAAACGCGTTGTTGAAGCGTTTGTGGTTGCAGTAGCGAGCCTGACCTTTGATGTGGTGGTCTTTTTTGTGGATTTGCGAGGTTTGAGAAAAGCCAGCTTGTTGCTTGTGAACAGACTGAGTCACGATCACACCCGCATCTTCTGGTTTCAGATCCAGTAGCAATGGAGAACAGTCTTTCATCATCGGAATGAACTGCTCGTAACCCACCCATGCTGAGTCAAATAGGATGTAGTCACACAGATGACCAATCTTATCCATCACGTAGCGTGCGTTGTAGATGGTACCGTCGTAAGTGCCCAATTGGATGATCGCAAGACGGAATGGACGTTCATCACGCGCACGTTCGGGTGATACTTTGGCGATTTGGGCACGGATGTATTCTTCATCAAAACAGTGCTCATCCATACCACCAATAAAGCCCCAAGGGTTACGCGCCGTTTCTAGGTAAACTGGCATACCGCCCGCTTGGATTAATGCGCCGTGGTGGTTTGATTTGTGGTTGTTACGGTCAAACATCACCAAGTCCCCCTCGGTCACTAACGCGTTACACACCACTTTGTTTGAAGCCGAAGTGCCGTTGAGTACGAAGTAAGTTTTGTCTGAGTTGAACACTTTTGCTGCGTGCGCTTGAGCTTGGTGGGCAGAGCCTTCGTGGATTAACAAGTCACCTAAATCTACGTCCGCGTTACACAAGTCACTACGGAATAGGTTTTCACCGAAGAAATCGTAGAACTGTTTACCTGCTGGGTGTTTTTTGAAGAACTGACCGCCTTGGTGTCCTGGACAGTCGAATGCAGAGTTGCCCATTTCCACGTAGTGCGTCAGTTGTTTGAAGAAAGGCGGCAATAGGCGGCATTCGTATTTGGTTACCGCTTCATTGATTTGGCGACAGTAGTATTCGATGGATTGTCTTTCTAAATCGATAACGCCGGTTAACCATACGTAATCTTCGGCTGACACTGGGTTTTCATCTGTGACCAAGAAAACCGGAATGCCATAACCCGTTTCAGAAATCACTTTGTGTAGACCAGCCTTAATATCTGCCGACGTAATAATGGCAGCACCAACATCGGTTAATTCGACTTGCTCTAAAGGATGAAGATGACGATTAAATTGTTCATCTAAAGATTCAGCTAATAAACTGAAATCTTCTGGCATGTAATTACTAACACCAATAACTAAACGCTTCATTTTAAATATCTCTTATTTGTTCTTTAAAAACGACAAGCACAGATATTACAAATGGAATTTAGATTTGAAATTTAAAAAACAAATTTCGTGATTATTCGTTCATAATTAAAAACCTTATTTAATCGAAATAAAATTTCGCGATCTTTATCACTTTCCTTTCGATAAGCCAATGATATTGGATTGAGACTAAATTTGAATTCAGATAAGAAATTCTGTGACTAAACCAGTGACAAATAGAAATAGAATTAAAAGAAAATAAAATTTTGCGATTTTCATCACTCTATATTGTTTGTATTTGATTTATTAGCGATAAATAAAAATATATCATTTAACATTTTATAAACCACAAACAAAAAAGCCATCAACATTTCTGCTAATGGCTTTTCATTTATTGTAGGGAAAAGAAACAAAATCAGTTAAATAGATGACTATCCAGCTTAACGCCATTGTTCGACCACTGTAGATACCGTTTCACTGCTATGCCCGATGAGTACATCGTATGCTTGCAGTCCATACATTCAACAAAGTACAACCCACTCATGCCTGCCATAACGTGCAACCGACGGCTATCGCAACGCTTACAAGACAACCTTTGAACCTTGTTATTGGTGTCTATACGGCGAGCAAAATTCAGTGTTTCATGGGAGCATAACGCTTCCATGGCACTCTCCTTAAAAGGATGTTCACTGAGTAGATAATTGATGGCGTAGTCGTAAACAGGGGGAATTGAAGATTTTCCACTCTCTATATTGGTTATTTTGGCAACAGAGACTCCCAACAAAGAGGCAAATTCCACTTTGCTGTACTCCAAGATAAACCGAGAAGAGATGAACTTATCTGCACTTATAATTCTCAACATACACAAATCTCTAATAATAATAAACCGAGTACGTTGTACTCTGTTCATTGTTGAAACATGCAATAAAAGTCACTTCCAATTGTATTTATTCGAACAGTATGTTCTATTTGTTTTTATTATCATGCTACTAATTGATTTTAAAATCAACAAGCACAATTTAATACAATCATTATTTACATTAAACATGATTAAATATTTTCACTTATACAAATAAAGAAAAACCATAGAATGGTTAAATACTTCCACTTATTGAGCATTAAACATTGCATTTTATAAAGAGGGAATCCCCCCCTTTTTACATAGTTTTCACCATCATCAATCACTCGTAACCAATGCTGTTGACGATGCGAATAAATAACCAGCAAACTCGTCAAAAAATGGCGTGCTATTGTCTGCCAGCATTAACCATAGCCATCTGTATCGCTCCCATGCAACCATCATGAACCATTCAGCCGCATCCAATCTGCCCCCATGCGGCGCATTTCCTCAATAACAGACTGTAAGCGCTTTTTGGTGATTACATCGATCTTAATTTTCAATAAAAAACAACTCGGATAAAAATCGTGAACTGCTCCGCATTGAGCGGAGAGGGTGACTTAGCTTCCGGCACGTCTTTCTCCGTGCATCGCTCACAAAATCACCTCATCCTCCCCCTTTCTACGCCCTAAATTTGTGCATCATTTCACGCCTTCTCCTTCTACCATTCGTGATCCCCATACCTGCATTGCGTTATTTATCAATAACAAAAATCTTTGCTGAGTTTTCTCACATTTTGCTGGCAAACGAAATTCATAGCATATCTGGGCTTTTTTATAATTACGCATATGGATATAGAACGTGAACAAACAACCTCTCAAACTCTCAGTGGTGGCGAAAGCCATCATGCCGCTTATGGCAACCTCTTTACTCATTGGCTGTAACTCTTCTAACGATGGCGAGACGGCGAACCCACAACCAGACACTGGCAAAGTGGCTCGTGTCTATTTCAAAGCGAGCGAAACTGCAACTCGAGCAGCAGCTGACAGCAGCGCTTACGACCAAGCGAGCTTATACGTTTGGAACAACGACACCTGTGGTGGCTACGCCGAAACCGACGAAGGCCATGATGATTGGGGCACGGGTATTAAACCCACTGGCGTGGACGATAAGTTTGGTGCCTACTGGGATCTGCAAGTGCGCAGCGAAGCGACCCAGTGCATCAACTTTATTCCTCGTGTAGATGGGGCGAAACCCCTTGGCGATTTTGATGCCAAACTCGATCTGACCCAAACAGGCAAAAATAACGCCGTCTACACCCAACAAGGTGTGGCCGCTGTTTACCCTGAGCTGATCTCAACCTCTGACATTCCTGCCAACACGGCACGCGTTTACATGAACACGCCAGATGGCGATGAAGGCCACTTCACCTTACACGTTTGGAACAACGACACCTGTGGCGCTTTTGATGGCAACGACACTTCATGGCCAGGTATGGAACCCACCGGCTTTAGTGATGTGTACGGACCCTATTGGGATCTGCCAGTGAAAGGCGCAGAGGGTTGCATCAACATCATTCCAAACAACAAATCCAACGGCGATTACCAAACTGAAAACCTTAAGTTCGAGTTTGATAAAACCACCGCGATTGGCAATGTCGCATTTGTATTTAAAGGCACCAACAAGGTGTACTACACCGCATTGGCACAAAAGCCTGTGGCACAAGTTGAACTGGCAGGCGCGAGCGCGATTTTTGCCGATGACAGCGTGATTCTAGTCAACGCCAAAGACGCCACCAGCGTCACACTCTACTACTCAGAAAACGGTGAACTGGCCTTCGATAGCGCCAGCAAAAAAGTCACGGGTGCAACCAAACAAATCAGTTCAAGCAAAGCGGCGAGCAGCGATTGGAACAAAACCAAGCCACATCTGAGCAACGATTTTATCGGTTTTGAAATGGACTTTAGCGGCGAAGGTAACGCGCTGAAAGATCTGCTGAAAGGTCAATTAATCTTGGTGGCCAGCGATGCAACAGGCGTCATTAAAGCAACCGAAGTACAACCTGCCAGCGCGTTGGATGCACTCTACGCCGCGGCCGCGACCAAGCTCAGTTATGGTGCGGTGATCAACCCAGACAGCACCACTACATTCCGCCTTTGGGCACCAACAGCGCAGAACGTCAAGCTGATCCCGTACAATGCTGAAAAGCAAGCGCAAACCGCCATCGCAATGACATTTGATGCCACCAGCGGCGCATGGGTAGCAGCAAACACCGCTCTCAAACACGGTGATTTCTACCGCTACGAAGTCACGGTTTACCACCCGGCCACAGACAAGGTCGAAACGTACCAAGTGACCGACCCCTATTCCTTGAGCCTCTCGATGAACTCGGAATACAGCCAAGTGGTGGATTTGACCAACGCGGAGCTGAAGCCGTCTGGATGGGATGCCCTTGCTGCACCACACAACCAAGCAAACCCAGCCGAGTTTGTCTTGTATGAAGCGCACATTCGTGACTTCTCAGCACTGGATGACTCAACGGCCGAAGCCAATCGCGGTAAGTACAAAGCGTTTACTCAAGCAGGCACAGCGCCTGTCGAGCATCTCAAAAAATTGGCTCAATCGGGCGTCACGCACTTACACCTGCTGCCAACCTTCGATATTGCAACCATCAATGAAGATCCAACCAAAGTGGCGAACATTAATCAGCCCTTTGCTAAGTTGTGTGAACTGGATGCAAGCGTGAAAAACGATGCCGATTTCGGCAACTACTGCGACAGCAATGAAACGCTGAGCACAGTGTTTGAAACACTGGCGAAAAAAGACAGCAAAGAGAGCGCGGTGGTGCAACGTTTAAACAGCCATGTGCGCAACCTCGACTCATTTAACTGGGGTTACGATCCATTCCACTACACGGTGCCAGAAGGTTCTTATTCATCGGATGCTGAAGGCATGGTAAGAATCAAAGAGTTCCGTGAAATGGTGATGTCGGTGAAAAAAGAGATCGGCATGAACGTGGTAATGGATGTGGTCTACAACCACACCAACGAATCAGGGGTGTCGTCCAAATCGGTCTTGGATCGCATTGTGCCTTGGTACTACCAACGCCTGAACGAGTTCTCGGGTGCGGTGGAGCAATCAACCTGTTGTTCTAACACGGCGCCGGAAAACCAGATGTTTGCCAAGCTGATTGACGATTCCATTAGCACTTGGGTGAAAGAGTACAAGATCGATGCGTTCCGCTGGGATTTGATGGGCCATCACCCACTGGCGCAAATGCAGCAAACCTTGGCCGCGGCCAAAGCCGTCGATCCAAATGTCTACTTCTACGGTGAAGGTTGGAACTTCGGTGAAGTGGGTAGCGATCGCATGTTCAAACAAGCCACTCAGTTGAACCTTGCGGGTACGGGCATTGGTTCGTTCTCGGATCGTCTTCGTGATGCGGTGCGCGGCGGTGGCCCATTCGACAGCCAAGATTCGCTTCGCTCAAATCAAGGCTTTGGTAACGGCATCTACGTTCAAGTGAATGAGAAGAACGAGCAAAATGCCGCGCTGAAGACAACCGCGCTACACCTTGCCGATCTGACTCGTTTGGGCATGGCGGGCAACTTAAAAGCCTTCCCATTCACCGATAGCAAAGGCAAAGCGATCACTGGTGCCGAGTTGGATTACAACGGCCAACCCGCAGGTTACGCGCAAGATGCGTGGGAAATCCAGAACTACGTCTCCAAACATGACAACCAAACCCTGTGGGACAACAACCAGTACAAGATTGCCTATGCGACCACGGCCGCAGAGCGCACACGTATGCAAGCGGTTGGTTTGTCTACCGCGATGCTAGGCCAAGGCGTGCCATTTATCCATATGGGTAGTGAGCTGCTGCGTTCTAAATCGATGCAGCGCGACTCGTATGACTCAGGTGATTGGTACAACCGCGTTGACTTCACTAAGCAAGACAACAACTGGAATGTTGGCCTGCCACGCGAAGACAAAGACGGCAGTAACTGGGCGATCATCGATGCCGTGATCACTGGCTCAAGCGATCGCGCTATGCCAAGTGCCACAGACATCGATAACATGGACAAGTTCTTTAACGAACTGGCCGCGCTACGTGCTTCTTCTGGCCTGTTTACCCTAGGTAAAGGCAGCGAAATCATCAAACGCGTTGCGTTCCACAACACAGGTGCAGAGCAAACGCCTGGCCTCATCGTGATGAGCATCGATAACAGCGGTGATAACCACGATGCCACCATTGATGCAACACGTGATGGCGTGGTGATTGTGGTGAACGCGTCGCCAACCATGGTCAGTGACTTTGCCAAGTTTGATGCTACGGGCTACACGCTCCATGCAGTGCAAACCAATGCGGGCAATGATTCTCTGGCGAAGAACCAAGATAAGGCGGCTCAAGTCGTGAATGGCAAACTCACGGTTCCAGCTTGGTCTGTCGCGGTCTTTGAGAAGCTGCGTTAAGTTTCTATTAGTAGAAAAACAACCAGTAAGAAAAGACAACGCCCGCATCTCGCGGGCGTTTGTTTAGGATTTGTGTTGGGAGGAAAACAGGTCTTGAGTGAAATCGAGCTCGCTGCTAGCAGAAGAATCGGCACCGGCACTTGGTGGCTGCGGCTCTTGGTTAATGGTGTCAGCCAGTAACCCCTCATCTAACTCTTCAAACACCAATGGCTCATCACTGCGATCCAAATTGGCCTCAAGCGGAGGGAAATAGCTCGGGCGCTTATACACTTTATTGAGCGCTTTAATGATGGCGTGCTTACCCACTTTGCCCGCTTCAAGCTTTTTCAACAAAGGTTTTGCCACCGCTTGCAAACCAACAACAATATCGACCCCAATTTTCGTCGCCACTTGATCACGCATTGCGCGCGCTTTCTCATAACCAAAATGAGACGCCAAGAACAGCCACACGTAAGCCAACGCGTTGCCGGTTTTGCCATAATCACGCCAAGCTTCGCCCGCATGGAACATCGCTTCGGCGCTGCCTCTTTCGGCTGCGCGTTCAAGCCAATAGGTACCTTTGGCATGATCCGTCTTGGTTCCAACCCCCGCCAAATAACTGAGGCCAAGGTGAATTTGCCCATCAACACTGCCTTTGCTTGCCGCTTTGTGATACCACTGGTAGGCATTATCGTTGGAGCGCTCGGGATTCTCACCCGATTGGCTCCACTCTCCCATAAACAGCATCGCATCCAAGTTACCTTGAACCGCCGCTTCTTCAATTAAGCGATAGCCTTTGGGTAAGTTTTTTTCAATGCCACGACCATGAACAAGAGCTTTGCCCGCTTCAAATTTCGCATCCAGACTGCCTTCCAGCCCTGCAATGGCCAAACGCCAGAAGTTCGCTTGTTCTTTGAGGATCAAGTCTTCACGCATGCGGTCACTCATGCGTACAATGCCATACATCGAGTTCACATTGTCTAAACGTGCCCCTTTGTTATACCAATAGAGCGCTTCTTTTAAATTGGTTCGCTCCGCTTCTTTGGCTAAAAACAGGATCGTCGGAATGTGACCGCCTTCGGCCTTGAAAAGTCGTTCTTGTCTTTCTTGCTCTCGCGCTTTTTCGATTGCTTTGCGGTTGGCAATTTCCCTTGCTTTTCGCTCTTGTTCGAGTCGTTGCTTCCTTAACGATAAGGAGAACATCCAAACAAACACCAGCAGCAAAGACAGCCCCGTAGCGCCAATGGCGACGGCCATCATACTCATAATGTCATTTCTTTATTGATCAGCTCACTCTGAGCCTAATTAAAACACGCTTCTTTCTAAGTTTAACGGCATATTTGTTAAATTCTTGAGCTAAGGTTACTTAAGTATACACATTGCCTCAGAGAATCCGCTCTACGCCCCCAGCAAGGATGAGTTCAAGCCGTCACATATCCGTTAAGTTGCCCCAATAATAATGACCCTACAAACATGGGATAAATGTGAAATGAAAAAACAAAAATTCACCGTTTACCAAGTCTTTACTCGTTTATTTGGCAACAAAGTTCAGCACAGCCGACCTTGGGGAAGCAAAGAGGAAAATGGCGCTGGCAAGTTCAGTGATTTTACTGACCTCGCACTCAAAGAAATTCGTCAACTTGGTATTAGCCACATTTGGTACACGGGCGTACCACACCATGCGTTGGTGGCGGATTATCAACAATATGGCATTGGACACGATCATCCTGCCGTCGTGAAAGGGCGTGCCGGCTCGCCCTATGCCGTCAAAGATTACTACTCGGTAAATCCCGATTTGGCCGACAATCCCGCAGAACGATTGTCAGAGTTTGCCGCGTTAATTGAGCGTACCCATCGCCACGGCATGAAAGTGATCATCGATATCGTACCCAATCACGTCGCGCGCAAGTATCACGGATTAAATAACCCTGAAGGGGTGCGCGACTTTGGTGCTGACGACGACACCTCCATCGAATATCACCGAGACAACAACTTTTACTATATTCCAGGGCAAGCCTTTCAACTGCCTGACTTTCCAGCGCCCTTTACCCCACTTGGCGGTGAGGCGCACCCACAATTGCAGTGGCCTTACGAAGAATTCCCTGCCAAATGGACGGGCAACGGCTCGCGCTTAGCCAAACCTCAGTTTGATGATTGGTATGAAACGGTCAAAGTCAATTACGGCGTGCGACCCGATGGCAGCAAGGACTTTGCCGAATTGCCAGCGGATTTCGCACAGAAAACCGCAGCAGAGCATTTTGCCTTTTGGCAGCAGCAAGACGTACCTGACTCGTGGAAGAAATTTCGCGACATCGCTCTGTATTGGCTCGAATTCGGCGTCGATGGTTTCCGTTACGACATGGCCGAGATGGTCCCTGTCGAGTTTTGGAGCTATCTCAACTCACACATCAAAATGCACAATCCTGATGCGTTTTTGATGGCCGAAGTGTATCAGCCCCATCTATACCGCGATTACATCCACTTGGGCAAAATGGATTATCTGTACGACAAAGTGGATTTGTACGACGGACTCAAAGCGGTGATGCAAAACCGCGCTTCCACCGCCATCATCGGTGAGATCCAAGCGCAAATGATGGACATTGAGCACCACATGCTGCATTTCCTCGATAATCATGACGAGCAGCGCCTCGCCTCACCTCAGTTTGCTGGGGATGCGGAGTTTGGTCGCCCTGCAATGTTGGTCTCGGCTTTACTCAGTAGCTCACCCACCATGATTTATTTTGGTCAGGAAGTGGGCGAAGCAGGAGCGGAGTTGGGCGGTTTTGGCCTGCCCAGCCGCACGTCGATTTTTGATTATGTGGGCGTGCCCGAACATCAAAAATGGATGAATGAAGGCCAGTTTGATGGCGGCCAACTGAGTGAAAAACAACGCGCACTGCGGGCGTTCTATGCACGTTTACTCAACTTCACCTTAACCCACTCGGCAATGAGCGGTGAGTATTACGATTTGTACCCCACCAACCAACAAGCATTGAGCCACTTCTGCCATCTTTTTGCTCGCTACGACCAACAACAATTGGTGCTGGCAGGCAGCAATTTCTCGGCCCACCATGAGAATGTCTGCCAAGTGGTGCTGCCTGAGGCGTTGATCGCGCAACTTGGGCTGGCAGACGGGCAATATACTTTAGTGGATAAACTTAGTGACCAATCCAGTCATCATGCCAGTGATACCCTGCAACTGAACGTCAATCACGGTCAAGGTCGAGCTTGGCTCACCCTGCCGCCTTTTGCCACCAGCGCATGGGTACTTGAGCTATAACAGTGGAAAAAACAGCCATTAGAAAACACCCATAAAAACAGTTCTTGGGCTTGTTCACAGTTTGGCACTCTGGGGACAAGCCTCTTCCTTTCTTTCTGCACCTTGTGACCGCTTTACTCCGCACTGATATAAAAACTTTCTATATCACTGTTTGTGTTAACTATTTCTCTGCGGGTTCTGTCAGGAGTAATATTCCACTTAGAACATATTACGCGAGACAATAACAATGAAACCGATTATCAAAACACTTTCTGTTTGTACGCTTGCCACCTTAATGACGGCGCCAGTCATGGCGATGCAAGAAGGGGAAATCACCATCTGGATCAACGGTGACAAGAGCTACCAAGGCTTAGCCGAAATTGGTCGTCAATTTGAACAAGATACGGGCGTGAAAGTGATCGTCCAGCATCCTGAATCACTGGAAGCCAAATTCCAACAACATGCCGCCACGGGCGGTGGTCCAGACATCATTTTCTGGGCCCATGATCGTTTTGGTGGTTATGCCGAAGCGGGTTTGCTTTACGAAGTGAAACCCAGCAAAGAGTTCAAAGAAAAACTGGTCGATTTCAGCTGGGATGCCGTTACGGTTAACGGCAAAATTGTCGGTTACCCATTGGCCATTGAAGCCCCTTCTCTTATCTACAACAAAGACTTACTGCCAGAGCCACCTAAAACCTGGGAAGAGCTGCCACAGATCCAAAAGCAGATGCAAAAACAAGGTAAGCAAGCGATCATGTGGGACATCAAAAATGCCTACTTCACTTGGCCTGTCATCTCCTCTGGTGGCGCGTTTGCCTTTGAAAAAATCGACGGCGGATACAATGCCAAGAGTACAGGGGTAAACAACCAAGCAGGCATTCATGGCCTTCAATACCTGGTGGATATGGTCAACCAAGGCATCCTCAACCCTGATATGGATTACTCCGTTGCGGAAGCGGCTTTCACCAAAGGCGAAGCGGCGATGACCATCAACGGCCCTTGGTCTTGGGGGAACTTAGATAAACTCAACGTCAATTACGGTGTTGCCGTTCTGCCCACGCTTAACGGTGGCAAAGGCAACCCGTTCGTAGGCATTCTCAGTGCAGGCATTAACGCCGCCAGCCCAAATACCGATTTGGCGGTCGAGTTTTTGGAAAACTATCTATTCCAAGATGAGGCGCTAAAAATCATGAACAACGACAAACCACTTGGCGCTGTGACATTGAAATCGTTCCAAACCATCTTAGAAAGTGATGAGCGTATTAAATCCACTATGATTAATGCTGAGAATGGCGAAATCATGCCAAACATTCCACAGATGACGGCTTACTGGTTTGCCGAAGGCGCAGCCATTGACAACGCAATGCAAGGTAAGCAGAGCGTAAAAGACGCCCTCGACACGGCCGCGAAGCAAATCACCAAATAAAGATTTCATCGTATCCTTGGCACAGTTCGCTGTGCCTTTTTTCGTTTTAGGAACCTAAACCATGCACACGCTTCCCACCCTGTATCTTAAAGGGACTTTCAATGGTTGGGGATTAGATACCCCGTTTGTGCCCGTTTCACCGCAGCAACTTCAAGCTTGCGTTGTCCTTTCTGCTGATCGCCATCAGTTTAAAATTGCCGATAGGGATGGCACGGCGCAATGGACCTTTTCCGCGCACCCAACCCAAGCGATTGAACTGACTGAAGCGATCGCACACCCGTTGATCGCCACTCAAGGCATCGGCAATGATCTTGTTTACATTCCGCAAAAAACTGAACGATTCACCTTAACCCTCGACTGTTCACAACCGCAGCCCAGCTTGACGATCACCAATGGGGCAAACAATGCGGAAGTTGAGGTTGAACGAGCGCAACTGCATAGCCAGTTGATCCCTATCTGTGGCCCCACACCAAACGCCCCCCATCGCGAACATGCTCTCGCTATCGACACTCTGTTTGACACATTGGCCATTGAAGAGAGCCGCCGTTTCCCATTTGTATTTGGCGATAATGTCGACGGCTACTATGAAGGCCAAACGCACTGCTTTGTTGGCGCGGGCCGTTATCGACATCATCAAGGTTGGTATCTCGGCGGTTTTGCGGCCTTTGTCGACGGCCAGCTCCTCAACAAGCCAGAAGCTTGCTGTGCTCGCTTACTGCCTTATGGCATTGAACATCACTACGCTTGCCACAGTCGCGATCGTTTGAGCGTTCATTCAGGGCAACGGCGAGTGGCATTAAGTGTGCAAAGCGTTGAACCCACCACTTTAGCCATCGTGCCTGAGCTCAACATTGCCCTCAACGATTGCCAAATAAAAACCTATGGCCAATGCGTGTTGGTTGAGATCAACCCCGAGCGAGTGCCCGAAGGCGCGCCAAGATTCCTTGCTCTGAGTGCCAACCAAGCTGTAGAAGCGCAAGAGGTGACGTTTGAGCAATGCCCTGCATTGGATTATGCCGTTCATCTTGATGGTGGGAACTGCAAGCTGCGTCTCACCACCAGTCAGCCGAGCACGTTATTGACCCTTTACCTCTGCTTTGAACACGATAAAGAAACCGCAATACAGCAGGCGCAAAATGCCGCTTACCAGCATGCAGACTTACAACATCAGCATCAGCTCTACCACTTTCTCACGGACAACGATTTCTACTGCGATGACCAAGAATACAACCGCGCTGTGATGTGGGCGAGATTGGCCAGTCGAACGTTCGTCAGCCACGAATTTGGTGTAGGCATTTGGGCGGGTTTGCCATGGTTTAAAGATTGTTGGGGGCGCGATACCTTCATCGCTCTATCCGGCACGTCATTGATTAACGGCTTGTTTGATGAAGCCAAAGCGATCATCAGTAACTTTGCCTCCATGCAAAAATCCAACCTCGATGATGTCAATCATGGTCGTATCCCTAACCGAGTCACCAGCAAAACCAACATTATCTACAACACCACCGATGGCACGCCTTGGATGATTCGTGAAATCATGGAATACCTCCATTACAGTGGTGACATGGCCTTTGCACAGCAGATCTACCCTGTGGTGCAGCGCTTTATCCAAGGCGTTGAAAAACACTATCTGGATGAAGATGGATTGATGTCGCATCGCGATCCGGATACTTGGATGGACGCCAAAATTAACGGGCAGATCCCGTGGTCACCTCGCGGCCCGAAAGCCAATGACATTCAAGCTTTGTGGTTTGAGAGCCTACAAATCGCCGAGCAACTGGCGCTTTGGCAAGGTGATGAGGCGTTTGCTCAGCACTGCCACCAGCTCGCCACCAAAGCGCAAGAGAGCTTTGTTACGAAGTTTTGGCAGCCAGAGGAGCGCTGTTTAGCCGATTGTCTGCGTCATGGTGATGAGGCCGATCTCAGCCAGCGCCCCAATCAGTTGATGGCATTGACCATCCCGATGAAACGTAACTTGCTTGCTGCCGAGATTGGCCAGCATTTAGTGAAAAACTGCGTTGACCAATTGTTGTTTCCATGGGGGATCTGCTCTCTTGCTCAAAGCCATCAAGATTTTCATCCGTATCACGATAACCGCAGCGAATACCATAAGGACGCCGCCTACCACAACGGCACCATTTGGGGCTGGAATGCTGGCTTTACCGTGAGCGCATTGTGTCAATTTGGCCAACAAGATTTCGCTTACCAGCTCAGCAAGAATCTCGCGAAGCAAATTTTGACCCAAGGCCATCGCGGCACCATGAGTGAAAACCTCGACGCCTTCCAGCAAGACGAAAACGCGCTAGTGATGACAGGAACCTACGCACAAGCGTGGTCCGTTTCTGAGTTTGCACGTAATGCTCAGCAAGATTATTTGGGCTTTATGCCAAGATTGGCTGAAAAGCGAATGCTCCTGCATCCACAGTTACCCGCACGCTGGCACAAGGTGAAGGCGCGCCTGCCTTTTGGTCAACACAACGCTTTGCTGTTCACGGTTACGCGCCAGGACAACACAGGGCAAAGCAACACGCTTATTTACAGTGTAAAGCCTGAACGCGTGGAGCCCGATATTCAGCTCACCTTGGTGCTTGAACTGGAAGATAAGCAGCTTCACTTAACCTTCCCACTGAATGAAGCACGCTCGTTTATTGTGAGCGACGGCCAACTCAAACCGCTGGCACAGGAGGTAACGCTTACCGTGGTAGATAAACCCCACTACGCACTGTTAGAAAACCTCTCCTTTGCTCAGCCTGATTGGCAAAGAAAGCATCATGCCTTGCAGCAGCAAGATTACTTACGCCAAAAACGCATGGCGGACAATCTTGCCCTTGCTGAGGATTAATCCATTCCAGACCATCGATCCAGATCATAGCTCCAGCTCATAGTTTGCAAAGTAAAAAGGCGTTCCAAATGGAACGCCTTTGTTTTTGATGGAGCTTCTATCGAATCAAAAATCGTTATTTTTTACTGTTCACCGCTTTCACAAACGCTTCTTGTGCACCCGGAATGTTGAGCGCTTTGGCTTCATCCAGTAGGCTCAGTGCTTTCGGGATGTCTCCCTTTGCAACCGCTTGTTCAATTGCCGATAAATAGAATTTTTGCGATTCTGGCTGCGCTTGAATGGCTTTTTCGACCACTGGGGCCGGTGCCACCTCGGCGGGTTTCACAGGGTCAATCGCACGGAATGGACGCAGTTTCAGCGTCTCCACTTGCACTTCAACACGGCCGCCCAAGCGATGGGTATAAACCGGATCGGTCACCATCGGCATCACTTCACCAAACTCTTTGGCACGCACTTTCGCAGGATGGTCAACCGTGACCTGTTTGCCCAACTGATCGGCTGGGGTGTATATCACAAAGTAAGGGGTTTGTTCTGCATTGGTTGTGAAACGTTCAATGTAACGCGTTCTGGTGAACGCATCCGAAGGCAAAATTTGAAAATCCGCCAGCTTGAAGGTTTCCACGACTTTAAATTGGTTGTCGAGCAGCAGAACTTCTGGCGCAAAAACGCTGTCGTCAATCATTAAACTCGAGACAGTAACAGTCACATCACCACTACGATCGCTAAAACGGAACGCAGCAAAATGGCTATTGCCTTGGCTAAACGTACCCACGGGCGATGCCAGATCAACGTCAAACTTGATGTCTTCCTTATCGTTTAATTGCGCGTAAGGAAATTGAGAGAATTCAGTACAGCAAACTTCTGCATTCGTTGGGGGAGCCAACTCGGTTTGCACTTGCGCATCCGAGGCACAACCGGCAAGCAAGGCACCCAGAACGACAGCTAACAAAGAGTGTTTGTTTTTCATTATATTTCTCACTATGTGGTTGTAGGATACAAAGTCAAAAAGGCAGCCTTCTGGCTGCCTTTAATACTAATCGGTTTAGAACCAAATTTCAGTGTGAACACCGAAGACAAATTGGTCTTTGCCGTTTTCGATACCAATGATTTTAGCACTAGCTTCATCGTCGGCTTTGATGTAGCTGATGTAAGGTTTGATTTGTGGACGACCAAAGTAGTCAGAGTTTGCACTAAACGCAGTTGCTACTTCTAGGTTTAGAATGTTGCTTTCTACGTCATCACCTGTACGGCCCCAGTAACCTTTATCACCTTCTTCGTGACCGTAAGACGCTGTTGCTTCTAGGCGCACGTTTTCGTTCAGTTTGTATGAAGGACGCGCAGCTACGATGTAGCGAGTCAAACCTTTCGCACCAAACAGTTGGTCAAGAGCAGTCATGTAGGTTGCTTCTGTACCCAACTGAACTTTATCAGAGATGTTCCAAACACCGTAAGAAGTCAGGAATAGAGATTCAGCGTTGTCATCACCGCCTGACCAGCTACCAAAGTTCACACCACGGTTTTGCATCACACCTTTACCGTAAGCGATCGCCGTTTGAGTCCAACCGTCTAGGCCGTAGTAGCTCGTATTCAACGTCACAGACGCACCGAAGCCATCATCGTCTTTACCTGGTTTAGATTGGTGGCCAATTTTCAGGTCGAAGTCTAGGCTACCGATACCTGCATCTACACCATAGTAGTACAGATCAATTGACGACAAAGTAGTACGAGGATCTGTTTTATGCTTATCACCAAAAGTATCGATTGGGTCAGCCATGACGTAAGCGATACCCGCAGTGTTACCACCCAATTTAGTCTGTAGACCCGCACCGATACCAGAAGATTGCTTCCAAAACTCGCCAGATAGAATACCCGCTGCGCGGTTTAGGTAACGTTGACCACCCCAAATTGACGTGTCTTCACCTAGAATGCCACCTAGCTCAACAAACGCTTCTTTCACTGCAAAGCCATCTTCATCACGAACAGCTTCATCACCATCTGAAGAGTATGCATAAGAGTTACCGTTACCAAATTCGGTACGTACTACGTAGTCCGCCCACACACCGTTTTCGTACTCAGAGTGTTTTTTAACAACGAATTCAACTTGGTTGGTGCTCTTACCGTGAGTACCTGCTGTTTTGTAATCTGGGCGACCAAATTCTGTGTCTGTTGTCGTGCCGTCTACAACACGTACGTTAGAAGACATGTAACCGTGAACTTCCCAACCATCAGTTACCACATCAGTACCCGCAGCAAACGCAGTACCCGCTGCTAAAGTAGAAGCCACTGCGGCAGCGATCAAACTTACTTTTTTCATTCTTAACTCCATTAAGGACTATTCTTATATATCTCTCCATGAAGTCACTCACCAGGCAGTAGAGTTTGTGTTTTCAAGAAGAGAGGTAAGACGGGACTAGGTCCCCAGTTGTTTCAACAGTGACTATCCTATGAAAGGCGGAGAAGAATGACGTCCTCCACCCCGAAAAAAAACAGGGGGGATGAGAAGGGATGAGAATTTTTATGGCATGATGTTTTATAGAGCAAGATCACTGATTTAGGGTGGAGTTGGTAACTTTGTTAGTGATTTGCTGGCTACAAAATGAGGGCTGATTCATATTTTTGCCAAATATGAACGATAGAAAGAAAGTTTATTACATTTATATTAATCGCTGGGGGGCGCTTGACCTCAGTAGGACAAAGTTTTTTACTAGTGGTTCCGAAAGATGGAAACTGAACTAAGAAAAATAACTATGACAACATCGCTCGCTCGCCCCTATCCCTTGGGTGCAACGTTACACGATAAAGGCTGCAATTTTGCCGTCCATTCTCCGGATTGCGCGTCTATTCGCCTCGCTCTGTTTGATGACAACAACGAATTTAAAACTTTTGAACTTTGCGAAGAATACGCCGGCATCCGTTATACCTTTGTAGAAAATGTCCAGCATGGACAAAAGTATGGCTTCATTATCGACACTGACAACGGCCCGCTGCTTCTCTCCGATCCTTATGCTAAAGCCCTTGATGGCCCCCTCCACTACCAAACACCTTACAGTGCAGAGAAAAGCTTCTCCATGCCAAAATGTGTGGTGTATCAAGATGATTTTGATTGGCAGGGTACCGAATCTCCACGCATTCCTCGTGAAGAGATGGTGTTGTTTGAAACCCATGTGAAAGGCTTAAGCAAACTGAATCCGGAAGTGCCACCTGCGGCACAAGGTCGTTACCTTGGCTTAGTCAGTGATGCCATGTTGGCGTTTTACCGTCAGCAAAATATCAATACGCTGCAACTGCTGCCCGTCGCAGCGTGTATGCACGAACCGCACTTACTTGACATGGGTAAAGTCAACTATTGGGGTTACAACCCGTATCTTTTCATGGTGCCAGACCCTCGCTATGCCGACAAAGACGCCATTTTGGAATTGAAAACAGCGATTCGAGAACTGCACCGTAACGGCATCCAGGTGATTTTAGATGTGGTCTACAACCACACGGCGGAAGGGGGAGCAGGCCCAACCATCTTTAATCTCAAAGGGCTCGATTCTCGTTGCTACTTCAAGCATGGCACCCATTTCGCCAATTTCACTGGCTGTGGCAATACCGTCGATCTCACCTATCAGCCAGCGCTAAATTTAGTGATGGATACGTTGCGCTATTGGATCAGTGAGTTCAAAGTTGATGGTTTCCGCTTTGATTTAGCGGCAACCTTGGGCCGCCAAGGGGATGACTACAGCCGAGATGCGGCCTTTTTCAAAGCCGTCGCGCAAGATCCTGTCCTAAAAGAAACCAAACTGATCGCTGAACCCTGGGATATTGGGCCCAATGGCTATCAAGTGGGCAATTTCCCATTTGGTTGGAACGAGTGTAACGACAAGCTGCGTGACATCACCCGCAGCTTCTGGCGTGGCGATCAAGGCTATCTGAAAGAGTTTGCTACTCGTTTGATGGGGTCACGCGATATCTACAGTGCGGCCAACTGGCCTTACAAGCTGACGGTCAATTACATCACCTACCATGATGGCTTTACCATGCAGGATTTGGTGTCGTACAAACACAAACACAACGAAGATAACGGCGAACAGAATCGTGACGGCCATGGTGACAATCGCTCAGAAAACTACGGGGCCGAAGGGCCAACGGAAAATCTGATGATCATCGCCACTCGTGAGAAACAAAAGCGCAATTTTATGGCCAGTTTGCTGTTTGCTTTTGGTATCCCACACATTCTCACCGCCGATGTGCTGTCTCATAGCCAAAAAGGCAATAACAACGCCTACTGCCAAGACAATGAAACCAGTTGGTTGAACTGGGAGCACTCTGAGCGTAAGCATGATTTTCGCCACTGGCTGGCGCAAATGGTGGAAAATCGCCAACGCTATATGGTGCCGTTTATTCGCGCCTTTAGCGGCCCAAGCCGCAATCTCAACCGCATCTATTGGCGTCGGGTTGACGGCGTGCATATGGAGCACGATGACTGGAATCGCCTGAGTGCGGTTTCTCTGCATATTGGCATTGGTGAAAAAGGCGATGAAATGGTCTACCTGATTAACCAAACCAGTGCACCAGCGCGCTTTACGCTGCCTGATGACAATCAGCAGCAGTGGACCTACATCTGCGACACCAATGTACGTAATGTCTCTCCCGAGTTAGCGCAAGGAGAAGTGTTACTTTCGCCGGTTTCTATGGCGATCCTGCATTACCATCCGCAAGAAAGCACACCGCCAACAGCGGCCGTTTAGCGGTTTACTTTTTCACCCAAACCTCATCAAAAGGCCAGCAATACGCTGGTCTTTTCATCACTTAGGCTTTCTTCAGGCAATACGCATTGAAGTGCACATCAGAACTCTCTAATATTGCGAGCCACATAACACTATAAATAACGTCATTGGCAAAATGGAATTACCGAAAACGCTTATCCGGCTTTTACGCCCCTATCTCATTGCATTAACCTGCACGATGATTTATCTGGCTTATCATCAGTTCAAACAGTCCGAGGAAGCTGTCTACCAGCAATCTCAGTCACATATTATTACCGCCAGCAGTCTTATCCATGCGCAGATCGAGGCGGTCTACAGTAAATTTTATCTGTTAGAAAAATCGCTACTGGCCGCCCACCTTAACCCGAGTAACGCAGACAGTCAGACGATTGCGCAGCACATTCTTTCTCACTCCAGCAACTACTCAAACATCCTGTTTTGGCGCAAAAATAGCCCCACTTTGCTAGATATGTCGGGAAAACAACAAGCCACCAATCCTTACAAACTCTACTGGCACCCACTCAAGACGGTGCGCGATAAGTTCGAAATTTCCTCTCTCTATCAAAATAACAAGAATCGCTGGGTATTTGCCGTTCGCCATATCAATCCGAATATTGATGGGCAGTTGTGGATTGAGTTTGATCTCCTCTTTACCACTCAATACCTCAAAGGGCTTAAGATCCTCGACAAAGGCTATGTGTTCGTAGTGGAGAAATCGACAGGCAAACTGGTATTCCATCCCGATCCTCATCGAATCGGCACCTTATCCATCAGCTTTAACAGCGGCATTGCTCAACAAATCGCCACCGGACACCCATTTGGGAAATACGAGTATTACTACCGCGACAACTTTAAGTTGGCCGTCTTCAATACGGACAGCGATCTAGATTGGGTCTTTATCTCCGGCACCGACCGAGCAGACATCCTCTCAAGCAGCGACCAATTTAGCCTTACGGCGATTGTGATCGCCTCGCTACTTGGCCTTGCGATCGCCATTAATTATTTAAGCTATCGACTCAGCGATCAGCTAGCGCAATTGGGTCAATGCCGCTCGTTGCTCGACTTCAAACAACAGCTCAAAATCTTACTCAACCGTTTTTACTTCAACTCCGGGGTTCAGTTTTGCCTCTACGACCCCATCAGCCAGATGTTTTCCACCTTGGACTATCACGGCAATAAAAAACCTTTGCTACAAAACGATGACTTGGTTGCACAATTGTCGGCAAACGCTCTGAGTTTTCACCACCAGCACGACGCCGATCCACTGGCAGTCAAACTGCAAATCAATGGCAATCACTATCGTATGGCGCTGTTTGATGGAGAGCGTTTAAATGGTGTGATCTACCTGCGAAAACGCTTTCCAACACAAAAAGCGGTGATCAACATAGTGCAAAACTATGCTCAAACGACGTTAGCCAATCTGCTGTTACATGAGCAGCTACGCCATCAAGACCCGATGACGCAGCTGGAAAACAAAGCCAGCTTAGCCAATACTGTCCAGCGAGAACTCGGTAAAGAAGACCTCTATTTAGCGATGATCAACATCGACAACTTCCAACGCATTAATGACTCTTTTGGCCATCCTGTTGGGGATATGGTGATCCGAAAAACCGCTCAGATGATTCGCGATGCCTTTCCTAAACCCAATGGGCTGTGTTTAGCTCGTTATGGCAGTGAAGAGTTTGCCGTATTATTTCAATCCAGCGACCCCCATGAAGCGCAAACGCAGCTCAACGAGCTCAAGCACGCCATCAGTAACACGCGATTGCTTGAAGCGGGATTGCCCGTGGGATACTCGATTAGCGTCGGCTTGACACAACTTGCACCAAGCTACCACGAGACCATCGAAAACGCAGAACGTGCTCTGCAACGTGCGAAAAACTTAGGGAAAAACAGAGTGGTGATTTTTTAACTTAGGTATAGCAATACACGGTTAGATGTAAAAAGCCCACTAAGATAATGTGGGCTTCAATAAATACCGTCTCAACTACTACCTCAAGAAGTCATATTAATTTTTCTTCTCTTGGCACAGTGGATATGACTTAACTAGTCATATTTAGACAATTCCAACTTCAACTCCGGACTTAGCAGTGAAATAAATTCTAAATATGTATTATCTTTCTTTGAAATATTTTCCAAAAAAGAAACAGAAATTAACTCTTTTAGTTCTTCATCATCAGATGAATATGCCTTATCAATAAACATTATCAGCCTAGACAAAGTATCAGAATGGCTCTTCTGGGCAAAAAGGCATTCAGCAAATCTTGTTACATCTGCCATAAACACATGCTCCAGCAACTCATCATAATCAGCAATATGCTCATCATAAACCACTCTCAACTCAGGAACGACTTCTATAAGTTGCAGAATAAATGAAGCACTACTAATTGATCTTTTCACCTCTATTCCTCTCCTAAAGCATCAATCAAGTCATCTAACATTGACTGAGCAGCGTTGCGGTCTGATGCCGAAGCATCCGTATTTTTCCTTAGCCATTTTTTTAACGCATTTGCATACTGCTGACCTTTGATTGTATGAAACTTACCACCCACAGGTTCGCCGGTCTTATTCTCGTGACGAATTGCATCAGCAGTACTTCCTGTACCTATAGGGTTTTGAGTGCTTGCTCCTTTGTAAAGATCTTCTACCAGATTACCCAGTTTTTGATCAGACACTTCAGGCTTCATTACTCCATTTACTGCATCAGATACGTCATCACCAAATCCTAACGCGCTCTTTATTTTTGCATACACCTTAGAAAAAAATCGACTAATGAATGGCCGAGCTGTGGCCCCTATTTCAACCGCCCCTTTTACAACTCTAGCACCACCAAAAAGACCCGCAGCATATTGACCACCAAGTTCTGGATCTCTAGCATCTAAGATCCCTTGAATATAAGCTTCGTCATTATAGACTGTTGTTGGATTTTGAGACTTTGCAACTTCTGCTTGTGTATGAGCTACTTCATTTCGGTCTCTATCTCTGTCTCTATCTCGTTCGTACTGGCGGTAATCATTTCGCTCTTGTTCGCTCGAAGTAGAAGACTCTGACGTATCTTTGGGAACATAATAACCTGTTGGGTCAGTATAACTGAGAGGGTTATTCTGCACGTATGAGTATCGATTAAATGCTTGTGTCGCGAACCATTCATCTTGAATAAATGGATCTGCACTGAGGAAACGCCCTATAGTTGGGTCGTAGACTCGTCCATTCATGTGGATGAGACCAACCTCATCTAACATTTCATGGCCAGTGAAGCCAATGCGACCTACTTCTGATGGACTTGTGTCCGGTTTGTTCCAAGAGCTACTGCGGCGTTTACCCCAAGCGTCATAACTAAAACGTTCTTCAATTTCACCATTCTGATTGGAAATGGCAATTACCGACCCTAGATGATCTTTGTGAAGATATCGAATTACAGAGCTCGACGCTTTGCCAACCGTCTTCTCAAAGATAGCGAAATCTCCGATATAGTAGCGGAAAGTCGTTTGGCCATTGGGTTGTTTGATGATCTCTGTTGAATCAAGATAAATAGTTTGGATGACACCATTTTCATTGCGATCTATGCGTTCATAACGTTGTTGATTAACCCCATATTGGAAGCGAGTAGACGCATTTCCCTTTCTTATTTCAATGGGTTTATTAAACGAAGTATATCCAGTAATCACCCTTCCCAAACCAGAAAGCATATTGCCTTGAGCGTCATAGGTGAAGCTACTGTTTGTTTTACCTGAAACAGCACTTACAGCATGTGGTTTGACTCCATCATAGCGATATGAACCGACATCCGATTTGTGCGTTATGTTACCCAAAACATCATAATCCAGTGTCACTACGCCATAATTTTCGTTGTAGCTTGATGGTTCGGGATCAATTGGTACATCTAAAATGCTAGATTTCGAATAGTCAACCGTTGGAAAGCCATCATTTGAATAACCTACTAGCACAGGATTATCCACTGAAATTAGCTTATTGAAATATGGTTCATATTTTGTAGCACCAACAAATGGTTCAAGAATGTTAGGTTCAGCGTAAAAATTAGGCCTTTTATTACTAATAAAACCACAGTCTTTATATTTGCAAGGATCCTCTAACTTGAACAGGTAATTTTCCTGCCAACTTTTTTTTACAAAAGAAATTTTATTTGAACTTATCGAAGTAATTCTATTAAGATTATCATAGGTTATTTTATCAGATGAAACCAAGTCATAACGCTTGTATGAGGCAAGATCAGTTTTAAAGTCATATGCCACCCTATTGACTTGATCTCTTTTTCTTTCCTCACGATATACAAGGTTACCGATTGAGTCAAAATCATAATTAGTTTCTAATAAACTATCTTGATATAGGCTATTTCTCTTTGTAATTATATTTTTAATATAACCAGTGACATCATCATACTTCTTAGTCACTATCAATTCATTACCGTAGTATTGCTCCTCATGATTTCCAAATGCATCTATCTCTCTAATAGCCCAAATTTTGGAACCAATCTCTTTGACACCTCTATCAGATAAGTACACCTCTTTCAAAAAGTTGTCTTGGCTATAATTATAAGTGGTGACAATTTCATTTCCATACTCTAATTTTGATAATCTACCTCTCAGGTCATATATGTACTTTTGACTATAGCTATTACTTTGAACACCAAATGATTTTTCCATTACTAAACCATTAGGGTAATACTTATATCCTTCGAAGTAACCTGGTTGATATGCTTTCTCCAGTTGCCCTTTAGCGTTATATATCCAATGGCGTCCAGAAGGAGCATCGGGATCAACTTTTTTAATAAGTCGCCCAATTTCGTCATAAAAATCTGTAACGATTATTTTATTATTAGTAACCGTCTTGTAAACGAGATCTAATCCATTACTATAATATTCAATTTCACCTAAATCAGGGTCGATAAGCTTCGTCCTTTGACCAAGTTCGTTGTATTCTACAATTATTTCATTTTTCTTAGGATCACTCGTCTTAGTCAAATTACCCCAACCATCATAGTAATAGTTAACGCTGTTATTTGCATCATCTTTAACCTCGATTTTTTGCCCTATAGCATTAACTATTGTTGAAGTAGTTTGCCTCTCTGAGTTAGTCATTTCTGTAGTAAAACCATAGTAACGATAAGAAGATACATTACCATTTGGTTTTACTATTTCTGTTATCCGGCCAAGACTATCATATGTATAATTAATAAAATCGGCACCACTAGTGAGTTTGCTAGGTATAGTTGAGCCAATTACTTCCCCTTTATTATTATACTTCTTAAATACATAAGAATAACCTTTGTATATTCCTTTTATTGTCCCTACTTCTCGATGCTTACTGTCAAATCGGTATTCAAGAAGAGGACTAACATTTGAAGATACCGACTTTAGATAGATGGAGTTGTAGTCATCTGACGATTTTGCGTATTTAACTCTCGACCACGCCCCTGATGGCAAATCAATACCAATCTCTCTCCCCCAATCATCAAGATGATAAGTGGTAGTATTTCCATCAATTTCTGTTAACCGAGTAACTTGACCCCATATAGGATCAAATTGTGTCAATGTTTTCTGACCCAAAGCATTGATAGACTGTGTTACATATCCATACTTATCATATATAAACTTAGTCGTTTTTTGGTTAACTTGAACTGAACTCTTATTTAATATATTTTTACTTAGATATCCTGACCAATGCTCCGTGACATTTCTAGGTAATCCGCGATCAAAGTTTGATAGTACAGTTGAGCGCTCTAAATCAGTGCCTTTTTGCTCATATTTACGTATTAGATTGCCTTTTGAATCATATTCATAATCATAAGTTCTTTCAAAAAAGGAGTTGTTATTTGAGTACAATTCGCTTCCAGAAAAAGATGTCACTTTATTTTCTAACAAACCAACTAACCAATTATTTGTGTTTGGTTGCTTATATTTATATTTTGTTGACTTGGAAAACCATTGCCCATTTATATGGTCTTGAGTACTAATTATTTCTGAAAGGGTATTTCCATACCACTTATCATAAGCTCTCTCGGATGTAACCGTTTTTAGTAAAGAACCATGTAAATCCCAACTTTTTTCAACTTGTTTAACTAATTGTTGTTTATATCTTTGTCTTGGCTCAAAAGGGGACTTATATGCCGGACTTGGTGAGACATATCGACCTTGAGCTTGATTACCTATTGCTTTTTCTGTGTTCCAATAATTAGCCAACGAGTGTATGAGATTAGAAGAATCTTCTTTACATGATTCAAACGCAAACTGTGCCTCGCTATTAAACTGGCACGTAAATTTTTCCTTAATTGCTGTATACAACAGTGTATTCTCCACTTCTTGATTATAAGTAGTGGAAATTACTCTATTCTTTGTTTTATCGAATAAGTGAACCTTTTGAAAACCTAAGTTTCCTGCCCCCATCAGATGCGTCCTCTTACCTTCGTATTTGTAGAGGATCTCGTTTTTTCCACCAACACCATTGCTACTGGAGATAGATTTAACAACAGTACCAGTGACAATGTCTTTTTGAGGATAAGTGGTGTGTTGACCTACTGTGTAAACATCTGGATCGGTTAGGTTTCCATATTCAAATGAATCTTGGTTTCCTAAACTCGACGTGATGGATACAACTTTATATGATGAGAAATCACTTACAGCTGTATATATGCCGTCTTCTTTAGCTCCAATTATGTCACTTTTATTATCTGCGTTGATGTCTATTGATAAACGTAAATCTCTTCCAGGAACCCAGCTGCCAGCTCTTGTTCCATAGGCTCTTATACCTTCTTCTCTCGTAGCAAAGCCAGTCTCCAAGCTAAGCGAAGTAAGGACTCTATCATTTGCGAAACCAATAATATCTGGTATCGAATCCCCGTTCACATCACTCAATGTTCGAGGATGATCACCAAGTCTCCATCCACCAGCAGCGTATCCAAAGTGATCACTCCACAAAGACTCACCCGAAAGACTAATACCTGTTGAGAGAGAAACTTTCACACCAGAATGGGAAAAACCAATAATGTCAGCTAAGCCATCACCATTAACATCTTTAACTTGTCTAATATGATGCTCTTTGGTCCATCCTTGTGAGTAACCGAAACCCTCCAACCAAAGCGAATCTTGCCCCTGATCAACAAATGAATTACCAGTCGAAAGTGCAATATTGACACCTTGATGAGAAAAACCAACGACATCCGCCATTCCGTCACCATTTATATCAGCCACGGTACGAATATGGTACGTATTACTCCAACCTTGATTATTCCCAAATTGGCTTATCCAAAGTTTAGGCTCTGAAAATGTCTTACCATCAGAAAGTGAAACATAAACGCCCTGGTGTGCAAAACCTACGACATCATTAAATCCATCACCGTTAACATCGGCCAACATACGTTCATGAGCTTGGACGGTCCATCCACCACTGGCACCATACGCATTTGACCAAAGGGTTCCTTGTTTGAATGTTTTTCCTTCAGAAAGTGAGACGTAGATACCTGCATTAGCAAAACCTACAATATCTGCTTTTCCGTCACCATTGACATCAGATAGCATTCTTGGATGGCTTGCTACGTTCCACCCACCAGTTTCTTCAACATAGCCTCTCACCAATTTTTGCGGTGCAGAGTACGTCCCCCCTACTTCACCAAACGCTACATATACGCCGTCTTTTGCAAAACCAACAAAGTCAGGAATACCGTTGCCATCTATGTCAGCAAATTCCCTTACTGCATACTTCTCAGAACTAAAATCCCCTGAAAGAACTCGTTTATAATCAATAAATTTATTTGTTCCTGCACTCGACCAGTCAATCCTAAATGCGTCAATTTCAGAACGCCCATTTCTTGCAACTCTAATTTTTGATAACAAGTCCAACTGACTTTCATTGAGATCATAATCTGCTAAAACAGATAAGAATGGATCGGTTTCGTCGTCCTTGAATACTGAAATGTCCGTTAAACGATAATTATCAACATTCTTCACTCCTGCGATATAATCAACACGAGTTTTATTTGAATTTTCATAGTTCAACCGAATCTTGAAAGCACTGTAGTCAATCTCCGAAAGGTAAACTCGGGAGTTAATTTCGTTAGGGTTTTTCTTATAGTGATAGGAAATCGAATTCCCAGATAAGTCATTTTTCTTTGTAAGGAACCACGTTAAAGGCGCTTGGCCTGAAGGTGCATGTTGAGGTCTAAACTCCGATCTAACCCCATTAGAATCCCATACTTCAAACCAACTATCAGGTTCTTGCATGCTTCTGTGCAACACTATTTTTTTATATGTATCACTTAAGGTTCGATATTCTGTTTCAGCAGCCCCGTACTGCCCTTCTACATTGACTAGTCGCATGCCATTAAAACAGAACTTATCAGACTTTTGACCTGTTACCGCGACATTATTCCCATCAACAAAATAGCTACCTTTACAACGAGTGATACTTTCTACACCACTAAGAGACCAACCAACACCCAAATCACCATTCTGCGCACTAGAGCTATAGGAATACCTAATTCAGGGGTAAAAGAGTTCACGCCTAGTGGTACTGGGATGGAATAATAGTATTTGGCGTTCCCATCAATCCCTACTGATGCTACACCAGAATTTTCCACACCAATGGTATTTCTTCGCTCAGAGTCATCGATGAAAGTAGAAGAAGATACATAGGGGCTTACAAACGAAGCTGTTGCGAGTATAAGCAACACACCAACGCCATTGTATTTATAATCCATATATTTAGGCCTTTAAAAAACACAAATAATAATGAATCAACATCTTCTTTTACAAAAACACTACTTTCAACTAAAAAAACAAACAAATGAGAGTTAAATTAAATAAAATTCAATACTTTAGACATGATTTATTTAGACAAAACTTATAAATATGGTTGCTATTTAGAAATGGCTAATATTCACAAAAACCTAAACAATTCAGCTCAACTAACTACTCATACTAAATTATTTGCGCCGAAATCTATCAAAACAGTTATTAGATATTAATTTAAGATATTGTTATTTAAAGAATTCGACTCAAATTTACTTTAAAGCTCACTCTTTTTTAATTAGCTCAAAACCCTATCTTTTCTCTTAGATTTTTTACGCATTAAAAGCAAGAAATCATAACCACCAGTTATATCTAGTTGCAGTCTCTTAGCAGCCTCGCTCGCTCGTCAATGGCTTGAAACACGTGGCTAGTAAGGCTTTGTGAACCTGTTCTTTGTCACTCTTTCCCCTTTCGGTAATTACACAATGAGCAATAAAATTCATATAAAACATGGTTCTTATCACATTAAAAGTAACGTGATATTCCTTCAAACTTCTATTTCTCACCTAGAATTAAGTGGCAGGAAAGCGACGAAAGAACAACGTAAAGGACAAAAATGACTAAATTAGTAGGGCAACATCTTGAAGAAATGGCAGACATTCGATCAACAAGAAAGAAGAAAATTGTTGGTCTGTGTTCCGTTGCCGCTTCCGTGATGTTTTTCTACTGTGCGATCGAACAGTTTGCGCAATCGGACTTGGCTTTAGCCGCTTTAAATGGTTTGGCAGCCATGATTTGTTTGGGCAATTTCTTGTACATCAAGTCGGTAGAAAACCCACTCTACGCAGATTTAGTCCTCAGTTGTTTGATGTTATTGGATGCGCTGTTGCTGTTTTTATATGGCGATGCAACTGCTGACAAAATGTTGGTCCTTTTCCCACTGTTAGCCACCGTCATTCTGATCAACAGCTTCAATATTGGCTTGCTGCTGAGTGGTTCTTTCTGTTTTATCGTCGCCTATTCACTGTTTTTTGCCAAAACAGTGGTGCTGACGGGGCTACTCGATACAACCCAGTTTTTTATCGCCCTCATCGCAACCTGTATTGTCTGTCACACATCAACCTACTACTACAGCAAAGTGGTTCACTATATTCAGAGCCTATACCAAGAAGGGATTGAGGATCTTGCCTACCTCGATCAACTGACGGGTTTAGCAAACCGTTGGAGTTTTGAAAACTGGGCAAAAGATAAACTGCGGGAGATAGATGCCACACCGAGCACATGCATCACTGCATTGGTTTTTCTCGATATCGATAACTTTAAACACATCAACGACGCGTATGGCCACGACGTGGGAGATCGCGTCTTGCAACACTTTGCCAACCGTTTGAAGAACAACGTCCGCAACAAAAATCGCAGAACGGATAAGCACGATTATTCAATCGCACGTTTTGCCGGAGATGAATTTGTGCTGATGCTTTACGATGTGAAAACCAAGCAAGACCTCGACAAAATTCTGCAACGCATTGTCGGCTTATTTACTACGGGTTACTTAGCGCATGAAAGAATCAATGAACTGACACTCAGTGTCGGCGCGGCAATTTATCAGCAAGACGCTTTTGAACTGTCTGAGTTAACCCGTTGTGCGGACAAAGCGATGTATTCCGCCAAGCATTCAGGCAAAAACCAGTACGCCTATTACGAAAACTGCACGCCGCCTCTGCCACAAAAAAAAATGACGAACAGTGAGCCCTTGCCACC
Source organism: Vibrio vulnificus CMCP6 (assembly GCF_000039765.1). NCBI lineage: Bacteria > Pseudomonadati > Pseudomonadota > Gammaproteobacteria > Vibrionales > Vibrionaceae > Vibrio > Vibrio vulnificus. The sequence goes on along the minus strand of NC_004460.2, from coordinate 1,319,730 downwards.
AACGGGCAATGTGTCACTCTTTATCAAAAAAGCGAACTCATCGGCAGAATAAGCAGAATCGTCAGCCTCATCAGCCAGACATATACATCAGCCAGAGACAGACCAACAAAAATGTACACAACCAGATGGCGTAGCGAACGCGATTCGGCTTATCAGGACGCGGTTTAACCACTGGCTTCAATGCCGCACGTCTTGCCGTTTCAATGATGGTCGGCTCTTCTTCCAATCGTTCCCTACGTGCCTGAGCCTGATTTGCCACCGAGGTAAAGCGATGGCGCTGTTCAGACGTTAAATCTGGCGCGTCATATCTAGGGGGTCGGTCTCCATGTTTTGGTTGAACAGACAAAGGGCACCTCCTATCTTTCTCTTTCAAGTATAGACAAAAGCGTTTTCAGCCATTCGAATCACCTCTCATAATTCAAAACTTTCGAATAGGGTGAACAAATTTTTCACCTGCTCTTGCTGTGAATCGCCACTAAACTGATACAAAACACACCGTATTCTCTACATCCACTGGAGCAAATAATGGCCAAAGTTCGAGCACTCAAACAGATCCGCGAATCGATTGCGACCAAAGATGGTGATGGTGTCAACATCACCCGTTTAGCAGGCTTTGAATGCCCAGATTTTTCACCCTTCCTGATGATTGACGAACTGAAATCTGAAGACTCTGCTGACTATATTGGTGGCTTTCCTCCGCACCCACATCGCGGCATTGAAACCTTAACCTATATGCTTAATGGGCACTTTCAGCACAAAGATCATATGGGTAATGTGGGCGAGCTGAGAAGTGGTGGTGCTCAATGGATGGCCGCAGGTCGAGGAGTCATTCACAGTGAAATGCCCATAATGACGGAAGGGCAATTGCATGGTTTTCAGATTTGGATCAATCAACCTGCAGCGAAAAAGATGATGCCAGCTCGCTATCATGATTTTCAGCCTGAGAGCATTACCGAATATCGCAGTGAGCAGCATGATTTACTTCGTGTTATTGCGGGCGAGCTTGAGGTTAACGGCAGAATATTGTCAGGACCATTGACCGAGACAGGAGTCCCTCTCACTGTCGCCGATTGGCGCGCCGAGACTCCAACGACCTTGATCGCTAAAGTAAGTCATCACTTTCAATGCATGGTATTTGTTTATGAGGGGGCAGTCTCTATTGACGGCCAAAAACTCACTCAAGGCCACCTTGGCTTGATGAGTGAAGGTGACGTGCTCAAACTGACCGCAAGCCCCAACTGTGGTGTGCTGATTTTTGCAGGAGAGCCCATTCGTGAGCCCATCGTCCACTATGGACCATTTGTGATGAACAGTGTCGATGAAATTAACCAAGCGATTAATGACTACAATTCTGGCCATTTTGTCGACTAAACGCAGCCAAGGATCCGTTTCGCGGCGTACAAACAACAAAGCTCGGCCAATGCCGAGCTTTTTCATTCGATGCTTCTATTGAGCCAAGTGTGCGCTTACAAGTACTCACATAGGTAAGCTGTCGCGACTTCAACTTGCAGATCAAAAGAAGATTTTCCAGCCACTTCAAACGCTTCACCCGCTTGATACGTGCTCCACTCTTCATCGCCTTCGCGTTTAATCACGAGCGCCCCTTTCACCACCGTCATACGCTCTGGAGCATCAGTACCAAAGGTGTAGTTACCAGGGAGCATCACACCCACACTGCTGTCTTCACCTTGCTGATTGAACCCAAGAGACTTTACATTTCCGGCAAAATAGCTGTTTTCTTTAATCATTGTTTATCCTTAAACAGAGTGCTCTCTTTATTCCAGCACCCAAAATTACGACGATAGGCACTCTTTGTAACCTGTTTTTTCCCTCTCCTCAAGCATTCATTGTGCGCAGCCTCACCGCCCTTTCTCTTGGCTATGCGCTTGGTTCAAAGTTTGACACTGAAAATTTGCCAAATAGCCCCTTAAAAACCACTATTAACAAGACAAGGAAGCGCAATATGGTTAAGAAATCCACGCAAAACAGTAAAAACAATCGTATCGAACAACAAGCCGAAAAACGCATTAACAACAAGCTGGCGATGTTTCGAGGGCTATTTGTGTTTTTTTTTCTGCTGTTGACGGGTTATTTTTCCTTCCGAATCTACTCAGAATACCAACTCTATGTTGATCCCGTGAATGTCTATGGTGAATGGATTGAGATCGGCGCACCACCCTATCTGACGGAGCGTTTGACACTTTCTGAACAGGGCGTTTTTCGCAACAATCGCTTGGTGGCCACTCAATATCAGTTTGATGGCAAACGCATCATTGTCGAAACTGGCAATGGCCTCACCATTTATCAAGTCGCTGGCAGCGAATCCTCTCCGCAACTACGACGCTTGCAACCCGCCACTCCCGTACAACGTTTTGTCAAAAAAGGCTATGAAGACACCATCACGGAGAGTGCCTCAGGAGGCGCACAAAATCGCCGTGCTGCACTCAGCGAGCATTTCAATTCGTCCAACTAATTAGTATAAGTTTCTGAGTTGCATACTTTTTTGTTAAGTTAATTCCACTTATTTTCTCTTCCCCCAAATAGTATGCTATTTGATATTTTTCCATAAAACGCTCAACAATTAATAAAACTCTCAAGCGCGGTTCCATTTTTTATGTAACACGCTGTTTCTTTCGCTCAGATTCTCCTCGGTCACTCGAAAAGCGTTTTAATTTTTTTTGCCGAAAAAAAAGACTCTTTAATACTGATATCGATGCTTTGTGCCTACCTTCGCAAAGCAGCTTATGCCTTCGCAATTGGTGGCATATATACAAAGGAATGAGAGAAAAATTATGACGAAACTAAACCTGTGTGCAGCGAGTATTGCGCTGGCTCTTTCTGGAGCAGCGCTTGCCGCACCTACAGCACCAAGTATTGACCTGTACGGTTCAAACAATCTTCAGTTTTCTAAGATTGAACTCGCGATGGAAACCACCGCGGGCTACAACCAAATGGTGAAATACCATGATCAGGCAACCATCTCTGTGAAGTTCAATCAATGGAGTGGCAATACTGGTGATACTTATAATATCTATTTTGACGGCGTAAAAGTGGCCTCTGGTCCTATTTCTGGAAGCCAAACAGCGGCCACTTTCCAATACGGAAAAGGCGGCCTTTATCAAATGGAAATCGAAGCGTGTGATGCGACTGGCTGTGCGAAAAGCGCACCCGCGGAGATCACCATCGCCGATACCGACGGCTCGCATCTTAAGCCGCTTACCATGAATGTTGACTCGAACAATAAGTCTTACAACACGGACCCAAGCCTTGTCGTAGGTACTTACTTTGTTGAATGGGGCATTTATGGCCGTAACTACACCGTTGACAACATCCCAGCTCAGAACCTTACTCATATTCTTTACGGCTTTATTCCTATCTGTGGTCCAAACGAGTCGGTGAAATCGGTTGGCGGTAACAGCTTCAATGCGCTTCAAACCGCGTGTCAGGGTGTGCCAGATTACGAAGTCGTGATTCATGACCCATGGGCAGCGTATCAAAAGAGCTTCCCACAAGCTGGCCATCAATACAGCACGCCAATCAAAGGCAACTACGCGATGATGATGGCGCTGAAACAGCGTTACCCTGATCTCAAAATCATCCCATCCATCGGTGGCTGGACATTGTCTGACCCATTCTTTGATTTCGTTGATAAGAAAAACCGCGATACGTTTGTGGCATCAGTCAAACGCTTCCTAACGACGTGGAAATTCTATGACGGTGTGGATATCGATTGGGAATTCCCTGGTGGTGATGGCGCTGCGCCAAACCTAGGCGATCCTGCACGCGATGGCCAAGCCTACGTTGATCTGATGCGCGAACTGCGCACCATGCTGAACGAGTTGGAAGCAGAAACAGGTCGCACTTATGAACTGACATCCGCTATCGGTGTGGGTCACGACAAGATTGAAGACGTGAACTACGCAGATGCCATTCAGTACATGGATTACATCTTTGCCATGACGTACGACTTCTACGGCGGTTGGAACAACGTCCCTGGTCACCAAACCGCGCTTTACTGTGGTAACTTCATGCGCCCTGGTCAGTGTGACGGCACGGGTGTAGACGAGAATGGCGTGCCTTACAAAGGCCCGGCTTACACCTCTGATCACGGTATTCAACTCCTGCTTGCGCAAGGTGTGCCAGCCAACAAACTGGTTCTTGGTACTGCCATGTACGGCCGTGGTTGGGAAGGCGTGATGCCAAGCACTCTACGTGATCCAAATGACCCAATGACTGGCACTGCAACGGGTAAACTGAAAGGCAGCACCGCTCAAGGTGTTTGGGAAGATGGCGTGATTGACTACAAAGGCATTAAGTCATTCATGTTGGGTCCAAACAGCACAGGCATCAACGGCTTCGAATACGGCTATGATGATCAAGCTGAAGCGCCATACGTGTGGAACCGCACCACGGGTGAGTTGATCACGTTTGACGATCATCGCTCTGTTCTTGCAAAAGGCGCATACGCGAAGAGCCTTGGTCTAGCGGGTCTATTCTCATGGGAAATCGATGCCGATAATGGTGACATCCTCAATGCGATGCATGAAGGTTTGGCGGGCGGTGTGGTGATCCCACCAAACAAAAAACCAACCGCAAATGCGGGTGCCGATGTCGTCGTGGTTGGCCCAGCAACCGTGACATTGGATGGCAGTGCATCGAAAGATGCTGAAGGCCCTATCGCTAGCTACGCTTGGACTCAAGTGAGTGGTCCAGCGGTCACGCTGATGGGCGCAAACACGGCTTCTGCAAGCTTTGATGCACCAGAAGTGACTGCAGCGCAGCAATTCACTTTCCAACTTACGGTAACGGATGCAGATGGCGCAAGCGCCTCTGACACTGTGGTTGTGACGGTGAACGCGAAAGACACAGGTCCTGTGAACACAGCCCCAGTGGCGAAAGTGACAGCACCTGCCACGGCAAATGCGGGTGATGTGGTCGTGGTTGATGCGTCTACTTCAACAGATGCAGACAACGATACTCTGACTTACACTTGGCAGCTTCCAGCTGGTCTTGTAGCACAAACCAATGGCGCACAAGTGACCTTCACTGCGGCCGAATACACAGCAGATACTAGCCTAACGTTCACCGTAACAGTGAGCGATGGTCAAGCATCGTCTGTGGCATCAACAACAGTTGTTGTTGCGAAGAAAGTGGATAACGGCGGCACATGCAGCAATGCATGGGATGCGAGCGCGGTTTACACGGGTGGCCAACAAGTGACTCATGCAGGCAAAACATGGGAAGCGAAGTGGTGGACTACTGGTGAAGATCCATCGAAATCAGGTCAATGGGGTGTTTGGAAAGAGATCGGCCCTGCGAACTGTAACTAATCATTGCTGTTCCTAGCAATTCTGGCCAGATGCTTCGCGTCTGGCCTTTTTTATCTCCTGCGCTTACGCTGTCGACAAGAGTTGAATCTCCGCCCTGTTACGCAATCAGGCGATCAAAACTGTCTAGCACCTGCTGACACTTCATCACGCGTCCACGCCCTTGTCCTTGCGTGCTGATTAATTCAACATTCTCCATTTCTTGAGCGGCAGAGGCAGAAACTGCATGGCTAGTAAACTTGTCTTGTTCATCATGCACTATCAGGGTTTGTACACGACGTTGCGCCAAACGACGATACGGATCAACCGATTGAATAGGATAGTTAAACTGCTCTTCCACCTCAGACACCACGGCTCTAAACAGTTTCATGCTGTAACCCGAGCGCTCAATGCTCGAAAACAGGTTTTCCACGTAATTCAATACTGGCGCAATCAGCAACATGGGTTTGTCCTCAAGCTTTTGGTGGCGACATTCTAGAGCCGATGCCGTGCCCATACTGTGACCAATAAGCCCAGCGACCTCATCTAGTGAATCCAACACCGCATCAAGCCCTTCAACAAACGCAGGGATATGGCCAACATCGCCAGAGCTTTCGCCGTGTGCTGGGTGATCGTAGGCCAACGCGGTAAAGCCTCGTGAAGCAATGTGCGCCATCAGTGGAAAAAACTGACTTGCCGTGCCCGACCAACCGTGCGTCAGCACCCATACCGGCCCTTCTCCCAAAGCGTACGTGGTCAAGGTGCCATGGGCCGTGTCTACCTGGCCTTTACGCAAGCCTTGTGGTGGCAGGTTTTTACTCTGGGTACGAGCAGGCGTTAGCAGTAACTTTCGCGCCGTTCTTTTCGCATGGGAAGGGGCCAGCGTATGGTGTAGGCGTGTCGTCCAGTTCACTAAACTGCGTTTAAGGCTAAACTTCTGCGACGTATTAAAGTAAATCTTCTCACTCATCATATCCTCCGTTCGTTCAAAAAGAACGACCGTGCTATTTATATTGTTTAAAAAGAGCAATACCTTGCTCTTTACTCTCTTAACCGTTTTTCCATCCTGCCAGCAGTTTATCGACCCCTTGCCAAAAATGCTGCAAACTCACTTCCTCCCCACGTATGGCATAAAACACATGCGCACTGAGGTACAAGCCATACAGTTCAAACACCGCTTGTTGGGCATTCAAATCCGCTGAAAAAGCGCCTTGTTCCATCCCTTTTTCAACTTGGATTTGCAGGTAATCCAGCCACTTAGCAATCGAACCTTGCAGCGCTTTTTGCAGTTCACACTCTTTCGGCGCCGCATCATTCCAAGCGTCTAAAAACATGCAACTTCCTTGAAACGAGTGGTTCCACGTCATCCAGTTATCCAGTAGCCCTCGGATTTTCTTTTCCATATCCGCATCACCAGACAAACGGGCAGGCGCAATCACACGCTCAGCGAAGATCAGGTTGGCATACTCCAGCACCGAGAGTTGCAAATTCAGCTTCGCGTTGAAGTGGGCAAACAAACCACTTTTTGACATCCCGCACTGCTTCGCTAACTCGCCAATGGTGAGGCTTTCTAAGCCATTTTCACTGGCCAGTTGAAAGGCATGCTGCAGGATGTGCTCTTTTGTAATTTGACCTTTACTCATAATGACCTAATTTTTAGCACGATCGTTCCATTTTGCAAATTTTATATTAGAGATCAGACCAGAAAGCCAAGATACCATTGGCGACACAAATAATAGATTTAATTGTAATGCAATGATTTTAAATATTTTTCTTTTCACATCGCAACTATTGATATTCGCTAGGTTCTCCCTTTGAGAGCAGTGATAGATTGTGGCCAGTTATTTTTATGGGAGAGAACATGAAAACCAAAATCGCTAGCCTCGAGCTTGGGCGGATCATCGCGATACTTGCCATCATAGGCTTACATTGCCAAATGGCATTGACCTACTGGCAAATCGATGACATTCCTTGGGTCGGCTACCTGCTCAATCAAATGGCACGCTTTGCCGTACCGCTATTTTTCCTGATTTCCGGTTATTTAATTCAGCCAAAGCTGACCAGCGCCCCTTTCGAGACATTGGGAAATTACGCCAAACCCTTGCTTAAGATTTGGTTGGTCTGGAGCGCGCTGAGCCTACTGATGCCTTTCAATTTCCAAGTCGTCGCGGAACACGGTTATTTAGCCGAGCGACAAGGCTACTGGGGCTACCTTGCTCAAACACCGCTGAATTCCTTGTTAGAAGGCGGACTGGTGCATTTGTGGTTTCTTCCAGCCTTAATTATCGCCGTGGCTGTAGTGGCACTGTTTGTCCATTTTCAACGTCAGCACTGGTTACTGCCCATCGCAGCACTGTTGTATCTTTATGGGGTCTTAGCTGGCAGCTATCAGCCTTTGACGGATTTAGCCTCCCCTTTCTTTACCCGTAATGGGCCGTTCTTCAGCACCTTATTGGTGGCTATTGGCTTTATGATTCGTGAGAAAAACGTGCGTGTCAGCAGTGCGATTGCAGGGGGAATGTTCTTGGTTGGCTTGCTCGTACACCTTGGCCAAGCTTATGGATTAATGGGGTACGACATTGCCTTCAACGGTCATGACTTCCTCTTTGGTACTGAACTGTGGGCAACGGGCCTATTTCTACTCTTGCTCAATTACCCTCAACTTGGCCAACATCCTTTGACCTTTGCGTTATCACCATATGTGCTCGGAGTGTACATTTGTCACTTATTGGTGATCATCCTACTCATGAACATTGCTGGAATATTGGGTTTTGAAGGGTTAAGCCGTGATCTCTTTATTTATCCGATGACGATTGGGCTTAGCGTGGCGCTGGTGTGGGGGTTGAACCACACGCCTTTACAACGCTACCTGCTCAGATAAAGCCAATCTAGCTCATCATTCCCGACCGATGACCAACTCACCCGTCGGGAATGGTTCTCATTTAATGAGAGCGAAGTCGCAAAGCCAGCGTATTTTATGAAATGCATGGTTAAATATTTGTAATGACTCACAATAATTCATCCCCAATCTGATTAAAGTAACCGCTTCATTCCACATGTTGTAGCCATTGCAAAGAAGGAGGGGTTATGTGGAGCACTCAATTAACACCATTTCTTGAAATTAGCGCTTGGTTATCCCATGGGCTGATTATTGTTGTCGCCTTATTGAGCATTGCCAGCGTCTACAGCCTCAAAAGATAAACGACTAAATCCATTTCGCTTCAGCGAATACGATAGCTGTCACATATAACTCGTTCATTTGTGTCTAAAATTTCTCCAGATAATAACGGAGAATGGTCTATGGGCATCTATCAACGGATTGTTGTGCTAATTACCCTTTTGTTTCCCACCCTTGCCTTTGGCGCAACAACCTCGAAACTCAATCTCACCACATCAGCAGTCGGGATACTCTGCCTGTTTATTTTCGTCCTCTCCTACATCTTAGTGATGCTGGAAGAGTACTTAAAAATGCGCAAATCCAAACCCGTACTGCTCGCTGCGGGTTTAATCTGGATTTTGATCGGCTTTAGCTATCAGTCCCATGGGCAAAGCGAGGTCGCCAAAGCCGCACTAGAACACAACTTGCTAGAGTACGCAGAGCTGCTGTTGTTCTTACTGGTGGCGATGACCTACATTAATGCCATGGAAGAGCGACGGCTGTTCGACGCGCTACAAGCGTGGATGGTCAGTAAGGGCTTTGATTTTCGTCGGCTATTTTGGCTCACAGGCTTTCTCTCTTTCTTCATTTCCCCTATCGCCGATAACCTCACCACGGCGCTTTTGATGTGCGCTGTGGTGATGAAAGTCTCTGGCGATAACCCCAAGTTTGTTAACCTTGCATGCATTAACATCGTCATTGCGGCCAATGCAGGAGGAGCATTTAGCCCGTTTGGGGACATCACTACCTTGATGGTTTGGCAAGCTGGCCACGTGAGCTTTTCACAGTTTATGCCACTTTTTTTGCCTTCTGCCATCAACTATCTATTACCCGCCCTCATCATGTCCTTCTTCATTCCAGAAGAACGTCCGCAAACGGTGCATGTCGATGTTGAACTCAAACGCGGCGCTCGACGTATTGTCGGCCTGTTTATTCTCACCATCGCCACCGCGGTGGCGTTTCACGCCGTACTCCACTTCCCTCCCGTCATTGGCATGATGATGGGCCTCGCTTATCTGCAATTTTTTGGCTATTTCTTGCGTAAAACCTTGGCGCAATCTTTAGCAAAGAAGACCGCCATTGCCATTGCCAATGGGGATGAGGATGCACTAAAACGCATCGGCTCTGTGGTGCCATTCGATGTGTTCCATCGCGTCTCTCGGGCAGAATGGGACACCTTGCTGTTCTTTTATGGCGTTGTTATGTGCGTCGGTGGTTTGAGCTTGTTAGGTTATCTCGAAGTGGTCTCTTTCACCCTCTACACCAAGTGGGACCCTGTTTGGGCCAATATTACCGTCGGCTTCCTATCCGCCATTGTCGATAATATTCCGGTGATGTTTGCGGTGCTTAGCATGGAGCCTTCGATGTCGCTTGGCAATTGGCTGCTGGTCACCTTAACGGCTGGCGTGGGAGGCAGTATGTTGTCGATCGGCTCGGCGGCCGGCGTGGCATTAATGGGGGCTGCTCGCGGTCAATACACTTTCTTTGGTCACTTAAAATGGAGCCCGGTGATCTTGCTTGGTTACTGCGCCAGTATCGCGGTCCATTTGGTGTATAACACACAAACCTTCAACTACTGATCTTGTTCAAAGAGGGCTATCAACGCTTGGTAGCCCTCTACTGCCGATACTTCGATTTTCAATACTTCACCATTTCATCGATCTGCGGGATGATTAACCCCATCCATCAATGGAACCTCACCAATATCATACGGGTTCACTCCTTCCAAACACCCTAGATTAAAACCATATTCATTCGGTGAAGAGCGGCGCTGATGGTGGGTATAAATGCCGCAGTTAGAGCAGAAATAATGTTTCGCGGTATGAGTATTAAACTGATAGAGCTTCAGTAAGGCTTCGCCTTTGATGATGCGGATACCATCCAATTTCACCGACGCCACAATGGCCCCTTTTCTTCGACATAAGGAGCAGTCGCAGCGCCTCGGTTTCTCAATGCCATTGGGTAATTCGAGCTCAAGCTCGACACCACCACAGTGACAACTCGCTTTGTGTTTTGCTTGAATAACGGTTGGGCCAACTTGTTTGATCATCGCTTGCTTCCTGCGTTTTATGGTTTTTCTCGCTCACCATCAAAGCTGTTAACTTTCCGTGTTCCAACCGGCTTGTGTAAAATTTGTTAAACACTTAACAGTTTCACCAATTCTGTTGCAAACTCGACAAAAGGCTCAATAATCGACATCTTTAGCGGGTTTTAGTCTGTTTTTACTCTTTAACAGCATTTTTGAAAGGAAGCCCAACGAAATGGATAAAGATCATAGCCTAAGAGAGAACTTACTGGCGCTGACATTAGGCAGTGCCTTGGTTTCTCTCGGTGTTATCTTTTTTAATCAAGTAGGATTATTGACTGGTGGAACCGCAGGATTGGCAATTTTTTTAACCAAAGTCACTGACTTTAGTTTCGGCCAAGTGTTTTTTGCGTTGAACCTACCGTTTTACCTACTTTCTGTCATGCGCATGGGATGGCGCTTTACCATCAATACTTTTATCGCCGTGACAATTGTCTCGTTCGCCGTAGACCATTTGCATCACGTCATTCAAATTGCGCACATTGACCCGCTTTATGCCGCCCTACTTGGCGGAGGTTTAATTGGCATTGGAATGTTGATCATCTTCCGTCACAAGATGAGCTTGGGTGGTTTCAATATTCTCGCCCTGTTTTTACAAGAACGCTTTGGCATTCGTGCTGGTAAGGTTCAAATGGCACTCGACTGCACCATCGTCGTTCTTTCGCTCTTTATTGTTGAACCTTATTTAATTGCTTTATCAGTGCTCGGGGCGGTAGCAACAAACTTGATTCTAGCGATGAACCACAAACCAGGGCGCTATCAGCCACAAATCGCCACTCAATAACCACACCAGAACACGAGCTAAAACAAAAGCGAGAAGCCTGATGCTTCTCGTTTTTTGTTACATCCAACGGTATTCACAGTATTGAGCGAGTTCCGAGTCAAGGCCATGCTTTCTCTCTTCCGCCAAATGGTAGTAAACGTGAGCAAGCAGTTCATAGGCATAAAACAGCTCGAAATCATCCTTCTCTCGTTGGCAGATATTGAGACAACGAGTCGCATGCCCCAACGCTGAACTAGCATCGCCTGCGGCGAGATAACTTTTGGCAAAGCGATACTCCGCTCGCTCTTCTTCTTTCCACCCACCGGCTATTTTCCAACTGTCTAGCGCCTGGCGAGCAGCCCATAACATGGCATGTTTCTCTTGTTCGGTACGCTGCGCTTGCTCTTCCAACTGACAGGCTAAGTTGTTTGATGCAATGGCCAAGATGCGGTGCAGCACAACCTGACTTGGAGCAGCGAAAGAGGCTGCCTGTTGCAACAACAAAATCGCCTCTTCCATTTGCGCCAGCGCAACCAACTCATTGGCAATACGACCACGAATCAAAGCTTGTTCATCATTCGGTCGTGAAGCAAGGTAACTTGGCAAACGCTCAGGATCGGTAAAATAGAGCAGCACACCTCGCCAAATCGTCATCGTCGATGTGTCAAACACCCCATCACGCCGATCAAAAAGGCGTTGTGCTCGTTGTGCCTCTCTTAAATGGGCAACGCAAGTATGCACAAAACACCCCATTGCAGCGGCCAGATGATCGGATTCGGACTCGTTGCTTAACACCGTTTCGAGCAAACTCGCCACATACTGAGGATCTTGTTCGTGTTGGGCCCAGCACTTGTTGATTAACGCACTAAAACTCTCAAATTCCGTATTGAGATACATTGCCTCACTCCTTCGGCTTGTTCAATCCATGGCCTTTATAGGCAACGAACGAGAAAAAGCAATCCTCGTTGCATCATTCTGCGAATTAGATACCTCAGCACGCTCCGTTCTTCGAGGAGAAACAGGTCGCAACGTCAATCTCATGCAAGTTTACACTGTAAACCAAAACGCGAGTCGAGCTGGATCAGCGTGAAATTTCACCACCTGACTCCAACGCCAGCAATTGCTGTTTACGCTCTAAACCGCCAGCATATCCGGTTAACTTGCCGCTTTTGCCTATCACTCGATGGCAAGGGACGACGATAGAAATCGGATTTTTACCATTCGCCAGCCCCACCGCTCTCACCGCTTTAGGGTTACCAATGGCATTGGCCAAATCTTGATAGCTACAGGTTTGACCATAAGGGATTTGGGTCAGTGCCTGCCACACTTTTTGTTGAAACTCGGTGCCTTGCGCGGCCAAAGGCAGATCAAACTGTTGTCGCTGGCCAGAAAAGTACTGCTCCAACTGTTGACGAGTTTCGCTGATCACCGGATGCGTAGCCGCGTCACACCCTAACTCCATTGGTAAAGTCGTATGTTGTTCAAACCAGATCCCGAGCAAACCTTGATCGTTGGCCTGAACAGTCACAAGACCAAACGGGCTGGAAAATTGAGTGTAGTATTTCATGTTATTGATTCCATAGATGAAAAGTTGCGTAACTCCCCCAAGGTGAAGCGCTTTCTTGATTCAAAGTGGGGAACTGAGCCAGTGCTTTTTTCACCACTAAATCCTTCTCTAGCAGTCTGTCTGGCTGCGAAAGGCCTCGCAATTGGGCGTAACTGACCGTCCACGGCCCAATGCCTTTTAACGCCAACCATTGATTGGGATCGGCGTGTTCATTCTCCAGCATCATGGCAGCAAAACGTCTTAAGGTTTCTTTTCGACTTTGTGGCATTCGTAAGAAATGCAGATCCGCATCAACCACCTGTTGTGGTGAAGGAAAAGTGCGCACTTCAGAATCGGGGTGTAAAGTCGCGACCAATAGATTCAGTTGTCCGATGGCGGCTTTGACCGAGACTTGTTGGCCCAAAATCGCTCGTACGCCCGCTTCCCAAACACTCCAGACACCCGGAATCCGGATACCAACGCTTTTGACCAACCCAGGCGCTACAGTGTTGAGATGGGCTTCAATCACGCGCGTGTCGCAATCGAGATCGAACATCCGCCTGATTCCAGCCACCATCGGGCGCAACAACGTCAGATCATCCATCGAAAAATAAACCACTAACTGCCGCTTCTCTGCTGGAAATGTTGCGGGAAATTCCGCGCGAAACCCAACCGTTTTTCCGTTGATCACGACTTGACGTTGATAACTCGTCTCCGTCACCACCTCTACGCCTTCAATCGCTCGCTGCCGATAAAAATCCAGCATGTGTTTTACGTTCAAATCACCGCGAAACGCGAGCACAATATGCGACTGATCGTGACTCGCCCCCCCTTTACTTCGACGGATTTTCGAAGGGGGCATACCCATCGACTTTTGAAACGCATCATTAAAACGGCGAGTACTGTTAAAGCCGGAAGCAAAGCCAATTTCGGTAACGCTCAATGAGCTACCATGCAGCAACTGTTTGGCAAACAACAACTGCTGAGACTGAGCATATTGCTTCGGAGAGATCCCCAAATACCGGCGAAATAATTGACGAATATAGCGATCGCTCACTCCTAAACGTTGCGCCAAAGCTGACAACCTCTCCGTTTGTAGCGCCCCTTGTTCAATCAAGGTCAACGCACGTTGAAATGTGGTTTCGACCCCTTTCCACGCCCAAGAATCAGGCGCGCTGTCGGGGCGACAACGCAAACATGGGCGATAGCCAGCCGACAAGGCTTGCGCTTTATCGTGGTAATACTCCACGTTCTCTTCTTTGGGTAAATTGGCAGGACATACAGGCCGGCAGAAAATCCCAGTGCTTTTGACCGCCACATAAAACAGCCCATCAAAGCGACTATCTCGGGCCATCCTTGCTTGTTGACATTGCTCTGTCGTGAGCGATGAGTAGTTTAAAATGGCCATAGAAAAATCCTTGTTTGACGGGAAAATGGGGGAACCGCAGCCCTGTTCCACCTCAATCATGTCGCTCTATCAAGCGTTAGCGTATCCCCATGCCTCACACTGGCAATCGCTCGCTGTGTGTTTGGTAACCAACGGATTGGCAAAGCCAAAACGATGGGAGATATGAGTGAAATTGTAACAATAACCTCGATAATAACTCGCCATTTTCGGAACTCAATCCCAATTTCCAGCCTCAACCCAGCCTCTGCATCGGATTGCAATATTGCGTTGTGTATAATTTTTGGCAATTCTCACAATTTAAACTAATTTAAAAAGTAGCCACCCTCACCAGTGGTCAACAACGTCAGACATAACGAATAAGGAAGAGGCTATGGATCTGCACTCCTGTATTATCGTGCTGCGCAATCAAGAAGTGATTACCAGCAACTCAGTAGAGGACTCTCTCGGCATTATCGAATCTCAAGGAGACAATGGAATTTCCACGATTCAAATCAACGCCCGCGATGGCAACGCGATTCACACCTACCATTGCGCCAACATTGAAGACTCGCTCGAAAATCTCATGAACCTTTAACGCCTTGCTAATCACTTTGTTTAACAGAGTAGATCGAGCTTAGAAAAGGGCATTGAAAAGCAACAAAAAAGCCTCGTTTTTTGACGAGGCTTTAGAGTATTTCAACGCGAAAATCTGCGGCTTAACCGTTTTGAGTTAACGACAAATCGATCGCCTGTTGCACTTGGTAGCTGGCCAGCGGGTCAATCATCTTAACCAATTCTTCCACCTGACGAATGGCATCAATCGAGGTGCTGGCTTTGCGGTAGCTTAAATAAATAGGACGATTCCATTCATCGACCCCTTCTACTCGATGCAACTGCCCCGAAGAAAGGTACGGCTGGGCTATCGAAGCTGGTAAGTAAGCACTTCCACCTTTTTCTAAAATGAAATCGAGTGCAATACGCGCAGTCGACGTTCTGAGATAGGGCGCTAGGTGTTTCTGGTGACGCTCAGCATGCTCAGAAGCAAACTTGGTTCCCCAATCAATGTAGACGTATTTACCCTCAAAGACGCTGTCTTTGCTTGCAGCTTCAGTGGACACCATCACCAACACCAAATCGGCCACTTTCTTGCAAGAAAACTCATCTGCTTTGATTTGATCAAACGCGAATGCCATGTCTAACGTGCGCTCTTGCAGGCCACGTGTCAGCAGTTCTCGCCCCATCACTTCCGCATTAAAACCGTAGCCACTGAACGAATCAGTCACCACGCTTAAACAGTTTTGCAGATAGGCATCCCACACATTTGGCGTTCCGCCCAACGTCAGTTGCAAGGCACGGCCATCTTGCATCGAAAGTTCAAGTTTCGCCTGCTGCAATGTGGACACCATCACTTCTGCGTAACCCACTAAACGCTCACCTGCCGATGTGAGTTTGATGTTGTTGCGATCACGAATAAAAAGCTCAACATCGAAGTAGCTTTCTAGCTGTTTGATGCGCGCGCTGACCGCGGCTTGGGTAATGTATAAATTCTCAGCTGCACGTCCAAAATGACGAACATTAGCCAATTCTAAAAAAGTACGAAAGACCTTTACGTCCATTAGACATCTCCTGGTTTATCGCCACCAGATTAACAACAAATACCTATCATATCGATAGAAAACTTTTGTTTTTCTTTTGCTAACTTTGCGCCTAACTTTCGCCGTAAATCATCATTATTCATCTATCACGGTTACAGAGGCTGTTTGATATGTCTGACACGACTATTCGTCATGGCAAAAAACGATTTTTCGATAACGCAAAATTTCCACGCGGATTTGCAAAGTCAGGTGATTTTACTCTTGCAGAAGAGGAAATCCTAATGATTTATGGAGACACCTTGGTCGGTCTAGAGACCGGTCAATTGACTCCAGAAAATGAAGATGAAAAACACTTTTTGCTGACGCTAGAAACACCAGAAGCGGCACAAAACAAAGTGGAACGTACTTGGTTGAAATACATCCGCCTTGCACGTGGTCGCAAGCGCTTCCATACTCTTAACGGACGCAATAAACCAGACGCAAACGATGACTACGTTGAGGAAGACGCAAGCCTAACTGAGGACGATTAATGCATATCTGCTTTTTGATGTATCCATGGGATCGTGTTTGTCCTGAAACGGACACCACCTTACGCCTCATTCATGAGTGCGCATTAAGAGGCCACACGGTTGCCATTACAACAACGAGCGGATTGACCATTAGAGACAGTAACGTATTTGGTTTCTGTCAGGTCCTGAAAAAAGGACTGCGAATTTCAGACAAGGTACCGACTTTTTATCGTCAGGCCGAATTTCAAAAAGCCTGCCTCCCTATGGCGGGTTTTGACGTTATTTTCATGCGGGCGAATCCTCCTTTAGACAATCTTGCCCTGAATTTCCTCGATTCCATCAAAGACGATACGCTGATCATCAACGACCTTGAAGGCCTACGTATCGCTAATAACAAGCTCTACACCGCCAGTATGGGCGGCACAGCCAGCGAGTTTCTCCCTTCTACCCATGTCTCAAAAAATCGAGAGTATCTGCAACGCGTTTTGGAAGAGTCCCAGAGCGAGAAGATGATCCTCAAACCGCTCAATGGCTTTGGTGGGCATGGTGTGATTGTGATTGAGAAAAATGCACAACAGAACTTCCGTTCACTCCTCGATTTCTATATTGGGGAAGGCGAACAAAGTAACTATGTGATTTTGCAAGATTACATTGAAGGTGCCGAGGAAGGCGACAAACGCATTTTGATGCTCAATGGTGAGCCTATTGGTGCAATGGCGCGGATTCCGGCCAAGGGCGAGTTTCGTTCAAACGTGCACGCAGGAGGGTCAGTCATTAAGCACACTCTCACCAAAGAAGAGCGACGCTTGTGCGCAGCTATTGGCCCCAAATTAGTGCGAGATGGCCTCTATTTCACTGGTCTTGATGTGATCGGCAATAAGCTGGTTGAGGTGAATGTACTGAGCCCAGGCGGTATTACCCGAATCAACAAACTCAACCGAGTACGCTTGCAGCGCCAGGTGATAGATTTTGTTGAAAACATCGTCAATTCCAAAGAACTCCTCCAGCAGCGTAAGAGCGCTTTCCGCACGGCGGTACAAAATGCTCACATCGACCCATAACCAATACGCATTAGAAGAGATGCTCTCGATGATCAAACGAGGGCAGCCATTTTCAGGCGAGTTGGTGGAGGGAGGCTGCTTCATCAAAATCGATGAATACCTACCTGTGGTATGTACCGCCATTCACGCCGGACATCGGTTAAGAAGCGATTTGACCAACCAGTGCTTACTTAGCGACAGTGAACGCTTATTCGAAGAAGATCCCTACACCGATGACATGATCATGTCACAACCGATTGTGCTGATCGGCCTTGATTCGCGTTTTGAGTACGATCTCAATCGAGCCATGACGCTAAGCACATACTACAAATCGGCTTGGGATGTGCAGGTGTGGAAGAAACCTCTCAGCAATCAGCAGCGCAACCGAAGTCATCAAAAACACGCGGCTTTTTATCAACTTTATGAAGCATTGATCGCCAAACTCGAATCGCTGCACGGTATGGTACTGGTGTTTGATGTTCACTCTTACAACTACAAGCGGCAACAAGCAGACGCGCCAGTATTCAACATCGGCACCGCACAAATTGATATAGAACGCTGGCAATCGGTGGTGAAACGTTTTTGCGCAGAATTGCAAAGCATTGCGCTACCTAACCTCGCCGCCACAGCGCAAGTCAACGCCGTATTTGAAGGCCGAGGCTACTTAATTGCCCACACGAACGCACACTTTGATCGCACCTTAGTACTGCCTACCGAGGTGAAGAAAGTTTTTATGGAAGAGGAGAGCGGCACGCTGTTTCCTTTGGTCCTCGAGGCGTTGCAATCCGGTTTGAAAGAAGCCTTTAGCCAAACCAGTGCCTTTTTTCAACGCAAATTCAATCGCCGCCGCTCGGTCAGCAAAGCCGATATGCTGAGCTCATCGATCGAGCCTGCGGTACTGGCCGTGGATAAAGCGCTCTACAAACTGGCCAATAAGGTTGAAACGCTTAAATACGTTAACCCAACCAATTTAACCGCCGAACGAAAACGCTTTGAAGCGGCCCCCAATCGCTATACTCCAGACTATCGCTATCGCCAGCTGCCTATCCATGCCAACGAGTTCAAACATCAGCTTTATCGTTTTCCGATCGAAACCATCGCCGATCCTGATATGCGCCAGCTCTACAGCGATATGGTGAATAATTTGAGTGAGAAAATTGACCTGCTAACCAGCGTGGGGCAAGAGGCATTTCTCTATAACTCGTTACGTCATTACGGTCGTCCCGACGGCGTCGATATCAGCAACGCTCAGTTTCTTCTCTACGCGCAGACACTCGATGAAGAACACGGGGCACTTTTTACTGCACAGCAAGCACAAACGCAGATGCAACAGGCCACAAAAGGGTGGGAGATGCCTTGTAAAGTGAGTTTGTCCTCTTCCTTGGCGGCACGCGCCATGGTCAGTTCAAATCCCCCGACGCTCCTTTTAAATGGCAAGGTCACTTTTCACGATACGGAACTGAGACGCCTGATCCAACATGAACTTGGTGTGCATATGGCCACCACCTTCAATGCCAAAATGCAGCCATTGCAAGTGTTTCGACTCGGTCTACCAGGCGACACCTTGACACAGGAAGGTTTGGCGATCATGGCGGAGTACCACTCTGGATACCTGTCCCATGCTCGCTTACAAGCCTTAGCCGTTCGAGTGCTGGCGGTGGATTCCTTACTCAAAGAGCACAACTTCTACCAGACTTTTTGTTTTTTAACTGATGAGCTCCAGCTAGAAAGGGACGATGCCTTCATCATCACAACTCGCGTTTACCGCGGTGGTGGCTTCACAAAAGACTATGTGTATCTCAAAGGCTTCTTAGCCATGCTGGATCTCAGCAAACAGCGCAGCCTAGACAACCTCATGATTGGAAAATGCAGCCATCGTTACTTAGATCTGATTGACGAATTGGTTGAACGTGGATGGCTAACTCAACCACGTCATCGCATCCCTCAACATCAAGGTGACATTGAGCCGACACTCGCTTATTTGATTCGATCTCTAAAACACTGACGCACTTGCCGAAACAAGTGCATCAAAATAGAGGTAATTAGCCTTAACTGGTGGGGCACGCTTTATTTGGCGAGCAGTGCCACTTTTTTCAAGAAGCTATCGCGCAAGTGCTCTTGCTCATAATCTAGGTGGTAGGTGTTGTGAAAACCGACTTTTAACTCAACCCCATTGCCTCGCATGTACACGCTGTAGCCATCATAATCTGAAAACGCTTCGACCCCTTCGTAAATTTTGCCAAATTCGGTTGGGGTGCCTCGTTCCATAATGGTTTCATACGCGTGCAGAATTTTGGTGGAATCTAACTCGTTTTTCATGATCTGGCTCCTGCAGAAGAACACACTATGAGTATGGGCAGGTGGTGGTTATTTCGCCAATGCGTAAAGTTGAGCCCCTTCAAATTACTACTTAATTTAGAAGATAAATTTATCAACTGATTAGAACAGATTTAACTCATTCATCGACGCTCAATCCAAGAAAAACACCCAGCGCAAACGTGTGTCATCAGCCACAATGGTGACAGTTAGGTGAAATATGTGAAATTTTGACCTAAAACAATGGCAGCCACACAAAACTTATTTTATAATGCAAAATAATGTTTCGGTACATCCAAAATTTCTAATATCTAGGGGCGAAAAATGAGACTTATCCCGTTAAAAACCGCAGCACAAGTTGGTAAGTGGGCAGCGGCACATATTGCTAAGCGTATCAATGATTTCCAACCAACAGCTGAGCGTCCTTTCGTATTGGGTCTACCTACGGGTGGCACTCCTCTTGCGACATACAAAGCACTGATTGAACTTTACCAAGAAGGCAAAGTGAGCTTTAAGCACGTTGTGACTTTTAATATGGATGAGTACGTTGGCATTTCCGCCGATCACCCAGAATCTTACCGTTCATTCATGTACAACAACTTCTTCAACCACATTGACATCCAGGAAGAGAACATCAACCTGCTAAACGGCAATGCGGAAGATCACGAAGCAGAATGTCAGCGTTACGAAGACAAAATCAAATCTTACGGCCGTATCAACCTATTCATGGGTGGCGTGGGCAACGATGGTCACATCGCATTTAACGAGCCAGCGTCTTCTCTATCGTCTCGCACTCGCATCAAGACACTAACGGAAGACACGCGTATTGCTAACTCTCGTTTCTTCGATGGCGACATCAACCAAGTACCAAAATACGCCTTGACGATCGGCGTGGGTACGTTGCTTGATTCTCAAGAAATTATGATCCTAGTAACAGGCCATAACAAAGCACTCGCGCTAGAAGCAGCGGTAGAAGGCAGCGTAAACCACCTATGGACTGTTTCTGCTCTTCAACTACATCCTAAGTCAGTGATCGTATGTGATGAGCCATCAACTCAAGAGCTAAAAGTGAAGACAGTAAAATACTTCACTGAGCTAGAAGCTAAGAACATCGTCGGCTTCTAATCTCGCTCTGAGCGAACACCAGAAAAACAAAATCCCGCAAATTTTGCGGGATTTTTTCATTGGATACAGAGTGAAACACGTACGCCGCTGATGGAGCTGAGCCACTAATACGCTTTGATGCCAAATGGCCTTAAACGCTGCGGCAACACCTCATCCAGGCTTTCCAGCTCGTCTTGCTCAACTTCAATCAGATGGAAATGATGCGCTTGATACACCGCGCGAATCTTGGCTTTATTCGCCTCTGGTGTTCCACCGTTATCGCTACCCCAGAACTGCAAATAGACTTTGCCAGCAGGCAAATAAAAATCACTGATGATCTCTTCTTCAATCGGTAACTGCCGCCCGTAAGCATGAGCAACACCAGCTAAATACAGCCAATTGTCGATCAACAACTCTCCTTTAGAGCGCACATAGTGGCCATCTAAGGTGCGGTGTTTCGCCTCAAATTTCTGTCGGAAACTGGAAAATGACTTATCCGTCGCATGCACTTCCGCGTCTTGCCCCAAGAACTCCACCACCGATTGCTTGAGGCGTTTGTTGCGTGTAATCGAATCATGCCACAACAAATAGTATGGCTTCTCCTCACCATCACCTTTTTGTTTACCACCAGCACGAATGCCCGATTCGGTCACTTCCCAACCACGCTCAGTTTTGGCCATCCAGCCCATTTCACTGAGCAACTGGTTCATCTTTTTGGCATTAAGCCCAAGCAGCTCGCCGATTTGCGTCGCACTCAATAACTTGCCTTGAGTAGAGGTCAACTCAACATGCAAGTTCACAGGCCAGACAATGAACTGGCCAAATTTCGTATGGTCAACATATTCGCCGCCAAACCGCGCGCCCAATTCGGTGAGAATCCATTTATCGCCCACTCGGCTGATGTAACCAGCACGGCTCAAATCGGTAAACAGTTGAGAGGCTTCAATGTTGCGCATTTTTGCCAATGCCGTCGTTGAGATTTTGTCCGTCATGGCTGCCTCCTTTCATTCGTGGTTATTTACCGTACACAAGAACCATTATTCTAGCTGAAAATATCAACAAAGGCAGTGACTAACCTTTTGTTTCGGCAGAGATAAATCGCAGTGCGACCTCCACCGCAATCCCATGTATTTGAGTGAAAAGTCAATTACCCAAGAAAAGCGATAAAGCCTTGTAATATCAGCATATTGACTAAATCGATAAAAAACGCGCCGACAATAGGCACCACTAAAAACGCCTGCGGAGAAGGGCCAAAGCGATTCACAATCGACCCCATGTTCATCACAGCGGTGGGGGTCGCGCCCAAACCAAAACCACAATGACCGCTGGCGATCACCGCACTGTCGTAGTTTCGTCCCATCACTTTAAACGTCACGAAGTAGCTAAACAGCACCATCACCAACGATTGAATAGACAAAATAAACAGAAATGGCAGCGCCAAATCAAAAATATTCCACAGTTTTAAGCTCATCAATGCCATGGCCAAAAACAGTGAGAGCGAAACGGTGCCGAGCATATCCACCGTTTCTAAATCCAACTTTCTCACTTTGGTGAGTTCAAGGAAGTTAGTTACAAACACTCCCAGCAGCAGCGCGTAAACAAAATCGGGGATCATCAACCAAGCAATGTCTAATTGATTGACCCATTGAGAGAGGTAGCGCGCGCCAATCACACACAGAAACATCAGCGCCAAGCTTTCAATCACCTTCTTAGCCGTGACTTTGTCTTCTTCATTTTCATTGTAAGTGACCAAATCAGCAAAACGTTGGTGGGCTTGCAATTCTCGACCGTATTCAGATTCCAATTGGTGTTTGTCCACCAGACGCTGCGCCACTGGGCTGCCCAAGATCCCGCCCATCACTAAACCAAACGTGGCAGAGGCCATCGCGATTTCTAAGGCATTCTCTAACCCATAGTTTTGCGTAAAGGTATGCGACCATGCTGCTCCGGTTCCATGACCGCCAGAGAGCGTGATGGAGCCAGCAATCAGCCCAAGTAAGGGGTCAAGACCAAGCATACTCGCCAGCGAGACGCCAATGCCGTTTTGCACCACGATGTATATCGACGCAATCAGTAAAAACAGCAGGACCTTCACGCCACCTTTGAGCAATTGTTTGTAGTTGGCAGCCAAACCCACCGTAGCAAAAAACATCAACATAAACGTTTTTTGCAACGGTAAGTCAAAGTCAAAAGTGATGCCATTAAAGTGGGCAAGGGTGATCACCAAGGCCACCACTAAGCCGCCGACAATCGGCTCTGGGATATTAAAACGTTTGAGGATCGGAATTTGGCCATTAATAAAGTGACCCAAAAATAGCACGCCAACGGCGATGAGAAAGGACTCCTGCGGACCAACAGATACAACACTGTTCATAAAACCTCTATTGTTGTGGCATGAGTAACGTCGCTCACCGCAACTCGAGTGCAGAACGGCTGCTGCAAATTGGCGTTTTTCTCTCAAAGCCCTGCTTATTAAGGCACAGCGCACTGTGGTACCACGATACACGCAGCAAGAGGGTTGAGAGAGTATTAGGCTATCCCGAGTGGTAGTGAACGAAACTACGTGCGTTTTTCAATGAGGAGCCAGTGTGCCGCGATGAAATCAAATGTCACTGAACCATTCCCTTTAAATTCTCAATTAATAAGAATAAGTGACAGATTACTGACTTATTATCTCACCATGTGAGAAATATAAATTTCTATTGAGTGAATATGGTGAGCAAGACTCGCCCATGGCCATTATCGTCAAGGCAAGAGAGGTCAAACAGTATCAAAAACTAAGGGAGCCATTTGGCTCCCTTGTTGGTGAACAATATCGAACATTGACACACGACTTACCCCATAAAGGAGATAAAGCCCTGTAAGACAATTAAGTTGACGATATCGATAAAAAACGCCCCCACTATCGGCACCACCATAAAGGCCTGAGGCGAAGGGCCAAAACGATTCACGATTGACCCCATGTTCATCACTGCAGTTGGCGTCGCACCTAGGCCAAAACCACAATGGCCACCAGCAATGACTGCCGCGTCATAGTTGCTGCCCATCACTTTAAACGTCACATAGTAAGTAAACAGCGCCAACACCACCGATTGCACCGCTAAGATCACCAAGAATGGAATCGCCAGATCGAAGATGTTCCACAGCTTCAAACTCATTAGCGCCATCGCCAAAAACAGCGACAACGACACCGTACCGAGCATATCGACGGTTTCAGCGTCTAACTTACGGATTTTCGTCACTTCAAGGAAGTTGGTGATGATGACACCGATAAACAGCGCATAGACAAAGTCTGGAATCATCAACCATTTGATTTCATAGGTGCTGACCCACTGTTCAACGTACTTGGCGCCGGTCACACAAATGATCAGGAAGAACAGCTTCTCAATCACTTTCTTTGCCGTCACCTTATCCTCTTCGTATTCGTTGTAAGTCACCAGTTCAGGGAATTTTTCGTGGGTTTTTGAACCTCGGCCATACTCGGACTCGACGTTGTGCTTGTCGACCAAACGCTGCGCCACTGGGCTACCAATCAGGCCGCCGATAATCAAACCGAACGTCGCAGAGGCCATCGCGATTTCAAGCGTGTTGGACATACCATAGTTATCTGCGAACGTTTGCGACCATGCCGCGCCAGTTCCATGACCCCCGGAAAGCGTAATGGAGCCCGCGATAAGGCCCATTAACGGATCCAAGCCCAGCATACTCGCCAGCGAAACACCAACGCCATTTTGAATCACGATGTACACCGACGCCACCGCCAAAAACAGGAACACTTTGGCGCCACCTTTGAGCAATTGAGTGTAGTTTGCCGCCAAACCCACCGTCGAGAAAAACATCAGCATAAAGGTATTTTGCAAGGGCAAGTTGAATTCCAAATCGATGCCACGGAAATGCAAAATCGTAATGATACAGGCGACAATCAAACCACCAACAATGGGTTCGGGAATATTGAATTTTCTTAGGATGGGGAGTTTGGCATTAATAAAATGCCCTAAAAACAGCACGCTAATCGCCACTAAAAAAGATTCCAGTGCACCGACTGTGATTAAATGATTCATACAACCTCTTCATCTCAGACTCTTTATCTTCCTTAATATCAGAGTGTTAGTATTTTGCTTTTGAACGTCAGTTACTGCATCGTCTAATGCGCTGCCAAATAAGGTGAAACACCAATCTAAACGGGGTATAGGCAGCGAGTACAAGCCATCTGGTTAGGCTCAAGGGATGGAAGGCGATCATTGGGTGATGTCTCAAACACCCTTTGCAAGCTTCCAAAATACAAAAGGAGCTATTTCTAGCTCCCTAATCGATGAGTGGCCAATCTGTACGACAAACATTCCGTTACGGTATACAGATGCCTCGACGCCATAACTGGCATTCAAAATCCTCTTCCATTTTGCCTCTGTTTGCCGCGCTTTTTTCGTTCCTGACCGTTTCCTCTATCGACAAACTGCCGACAACTCGGAGCGAGCACCTAAACTGGCAAAGGGCGGATTGTTGAGCTTTACTCTACAACAGTGGCCAAAATGGAAGCGGACTATAACATAAATCGACGAAAATGTCCGATCTTGGTCAAAGTTTCCAACAATCAGACTGTATATCACCAGAATTCACTGATTAAACATAACCATTTAGCATAAACATGAAACACACATTCAGCCTCAGTTGAAAGGAAAAATCATGAAACATCCACAACCCTCTTGCCAGAAAACACGCTGGCCACTCAGTCTATTACTGGCGTCTTGTTTTAGCGCTGGGGCACTTGCCGAATCCATTCAAATCCTCTACCCCAAGCAGGTTACCAAACAAGAGCAGACGATTATCGATACACTCGAGTCTTATCAAATCAACACAACCCTGCTCGATCTTTCTCATTCGCTCTTTCCGTTCAAAAAGACCTTAACCGTCAGCTATGGTGGCGATCAAGGCCCACTGTATGATCCCGAAACGCACATCGTGCACATTCCTTTTTCGTTTTACACCGAGTCACTCGATTATTTCCGTAAAAATGAGTATCAAAAAACCTATGGGAAAAGCGCGGAAAGCGGTGCGATCAACACCATGCTGCATACCCTACTTCATGAAGCTGGCCACGCCTACATTGCCGATCAGAACATCGCTATTTTGGGTAAAGAAGAAGATGCCGTGGACAATTTTGCCACCTTATTGCTGATCGATTACGTCGAAAATGGCGATGAGATTGCCATCAGCGCAGCAGACATGTTTGCTTTTGAGTCAGAAGACAAACCTGAGTACTACGATTTGGATGAGTACATTGATGAACACAGCTTTGATTTGCAGCGCTACTTTGCCACGCTCTGTTTGGTCTATGGCAGCAATCCTGAGCGGCATCCCAACCTACTTGATGAAATAGAAAAAGAGTACCGCCAAGAGCGCACTGAGTTTTGCCAAGCGAACTATCAAACCCTCAGTGACAACTGGCATCGCTATCTCACTAGCGCGCCTGAATAAACCTAACTAACCATAATCAATCGGATGCACCATTCATAGTGTCAAAAAATGATGAGAAACAAAATAATAACAATCTCATCATTTTTATTTCATAAAACCCTCCAATTTCACATTACCTTGGCGAAGGATTGGCTAAGCTTAAAGCATTATTACAAGAACCATTTACTACGCTATTCGGCTTAACAATGCTGCTGTGACGCAAGGAAAGTTGTTATGAATTTAACCATAAGAAAAAGATTGTATATTCTTTCAATCGTGCCTGTTCTAACCATTGCTCTGGGAATGATGTGGTTTACCTATCTGAAAACCACCGCATTTAATGAGCAACAAGTTGAAATCACTCGCGACAACATGATGCGGATGAAGCAAGAGGAGTTGAAAAACTACATTCAAATGGCGAAATCCGCCGTGCAGCCACTGCTGAACCGCAGAGCGACACTGGAAGAAGCGCTGCCAGTGTTGCGCGAGCTCGAATATGGTGACTCTGGCTATGTGTTTGCCTATGACTCAAAAGGGACACGCATTGTTGTCGGTAAAAGTGATAAAGGCATTGGTGAAAACTTTATCAATCTCCAAGACCAAAAGGGCAACTATCTGATCAAAGATTTGTTGAAGAATGCCCGCACTGGTGATTTCACCACTTACTACTTCCCAAAACCGGGCCAAACCACCCCCCTACCAAAGTTGAGTTACTCCATTTTTATCTCGGAGTGGGATCTGATGATCGGTACTGGTTTTTACACCGATGACATTGACGCTATCGTGATGGAGATGGAGAGCACCGCTCACGATGCGTTGCAAACCACCCTTTCCGCTATCGCGTTTTTTGCCATCATTATTGCGCTCATCGTAGGTGTGTTTGCCGTCTTCGTTAACCGCAGCATTATGCGACCGCTGGAAATGTTTGATGAATCAATACGCTCCTTTGCCAGTGGCGATGCTGATTTAACCGCGCGCATGGAAGATTTCAGCGTGCCAGAGTTCAAGCAATTGAGCCGCAACTTCAATCAGTTTGTCGGTAGCCTGCAAAACATCATTCGCAGTGTCACGGAAGTTGGCAAGGACGTGGTCAGCGAAACGGACAATATGTCTCGCCGCGCAACCGAAGTGGACAACCTCGCCGCAGGTCAACGTGGGGAAACCGAACAAGTGGCCACCGCCATGACAGAAATGACCACCACCGCCACCGAAATTTCCAGCAACGCCAGCCAAGCGGCGCAAGCAGCGCGCTACGCGGAAGAAAATGCCCATGAAGCGCAAACCATCGTCAACTCGGCAGCTTCGTCAGTACGTGAGCTCGCTGGTGAAGTCTCGAAAGCCAATGACGTCATTTCTCGCCTCGAGGGTGATGTGAAAAACATTTCCTCTTCTTTGGAAGTGATTCAAGACATCGCAGAGCAAACCAATTTGCTGGCATTGAACGCCGCCATTGAAGCTGCTCGCGCTGGCGAACAAGGCCGCGGTTTTGCGGTGGTGGCAGACGAAGTTCGCAAACTCGCCAGCCGCACACAAGACAGTACGGGTGAAATTCATCAGATGATCAACCAGTTGAAAGCCGCATCGGATGCTGCAGTGAAAGCGATGGATGCCAGCCAAGCCCGTGGTGAAAGCACGGTAGAAGAAGCCAATGCCGCCGCCGCTGCTTTGCTGAAAATCATCGACTCGATTGGCACCATCATGGATATGAACTCTTTGATTGCAACCGCAACCGAGGAGCAAAGTATTGTTGGTCAGGAAATTTCAGAACGAATCGTGGTGATTTCAGATCAAAGTAGCCAATCAGCGGACTTAGCTAACCAAAACCGCATGGGTAGCCAAAGCTTGAATAAGAAAGCGCACCAACTTTCTGATCTCGTCGGACGCTTCACCGTCTAACATCCGTTGCAAACGCAACAAAACAGCAACGACAAGGGCAGCGACGCTGCCCTTCTCTTTTGTTTACGCAATTTACACTGTAAACATTTCGTCTTGCTGGCCCTCTGCAGGTAGCCGTTTTCCCCATCGCTTACGCTGCGATAAAGCGCTGACGCCTTCGATCTCTCGCCGTTATCTCGCCGCCCTCTTGGCAAGACATTTTCCGCTACATGCCTTTGAACAGATGCTGAGAGCCGCGGCTGACTGGCAGCTTTTGCTCCCCGACCGTCACCGACATTCGCCCCGTAAAATCCTTCTGCACTTTCTCTATCGCTGCCACATTAACGACCGACGCTCGGTGTATTTGCCAAAACCGTTCGGGGTCAAGTTGGGCCAAAAGCTCCTTTAACGACATGCGAATCAGGAACTCTTTTTTGGCAAGGGTGTGCACGGTGACGTACTTTTCTTCCGCTTTAAAATAGAGTACATCATTCACCGAGATAAGATGAATATCGTCTCCTAATGCCGCGCGAATCCACTGTAGATATTGAGGTTGCGCCGGTTTAGACAACGCCTGAAGTTGACTCAACAACGCCCCCACATCCGGTGGCGATACCGTGGGCTGTTGACGTGCTTTGATGCGTTGGCAAGTATCGATAAGACGCGCTTCGCTCAGTGGCTTCATTAAGTAATCGATCGCTTGTTGCTCAAAGGCTTTCACCGCATATTCATCATAAGCGGTCACAAAAACGATGGTTGGACGATACTCACCACGATTGAGCTGTTTTGCCACAGCGATACCATCAAGCTCTGGCATGCGGATATCCAAAAACACGATATCGGGCTGAAGTTGTTCAATCGAAGTGAGGGCTTGCTGCCCATCCCCCACCAACGCCACCACCTCGAGCTCAGGCCAAACATCCGCCAACATCCGATTGAGGTGGTGTCTCAGTAGGGGTTCATCATCGGCAATCAACGCCGTCATTGAAGTCATCACGCTTTCGCTTCCTGTTTCTCTTGTTGCGGCGGCATTTGTATAACAGCACAAACCCCACCGTGGCGACCTTCCAATAGAGTTAGCGTGCCTAATTCACCAAACAAGGTCGCCAAACGTTGTTTAATGTTGTTAAGCCCTACCCCCGATCCCGAGCGAGAGGCTTGCCCAAAGCCCACCCCAGTATCCACGACGCGCAGCTCAAGGCCGAGTTCATTTTTCATTACTCGGACCTCAACTTTGCCCCCTTGCACTTTGGGTTCAATCCCATGCGTAATGGCATTTTCCACCAAAGGTTGGATCAACATCGGTGGAATCACACACCCTTTCAGCGCCTCTGGGCAATGAATGTGATACTCCAACCGCTCACCCAAACGAATTTTTTGAATCGCGAGATAGGCATCGAGAATCTCCAGTTCACTGGCGAGTAACGTTCTCTCTTCACGCGAACTCTTCAGCGTTGAGCGCAATAAATCGGTTAAACGCGTCAGCATCTGCTGGGCTTTCTCCACATCACAGCTCATGAGCGCACTGATGTTGGCCAGAGTATTAAACAGAAAGTGCGGCTCTATTTGGCTTTGCAGTTGTTTGAGTTGACTCATTAACAGGGCGCGCTCTTGCTCGGCTTTCTCACGTTTCATCACTTCTAACTCGTGAGCAGCCAACATTTGTTGCTCTTTGGAGTGAAAATAGAAATAACACATCCCGCTAAACAACAGTCCCATCAGCCCCACCGGAACCATATCAGTGATGCCAAAGTAATCCCCCACCCAAAAACGCGCGTTGAGAATACCAAACAGCAAACATGCCGTTAGGGAGAGAAGGATTTCCGCGTTTCTTGGCATCATAGGGAAGAGCTTTTCGATCAGCCAAGAGAAGAACAACGCCGAATAACCGAAACCAAAGCTAATGATCAAATGGATATAGTAAGCGCCGCCCCAAACAGATAAGGTCAGCACTGACACAAACAAGCAGAAGACAGACGTCACGGCAAACGAGCGTAACCATCCGCCCTCAAGGGCTTGCGCGTCGTTGCTCGCTAAGTGATTGGATGACAACGCTTCCTGCGCGGCACGATTTTTTGCTACCCGAGAAAAAAACATCTAAAACCTCCCTTTTAGATTCAAGACCATCATATGCTTATCCTCAATTTGCGCATACGCTGATTGGCTATCCCCCGTTAAAAAGCGTGCGGCAAATTCCAATTCCACACTCTGCTGGCCAGTATCAATCCATTGGTAGCGAATCCACTGAGTTAGGATGACACCGCCATCTTCCGGCGAAAATAAGATATCGAGAGTTGGCGTAACATCCGCTAACCATTGCGGAGCGGAGACACCGTGCCACATCATCCAGGCGTTGCTGTCCCAACTCCAATGCAGCATCAGGTTGTGTTGAACTAAATTCGCATGCTCAAAACCTTGTGCATAACTGGCGGCCAGAGGTTCGGTATTGGGCTGCTGCGTTAACAGGCGCGCGCGATCCATCGCCTGTTGCCACTGGCGCTTTGACCACGCACGGCTGTCATACCAATATTCCGCTAACAAGGAGTGACCACTTTCGCTGGCCCAGTTCACGCCGACTAACGCTTGCCATGCCTCTCCCTGCTCCTCTACCGCCACAGGGGCAAACAGAGAATCCGGAAGTTGATAGCCGACGCTTTGATGTTGCCACAATGCTGAGCTATGCAGCGATAACGCCTCGTTGAAGACCGTCCTCACACTGCCGCCGATTAGCCCTTGGCGTACATCGTCGTAATAGGCGATCCACTGCCATTCATGATCGTCATCCAGCCAGTAACGCCGGATTCCTGCGCCTCGCTGCTGCGCGGCTTCATCCAGCGCGCTTTGCTCCATCTGACTCCAACTGGAATCGGTGAACAGCAGCGTCCACTCTCCCGCTAAGTCATAGTGAGAAAACGAGACGACGCCAGTGCCTTCTTCGGCCACCAAGGTCACTGGATTTTGTCGATAAGGTCGAAACAGATCCAGCGGGCGATAACCATAGCCTACCCCCCAATCCAAACGTAATTTGCCAACGCTCACATCCAGCAGCCAATCCCCGACTTGCCATTCACCTAACCAAGCCAACTCACGTACCACCCACTGGCTATCACGGCTCTCCCACCAAACCGATCGCTCGCCATTGTTGAGATAAAGCCCATCACTGTAGAGGGCGAACGAAGAGGTCCATTGCCCCTGCTGAGTGTGATACGCCAGTTGTAAATCCAACATCGCGTTGAGTTCACTGCGATGCGCATATTGTGTGGTGGTGAATACGGATTGGCGAGATTGCGCCGCTTCGTAACTGAGCGCCCAATCCCACTCACTGCTCAATTCCCCAGCCATCGTCCACCAAGGCAAAGTGCCAAGCAGTAAGCTGCTTGCCCGTTTAGCAGACGACAGACGAGCTGGTCGATGGTGCACACAAACCGCCATTGATTTGCTCCTTAGTTAGCTAGAATTGCACCGAATCGGCCTTAGAGAGATAGCTGGGATTGTAAAACTTATCCTCAAGCTGCCACGGCTGAACATCTTGGTACTCAATGACGGTTTTCTTCGCTGGCTGAATATGATCGAGCAACGTCATTTCCGTCACGCTCGGCTCCCCGTTGCGCTCGCCACGTGTAAACCAAGCTTGCTTTGCCAACTTGCCAGAGCGCAGATAAAGATCCGCCTTGAGCGGAAAGTGCTCAGGCACGGTCAACCACAGATCGATGGTTTGATAACTGGCCCCTGAGGTTTTGGCCGTCAGCTGTAAATGCTGTGTTGACGTTGCTTGCCCTGACAACGAGGACACGATTTCCTCCGCTCTCCATGTGGCTTGGTAATCCTCGCTCCAAGTGAGGGTTGAAATGTCCCCTACCGATGCTTCCCCCAGCAGTTTCTGCATTGGCGTGATGCGAATCGGTCGACGGCTTTTTGGCATTTGTAACCAGTAGTTATCTTGCAGCATCAACATCTTTTGCCCCGCCTCCACGGCCGATTTAAAAATCACCAGAGATTCGCGATTTGGCCGTGTGTAAACATGGTACTCACGAGTTTTGTCCAACTGATCGTTCTCATACAGGCTCACCAATGAGACCACGCGCGCAGACGTTTCTTTGAGTCGGTAATCGTCCGCTTGCTTGATCATACTCATCACTTGTTCATCGCTCGGTTGAGCCGACGCCCAGTTTGAGGCGCAAAGCAGCGCCATCCATAAGCCAGCTTTTATTGCGTTATACATAGGTTAGCGCCTCCGTAATCGGTTTGTTTACCCCTTTGCGGGCAGAAAGATAGGCAGCCAGAAGGCAGATACACACCACACCAACCGCCGCGATGGCTACCAGTTCAAATGAGAAATAAACCATCAGTGGGTAACCATCGGTTCTGCCTGGTGGCGGTGGCATTTGTACATCCACCACCATTAAAAGCAGTGAGATAGCACCACTGGCTAGCGCACCAACAAGGCTCCCCAGCAAAGCCAATAGCCCCGCTTCACGTAAGAAGCCAATGATGATGTCGCGCGGGTAACTGCCCAGTGCCGATAAGGTACCAATTTCGCGGGTTCGCTCAGTGACCGACATGGTCATGGTATTAAACAGTGCCACGAACACCACCAGCCCCATCACCGCCCCCATGATGCCGAAAATACGGTCATAAAGATCTTTCACTTTCTGATAGAAGAAGGCCCGCTCTTGCCAAGGCGTCAATTTCAGCTCTTGAGAGAACTGACTCAGCAAAGCCGACAAGTGCTGCTGCACGGCGGCGGTTTTTTCGGTCTCAAACAGGAACACAGAAATCACACTCACTTTGTCTGTTGCCAGCAGCGATTGCGCACTGTCAATGTGGATGTAAAGCTGGCGCTTATCCAACTCAGGCACCCCCGTTGCGTAGAGGCCACGCACCTTGAAGTCGTATGCATTGAGGGCTCCGTCCGTGGTGGTGGCCAACAGGGTAATCCAATCCCCCACCGTCACATTGAGATTTCGCGCCAGATCCATCGCCAACATCACTTCCGGTTCCGCCGGATCGTAGCGTTGTCCTCGTGGGTTGGATAACGTCTTACCTTCTCGAACATCAAGAAAAGGCCCTTTCATATCAAATTCACGATCATTTACACCAATGCCGACAAAAATCGCCGACTTACTGCCGTTGGAAATGAGACCATTGAATTCTATTCTCGGCTGCACACCACGCACCTCATTGAGGCCTATGACACTGGCAATAAGGTCATCAGGCTGGCTTAAGCCATTGCTCAGAGGCATCTCTTCTTCTTTAGCAAAAAAGCCCGGCGTACTGATGGTAATGTGGCCAGTGTCTCTCGCCGTTGACTCTTTGAGGCTGTCGTAGGTGTACAAACCAAACCCACCCGCACTGGTCAACGCGAATACCGCAATGGCAATGATCAGAACAGACAACAAGCTGCGGCGACCATTGCGCTTTAGGTTAAGCCACGCCAAGCGCAGCGAATCAGGAAACAGACGTGCAACTAACTGGCCCATGAGATCACCTCCTGCTCGTGATGCTGACGCAAGCGGCCATCTAATAGTTCAATAGTGCGATCGCAACGTGATGCCATTCGCCCATCGTGGGTAGCCACAACAAACGTGGTGGCCCGTTCATGGCCGAGTTGTTTCATGATGTCGATAACCAAGTTGGCCGTGACGCTATCTAGGCTGGCCGTCGGCTCATCGGCGATCACTAAGGTAGGCCGATGGACCAACGCCCGTGCAATGGCCACCCGTTGCTGTTGACCACCAGAAAGCTGATCCGGCAAGGCATGTAAACTCTCCCCTAAGCCAACACGTTCGAGCATTTCAGCCGCTAACTGACGCTGTTTGGCCTTATCGACACCATTGAGGTATAACGGGTACGCCACGTTCTCTAGCGCCGTCATCACTGGCACAAGATTGAACTTTTGGAAGATAAAACCGAGCTTTTCGCGTCGAAGTTTTGCCGCTTGATTGGCCGAACGAGGGTAATCATCGCCATGCAGCGTCACTTGCCCGGTATACTGCATATCCAATAACCCTAAGATGTTGAGCAGCGTGCTTTTTCCTGAGCCTGAAGGGCCACAAAGTGCCACCATTTCACCTTGTTCAATCGCACCGCTAACCGATTGCAGTGCAGGGACTTCCAATAGCCCTAACTGGTAATGGCGCTGCAGATTAGAAAACTGAATCATAGTGCCTCCATTAACCTTGCACGTCGATTTGTGCCGATGCGGAGCGGGTATCAAGGTTGTCGCGATCTTGGTTTTCCATCATGTCTAACCAAGTTTTAGCTTGCGGCACATCTTGTGCGCGCAAGGCCGCTTGAATGGCATAGCGATAGACCCACGAGGTGGCGGCAAAGGGCTGCGCTTGAAAATCCGGTTCTGCTAACAACTCTAAATAGAGTTCATAGCCGCGCTCGAAATGATTGAACATATCGGGCAGAGAGGTAAACGTGGCGGCAGCCATCGCACGAGCAAGGTAGCCCTCTGGCAGCCCTTGAATGCGCTGCTGCTCATTCAGTGAGGGCGGTAAGGTGTCGAGCATGCCTAGCCCTTTACTGATGGTCGCAAGCCCCTGCTCAGTCAATTTCATTTTGTTCCATGGCAAGAAGGCATCTCGCCCTTGCAAAGTTTGCGTGCTGCCGAGGTACACCAGAGAGAGCGGCTTGGCACCTTCTCGCTCGATCAAGGCGTTCAACTGACCATACACGTGATCCACCAGCGCAGTTTCCCCTTCCACCGCTAGGTTGTATTGATTGATCAACGCTTGATCTGGATTAGCCATGACCATAGGCGCGAAGAAGAGACTGGTCATCATTAGGCAGGTGGTGATGGTTTTCTTTTTCACTAACATCGTCGCGATATCCTTGTGCTTTGATTGACGATGACAGAATAAAAGCACCAAGGCCCCTTCACAGGGGTTTGCGACCAACGGAAAAATAGCGGGATAAAGGGTCGCTATTTGAGATAAACGGATTGAGCGCGCGATGAAGTGCGCGTTAAGGTGAAAGAAGGGGCAGATGCGCTAGGGGCGCGCTCGGAACTCGGCTTGTTGTACTTTCTCTAACAGCGCTTCAATCAGCAAGGTTAACGCTTTTGGCTGATAGGCACGTTGGCGATAAACCAGATACGCTTGACGCGTCCCACGGTGATATTCAGGCAGGACTCGGATCAACCCACGACTCGGGTCAACATGCCTTAAAGGCAATGAGGCCACTCCAAACCCTTGCTCTACCGCGCGGATCAACGCATTGATATCGTTGACCACCAAACGAGGCTGAGTATCGATCATGGTGATCAATTGCTCGCCTTGGTATACCGGAATTTGCGTATCACGCGTCATCGATATCCAATCAAATGTCGCCATCTCTTCAGGAGTGGTGATGCTTCCCACTCGCGCCAAATACGCTTGGCTAACAAAAAAGGCGTGACGAGCATGAAAGAAAGGTCGGGCGATCATCTCGTCCATTCCTCGAATGTCGAACGTGATCACCAGATCCCGATCGGTTTCTGGCGTGGCGTATTCTTGGCTCAAGATCAGATCCAGTTTCACTTTGGGGTGGTCGCGCATGTACTGCTCAATGACCGGCCCCACAAAGTCACCATAAATTCGATGTGGCATCACCACTTTCACTTTGCCGTCG
This sequence comes from Vibrio vulnificus CMCP6, assembly GCF_000039765.1. Classification (NCBI taxonomy): domain Bacteria; kingdom Pseudomonadati; phylum Pseudomonadota; class Gammaproteobacteria; order Vibrionales; family Vibrionaceae; genus Vibrio; species Vibrio vulnificus. The sequence goes on along the minus strand of NC_004460.2, from coordinate 1,283,975 downwards.
ACCCGCTCAGAGTGATGGCGTAAATGCAGCAAACCGAGCTCAATCTGTTCCATACCACTACTCAGCTGTGCAAAGGCTTCTCGCCCCGTTTGAGTAGGCAGTAGCTCTCGACCACGCTTTTCCAATAATCGCAGCCCTAAGCGCTCCTCTAATGCGGATAAACGGCGAGACATGGTCGAAACAGGCAAAGCCAGCTTACGTGACGCCGCCAACAGTGAGCCTTCTTCCACCACGCAGCAGAAGAGATACAAGTCATCGATATTTCCGAATATGGAATTCACAGTTCTCAATTTGCCTATTTTTTCCAAATATAGGCAAGTATACATTAGAGGCGAACAGAGACAGCAATAAAGAGAGACGACTCAATGAAAAAAGATCTGCAATTTTGGCTCACCGCTATTTTATCTTCACTGACGATGGCCACGGTGATGTCGGGGCTTATTTCTGGCTATAAGATGGGATTTAGCGCTGACTGGCCGCCAATTTGGCTACAAAGCTTCACCATCGCTTGGCCTTGCGCCTTGCTACTGAATCTCACCGTATTACCACAGGTCAGAAAAATGGCCGCATGGCTGGCAAGTAAAGTGACGAGCCCACAAATCAGCGCATAAAAAAACCGAGCTACTTGAGCTCGGTTTTTACATCTTACATTTCAGCGTTGTGGTAAACCTGCTGAACATCATCACAGTCATCCAGCATATCTAGGAACTTCTGGAATTTTTCTGCGTCTTCTTCCGGCACAGGGCTGTAGTTCTGTGGAACGAAAGTGATCTCTTCAACATCGATAACCAAATCTGGGAACTCGGTGTTTAGCGCCGTTTTTACTTTGAAGAACTCAGTGTTTGGCGCGTAGATAGTGATCACACCATCTTCAAGCTCGATGTCAGTCACATCGCAATCCGCCATCATCAGCGCTTCTAGGAATGACTCTTCGTCGTCACCTTTGAACTGGAATACCGCTTGGTGATCGAACATGTGTGCAACCACACCAGGAGTACCGATTTTTGCACCTGTCTTCACAAAGCACTGACGAACGTCTTGGAAAGTACGGTTGCCATTGTCTGTTAGACAGTCAACGATCACGCTAATGCCACCTGGGCCAAAACCTTCGTAGCGAGCTGGTTGGTAATCTTCACCGCCACCGCCACTTGCTTTGTCGAGTGCTTTTTCAATAACGTGTGATGGAACCTGATCTTTTTTCGCTTTCGTGATCAGGTGACGCAGTGACAAGTTCATGTCTGGGTCAATACCACCGTTTTTCGCACACACGTAAATTTCTTTACCGTATTTGGAATAAACTTTAATTTTTGCGCCTGCAGTTTTCGCCATAGAGGCTTTGCGCACTTCAAAACTTCTTCCCATCGGGATGTCTCTCTACATTTACATTTTTAACGCGAAGGATTTTAGCAAAAAGCGAAACCAATTCAATTTTCGCTCCGCTGAGGAATGGGGCACCGGTCACTTAAATTAAGGAAACTGGGCACAAATCGAGTTATGCCACCCCCATCACTCGTTTGTATTTCTCGATCGATTGCTCAAAAAACGCTTTTTCGCTCGGATCGGACAACTTCTCGGCCTGCGTCATGATTGCATCAGGGCCGCATTTCGCTTCTTTCAATTGCCAAACCAAAAAGGAAGCTTGCTTATCCAGCTCAATTCGATTTTTTTCATCCGGCGGTAACAGTGAAAGATTGAACGACATGCATATCCTCGAACAGTGAACATTAAAACATGACCACCTCGCCTCATTGCACAGCAATGGTCTCGTGCTCTATCAAGCACATCACGAGGTTATTTGAGTATAGCGGCGCAATATAGCATAAAAAGCCGAGTGGGCAGAATAGAAATTTAGCCAAAGGAATCATGGCTGCTGATGACGATGCGAGCCTGTGGAGGAATCATCAAAAGGCAGATAGCGTTTGACCATGTCACTCATTCGTTGCTGAGTCACCGGCTTGGCAAGAAAATCGTTCATACCGACGTCAAAACAACGCTGTTTATCCTCCACCACTACATTGGCGGTTAACGCGATGATCGGCACATCTCGGGTCCAGCCATCGCTGGCACGCAAAATCTCCGTGGTTTCAAAGCCATCCAATACCGGCATTTGGCAATCCATGAAAATGATGCCGTATTGCTGCTGCTGGCAGAGCACAAGGGCTTGCTCACCATCTTCTGCGATGTCCACCGCCAAGCCGATTTTCTCTAGCATCAACTTAGCGACTTTTTGATTGATGAAAGTATCTTCCACCAGCAAGGCTCTTGGCAGCGCTGCGACTTGGCTGGATTGATGAGCAGAGGAGGGTTCTGAGTCCACCTCGGTCACCCCCAACTCTTGCAAATGGCGCACATTATCTTTGCGATCTTTGGCAAAAACGCCTTCCCCATCAACACAAGGAACACTGAATTCAAAACAACTGCCTAGCCCAACTTCGCTTTTGAGCTCTAATTCTCCCCCCATTAAACTCACTAGGCGACGACAAATGGCCAACCCCAAGCCAGTACCGCCGTATTTTCTGGTGGTGCTGCCATCGGCTTGTTGAAAGCGTTCAAACACCAACTCTTGCTTCTCTTTCGCAATGCCAATGCCGGAGTCAAACACCTGAAAGCGAATATGGGGTATGTGCTGCGCGTCCAACTCTTTTGCGACCACCAGTTTGACATAGCCGCGTTCGGTGAACTTCACCGCATTACCCAACAGGTTATTTAGCACTTGTTTGAGGTGTTTGCTGTCGCCACTCATGGTATGCGGCACATCCTCGGCCAGCTCAACAACAAATTGCAGATTTTTCGCATGCGCCTTGAGGGTATAAATGGCGCACATTTGCTCGACGAGATCACTAAGGCAAAATGGCTCGAGGGAGATAGCCATTTTCCCTGCTTCAATTTTTGAGAAATCAAGAATGTCGTTGATGATGTCGAGCAAAGATTCTGAAGAGTGATTGATCATCTCTACATACTGTTTCTGCTCACTGGAAAGCTCCATCTCTTTTAAAAGTGAAGCCACGCCAATGATGCCGTTCATCGGGGTGCGGATTTCGTGGCTCATGGTGGCCAAAAATTCGCTTTTTTTCACATTCGCCACTTCCGCTTGCTCTTTGGCGCTTTTTAACTCCGCATAATTGCTACGCAATCGCTCAACACTGCTGTTGTATTTCTCCGCCAGTAGCGAGATTTCATCGTCAAACGCTCGAGCTGGCAAACGAAGCCGGCTCGGTGTCTCACCGTCTTTAAAATCGCTCACCGCTCGAGACAACAGGCTGATGGGTTTAACGATAAGCGACAAAGCAATGTAAATCACCCCGACCATCAGCAGGAAGGTTTTGATCGATTCCCCAACGAGCAGCAATGCAAACTTACGCCAAAGCCCTTGGTAGACTTCATCGAGATTGGAGCGCACCGTCAAATTCGCCAACAAATAATGATTGTCTGCCAACTGATATTCCATGGGCCAACGTCGCTCAAGCACGCGTTTTGAGTGGCCAACATCGCCCGTTTTGACAATGACTTCGTTCTCGTTAGCAATGTCGATCGCGTCAATAAAAGGCAAGGTCATCATGCCTTGTACTTGCGATTCTAGGTGCTGACGATCTTCCACCCACAGGCTCTCTGTTAGGCTTTGCAAATAACTTTGCTCGACCCAATTGAGCTCGGCTTGTCGTTTTTTTAGCTCTTGCTTGTAATCCCAGTACACATTGAAGCCAGTACTGACCAAGGTGAAAGCTAAGCTCAACAAAATGACCGCAATCATCAGTTGCTTGTCGATGCCTATCTGACGCTTGCCGTTCATACTTTTTCTCATATGAAACTAGCACCTTAAATGACTTGTTCTAGTATAAATATAGTCACGACTTTTCATTAGTAAAACGGAGGGCGTATGAAACGGCTCAATAGATGGATTTGCACATCCATGCTGATCTTTTCTTCTTTTGCGTTAGCGCAAGAGGTCAACTACTACGTGATTGCGAATCAGGCAAGGCCATTTCAAATCGAACAAGATGGGCACGATCAGCAAGGCATCGTCACCGACATCGTCCGTGCTATCTTTTCCAACAGTGAACATACGCTTCGTTTTCATACCTATCCGTTCAATCGTATGATCTCCATTTTAGAAAACGGTGGAGAGCCAAATTGGATTACTTATGGCAGCCCTGGCTGGGGGAAAGTGCAGGCGGAGAATCTCTCTGAGGAAGCTATTTACACTGTAAAACACACGCTGGTTAGTAGCCGAAAGAAACCCATCGCTTTCAATGACATTTCCGATCTGAAAAACAAAGGGGTGGTGCTGCTGATGGGGTTTGATTACCCCCAACTCTCTCCATACATTCAAGATGGGGTAGTGAAGGAAATTCGGGTAAAAGATTACCAAGCGGCGTTTCGCGTGGTTAGCCGCACGCCAGGTGATACCGCTTTTGTCGAAATGGCGTCAAGGGTGAACTACAACATCCAGCAATTGAAGTTAGATCCCGAACAATTTGCTTTGCAGCCTTTCGAGAAAATCATCCCTGACTATCAAATTTACCTCGCTTTCTCACCAAACATGGATGCAACGCTACAACGCTTTATCAACCAACGACTGAAAGAAATTAAACAAAGTGGCGAGTTGCAACGCATCGTCAACAAATACATTTAAGGGCCTCACGGCCCTTTTACTTTGCTTATTCGTTGTCGAGCACACTAAGGTTTAACGAAGTTGCGATCAAACATGTGGCCTAGCTTATCGGCTTTGGTTCTTAAATACTGATGATTGTGCGGATTATTGCCTTCTTGCAGCGGCACGCGCTCCGTCACCTCAATATTGGCCAATTGCAGTGCCTTCACCTTGCGTGGGTTGTTGGTCATCAGCCTCACACGTTCAATGCCGAGAAAACTGAGAATGCCGCGACAAAACGCGTAATCGCGCATATCGGCGCCAAAGCCAAGTTGCTCGTTAGCTTCCACCGTGTCGGCCCCGTCATCTTGTAAGTGATAAGCGCGAATTTTATTGATAAGGCCTATCCCCCGCCCTTCCTGCCGCAAATAGAGCAACACGCCCGCCCCTTCTGCCACGATGTTTTGCAAGGCTTTGGCGAGCTGAAAACCGCAATCACAGCGGGCACTAAACAGCGCATCGCCTGTTAAACACTCAGAGTGCAGACGAATCAAAGGCGCTGCCTGTTGTTCAATATCCCCATACACGAGCGCCAAATGCTCTTTCCCGGTGGCTTTTTCAATGAAACCATACATTTGAAATGTCCCCCACTGGGTAGGCAACTTCGCACTGTCAATAAACTGCACCAGATTGTATGGCGCGTGCTCTTGCAACTCCTCTCGAACCATCATCAAAATACGCCCGAGCTCATTGCGTCCATGCCCATCGCCCCCATCCCCCCAAAAGGCATCCTTATGCGAATGTTCTTTCAGTTCAGTATCTCCCGTCGCAAGCAGTTGATGCGCTAGGGGCGTGTTTTGCAAAAATTTCTCGCGCACAATGAATCTCATCACTTCTACTCGAATGTCATACCAGTCATGCCTTTGCCACTGCTGATATTCGCGTGAAAGCCGAAAAGCTTGTGCAGCATCTTCTGCCCTCAACACTTTTTCCTGTAGCCGGACATCGTCGAATTTTTGTGCTTGGTAGTAATGTTCACTGCTCGGCCAGCACGTCCCAGAAACGGTGATCGAGCATGGATAGAAGTTGGCGAGAAAGCCATGATTTTCATCTGGCTCATAGAAATAAATCGGTTGCTCCATGATGTTGCTCCTGACGTCATAACACAAAGAATAAGAAACAAAATGCACATCTTATTGATATAGTGTTTAGTAACGAGCAGGAGGATTGTCAAACAGCGAACGGGGTTGGCAGCGCTTTGATGGCCGAGTTAAAAACACAAAGGGTAGCATGATGCTACCCTCAAGGTTTATAAAATCATATCGTTAGCAAGACTTAGTGAAGCAATCCTAGTTCCTTGGCTTCTTCAATGCTCAGACCACTTTCGCGGATCTCTCTTAGCGCTTCAATTCGGCGTCTCGCCTCTGCTGATTTCACTTGCTTTTCTGGCCTTAGGACAACTTCTTCTTCAGAAACTTCCCATTTGTGAGCCATATCTGCCATCTCGTCATGGTTGATTGAATTAATGGACATATCTCCTCCGAACGCACCATGTTTTCGACACCCGATCTATAGCAAACCCGATTTCGTGAATTAAGCAAAACAGTGAGGAAATGTGACCATTTCCACTCTTCTACCAACTAAATTATAAATCCGTCATTAACTTTTTGCTTAATCGAAATCGACAAAGTACATTCAAGAAATTGCCCCTGCAAAAATAAGCTGATCAAGCTCTCATTTTCTTGGCTGAGCGCATGGCTTTTCCCCATCAATCACCACAATCTTTCGAGCCACTTCAACAAATTCTTGCCTCCTTCTTTTGCAAACGCATAACACCTGATAAATGATAATAATTATCATTATATTAATGTAAGGTGTCTCTATGAGTGTGTTTCACGCTGACAAAGCGTTCCATCCAGATCCCGTGTTGCAGGTTAGAAACTTGTGTGTCGATTACATCACCGACAACGGCGATTTCAACGCGGTCAAGTCCGTAAGCTTCGATATTGGTCGAGGGGAGATTTTTGGCCTCGCAGGCGAATCGGGCTGCGGAAAAAGTACCATTGCCTTTGCAATCAATCGCCTTCACAAACCGCCCGCATTTATTTCTGGGGGGGAAATTCAGTTTGAAGGTCGCAATTTACTGGCATTGTCCAACCAAGCTCTGAGCGTATTGCGTTGGAGTGAAATTGCCATGGTGTTTCAAAGTGCGATGAATTCGCTTAATCCCGTGCTGACCATTGAGGAGCAATTTGCCGATGTCCTTCGCCACCACAGCGGTTTTTCCGATGCGCAGGCCAAAGATCGAGCAGAAAAGCTGCTCGATCTGGTCAATATTCCCCGTCACCGTTTAAGTGAATACCCACACCAGTTTAGTGGCGGGATGCGCCAGCGTTTGGTGATCGCGATTGCACTGTCTCTCAATCCGAAATTGATCATCATGGATGAGCCCACCACGGCGCTCGATGTGGTGGTGCAACGCGAGATCCTCCAACAAATCTATCAGTTACGCGAAGAGTTTGGTTTTTCAGTGCTCTTTATCACTCATGATCTTGCCCTGATGAGTCAACTGTGTGATCGCATTGCCATCATGCGTCATGGCGAGATCGTTGAGGTCGATCTTTCCTACCAGATCCGCAACCACCCACAACACCCCTACACTCAGAAACTTTGGTCCTCTTTTCCCAATATTCATGATGTGCATAGCACCGTCGAGCAAGGAGCGTAATCATGACAACCCCGTCATCGAACTTAGAAATGTCGTTAAAGAATTTACTGTCGGCGGAGGCTTCGCACGCCAAGAATCGTTTCGCGCGCTGCATGGCGTCAGTTTCAACCTATATGCAGGCAAAACTTTGGCCTTGGTGGGAGAATCAGGATGTGGGAAAAGCACCTGTGCCCGTTTGATCACAAAGGTCTACCCGCCAACTGAAGGAAAGATTCTATTTCAGGGCAAAGACATCTCAGAACTTAAATCTCGCAAAGAGATATTGGATTACCGCGGCAAGGTACAAATGGTCTTTCAAGACCCATTTGGCTCCCTCAATCCAACACACACCATTGAGCATCATTTGACTCGCCCTCTGAAAATTCATGGTCAAGTATTCTCAGACGCAGAAGTACCGGCCAAATTGGCCGAGTTATTGGCGCTGGTGGAGCTCAGCGAAGAGACGTTAACCAAGTTTCCCCACCAATTGAGCGGCGGCCAACGACAACGTGTCAATTTAGCCCGAGCGCTAGCGGTGGGTTCGCAAATCATTTTAGCGGATGAACCCACATCCATGTTAGACGTGTCCATCCGCTTGGGGGTATTGAACCTTATGCAGCGGATGAAAAAAGAGCTTGGCATTGGCTTTCTATACATCACGCACGATCTCGCTACCGCGCACTACATCGCAGAAGAGACCGCGGTCATGTACAAAGGGCAGATTGTCGAATGGGGTGACACCCGCGCCATTTTGAGCAATCCGCAACACCCTTACACCAAGTTGCTGATCTCCGCCGTGCCTGATCCAGACTTACCATTTGGCGATCTGGTGAAAAGTGAACCAGACTATTCATTAGATGCCGACGTGATTCGCCAGCAAAGCAGCATTGTGGTGGATGAATGTGAGCAAGTTGGGCCAAATCATTTTGTAAAACAATGGACTAAGGCGGCGTAATGGATCTTTCTATCTGGCTAAACAACATTTCGACTTGGTACCAAGATCGAAAGCATGATCAAGGTGATACGCTGAAAACGATCATCTTCTCTGCGCCAGACTCGGTATTTGGGCCTGAGCTCAGCGACGATCAAAGCAAGGCGATAGCGTGTTGGCTAGATGGATGCCTAAGACTGTTTCAGCAGCACCGCTATCTCAATCCTGAGTGCGCGTTCGAGTTTCTCAACTACACGTCAAGTCAACTCGAGCGCGTAGCGTGCGATCATAATACCGATATGGCCATTCGCGATTGGTGCATGAAGCGCTTGCAGCATATGGCGGTACTGAGCTTAGAGTTTTGTAATCAGCAAGAAGATCAACAAAACTGGCTCACTAGAGCACATTGTCTGATTGAAGGGCATGTCAAATTGATGGAAGCGTTAGCGTGGAATGAACCTCGAAAGCATGATCAAGTGATTTGGCACTAGTCGCCCATAGCGACGGAAAGATGATCAAGGTATAGCGCGAGATCGAGACGCGCATTCAGCAGGCAAAAAAAAAGCGAGTTCAACAGAACTCGCGAAATCTATTCAGAATGAATGTAACAATATGAGCCAATCTATTAATCATCAGAAAGGACAAAAGGTTGTCTATTCGTGGTTGATATTAGCGGCGTAGGCTGGGGGCAATGTCAGCAAATTGTTAACGTTCGGTCTGTTTTCCATCAATATACAATTTGTTGCAATTAGCAATAATTCGTTACGTGAATCAATCCGTTCAGCAAAAACCAATCAGGCCTGAGTCTTCTCAAGCCTGAAAGCATGATCAAGGTGTTGACTGTTAGACAGCGACTTCGTCTAGCGCGCGGAAAACCGTCTCATCCAAATGCCCCTCAAAGACTTGGCGACACACTTTACGACGTACTGCTAAGCCCGCGATCAAACGTTCGATGGACAAATGTTTGTTTTCGGTTTGACCGTTGTAAAGCTCAACCACTTTACTCAAAGTTTCGTAGGGCAAGATGCTTTCATCGACTCGAATGAAATCCAGCTTCTCTAGCAGCTCCTGGCACTCTTCTTTAATCGAAGCATATGGATGCCCTGTCATTGCCGATAACGCCGTTATACTGCGTTCTAGCGCCTCTGGGGAGGTGTATTTGGTTAGGGTAATGGTGATTTCGTCAGCATTGATCTCAACTAAGTGCTTACGTAGCTTCACTCGGCGGCCCAAATTGCCTTTTGGAGAGCGTTCTTTGCGCTGAATCGGTTCAAACTCACCATCAATAATGCCTGAAAGCTCATCGAGCTTCTGTTTGCTGACCATTTCATTACGCAGAGGGTTTGGCAAAGTTGGCGCCATATTGCGTTTACCCGCATTGGTGGTGCGCGCGCGCGAGTAACGCAGCACCTCTTCGACATCACATTTGATATCGACTTGGTAATCGATCACTTTGTCTTGTTCTTGGATCGTTTCCACCGTTAGGTGGTAGCCCCACAAATTGACCACGAAAAGATCCTCTGTCCCCTTCCCTTCTGACAGTCGGCGCAATTCGCGGATCAGATCCATCGAAAAACGACGCCATTCAATGTTTCGCGCCAATTTTTGGTTAAGTTCGCTTAGCAACATGCTGTCGGTATGACGGCGTGCCATACGCGTCCGGAAATAGGAATAGAGTTGAAACACCAAGGTATGCTGTTTCAAGATCTCAGGCGGAAACAGGAAGAAATAGTCGCGAGTGAGCAGTTCTTCGTAAAACGATGGCTCCCATACCAAGATGTAGAGGTTAGGTTTGATACGGATCTCGCCATCACTGCCCTCTGTAGGGGCCTCTTCCGAAGCGGTAATGGTGCGTGCTAGGAAGCGGAAACGATCACTCTTGAACCCTTCAGGCATGTTTTCACTTAACCAACGGCCAGTAAGCTCGTGCAGTTGGAAATCGGTAAACTCGATGCGATCGATGCTGTCGCGAATGGAATCACGTGCCGGACCACTGTCTTTTTTGCCACGTAGAGACAGAATATCGGTGATGTACAACGGCGTTTTGTTTGGAATGTGCGCCGCATCCATTTGATATTCTTCTTTGTGATGATCATGGTACTGAACCGTCAAGGTAAACAGCGCAAACAACGTCATGAGATCGTCCACCGTCATGATGTTTTTCGATGATCGTGTCTCGATCACTGCGCGTGTACCGGAAATCGACACCATCGATTTTTGGTAATTCTTGCGTGTTCTTGGTGGTGCTAAAGCTTGATCAATAATACCGGCCCAATTGGTCGGAGAAACCACGAATTGATCCGCTTCATCCTTCATGCCAGGCGGGGTATTCAAGCCATGTTCATTCAGTAGTCGCTTATTCACTTGGGTTTGAGCCAGTGCCTTAGAGCGCTTCTCTTTTTCGGTCTGTTTGACTTTCTCAGTGACAAGGCTGGTAGCGCCCAAAACGGAAATCAATTTATTTGGATTGACGAAGTGATGCAGCATGGTTTTCCCAGCGAGCCCTTCTTCAAAACGTACCGGAGTTTGAGTGAACAAACCAATACTGACCGCTGCTCTCAGTCGTTGCTGAATCGCTGCTCGGGTTAAGTGTCCATCGGTTGCTTCAACCAGTTCTGTGGTGGAAACCAAACCATCTTTGCTGCTAAAGCCTCTTAATGAAATGAGGTTTAGCAATTCAAGAATACTTTTTGTTACCCCTTTGAAGTGCTGATATTGCTCCACCCAATCTGCTGAAGATTCATTGACTTCAAATAGGTGACCATCTTTGTGGCTTCTTGGAGCCTTGATCAGTATTTTTTCTTCCGTTGTCATTCTAGATCCAGATCACATTGACCGTAAAAGCGCTATAGTTCCAAGAGGATAAAGAAAAATAGATCATAAATAAAGAAAAAAGCTTGTTTTTAAATAACTGATCTTTTTGATTAATCTGATCTTAATTGATTATATGATCTATTGATCTAGCGGCGGAATTGCTAGTAACTTACTGTAAAACAAAAGGTTTATTTTTACCATCTAGGAAGCATGATCATAATAATCCAGAAAGCATGATCATATAGACTGCGAAAACATGATCAAACCGAGACGTAAAGATGATCATCATGAATGCGCAAGCGTGATCAACGTAAGAAGGAAAGCATGATCATGATGAGTAAACAACTTATCCACAGCGGTGAGAATAACTTTGCTGTTTTCACGTTGTCATTCGTAATAATGAACAGACGGAAGCATGATCATCATAAAGCTTGTTTGTCAGGATGCGAATGTTTTTTCCGCAATTCTCGCTGAGTTTGGCTAAACAATCAGCAAATCTATCTTCTTGTCTTTCATCGCTATTTCATTGAGAAAATACGAAAGCATGATCACGGCATATCAAGGTCAATATTCTAATCTGAAAGCCAATCTCACTAGATGATGAATTGAGCCAAACGAGCTTGATCTCCCGTTCTATCTGCATTTGACCGTAACTTAGTGATATTTTTTCATGCTTCCGAATCCATCGCTACTTGATCATCTTTCCGTATTATAAGGATCATTAACGCCATCATCGGAAGGCCTATTTTACAGTATGAATTCCCATGATCATCGTTTCGATAACGGCTCATTATCAGGAAGAATGATTAAAGCATCACTTGATCATTCTTCCAGAGACATAAAATGAACATTTTCCATGTTCTTACGCCATCATCGAAAGCATGATCAAGAGATGTCGGTATCTATGGAGTAGCTGAACATTGGCCTCTTTTGTACTCCAACGGATTAATTCGTTCTTTTTATAGAATAGGATTGAGGCTTTTTTGAACGTATTTTGTACAAAAATATCGAAGCTTAAAATAACCCACCGAGTCACAATGTTGCTTGAACGAACAAATGGACCTCGTATTTACCTAGTGGCATAACGTTTTGATACGCACTGTTAAAATTCATCTTACATTGACCGTAGTTTAGTGACCAATGTCAATCGTTCCGAGTTATTATGACTTTACATTGTAAATATGTGACGTCGTAACATTTTAAATCTTTGATCTTTTGTTGCTTACTGCTTGCTAGATTTTAAATAAGAATTTTCTCAATTAGTCAGTCTTTGCTGATTTTTACATCATTATGACGCGATGAATTCATTTTTATGTGATTATTCTTCAAAATGACCGTTCACCTTTTTGTTGTCATAAGTTAAAAGTGCTGTACAATCGGGTGAAAGATATTTCTTAAAGGAATAGACAATGAAAAGAGAAAAAACGATCGAAAATCTCATGCAGTTGGCTGAATCAACCCAACAGGTGCAAGCCGACCGTATTGAGATAGTGCTAGAAGAGCGCAGTGATGATTATTTTCCGCCGATGTCAAAAGCATTGATGGAAACGCGTTCTGGATTAACCCGACGTAAGTTGGACGATGCCATCGGTAAAATGGAAGCGGAAGGTCACCAGTTTACCAAGAATAACGCGAATCACTATTCGATCACTCTTGAAGAAGCGCACATGCTGATGGACGCTGCGGGAGTACCTAAGTTCCACCAGCGTAAAAATGGTGGCAATGGCAAACCTTGGATCATCAACGTACAGAACCAAAAGGGTGGTACGGGTAAATCCATGACGGCGGTGCATTTAGCCGCTTGCTTGGCACTGAACTTAGACAAGCGCTACCGTATCTGTTTGATTGACTTGGATCCTCAAGGGTCGCTGCGTCTGTTCCTCAATCCACAAATTAGCATTGCTGAGCACGACAATATTTACTCGGCGGTCGATATCATGTTGGATAATGTGCCGGAAAACGTCGACGTGGATCGTTCGTTTCTTCACAAGAATGTGTTGCTACCAACGCAATATCCAAACTTGAAGACCATTTCTGCATTCCCTGAAGATGCGATGTTCAATGCTGAAGCGTGGCAATATTTGTCGCAAAATCAATCGCTAGACATTGTACGTCTGCTGAAAGAAAAGCTGATTGACAAGATTGCCGATGACTTCGACATCATCATGATTGATACTGGTCCTCACGTCGATCCACTGGTGTGGAATGCGATGTACGCCTCCAATGCACTGCTGATTCCATGTGCGGCTAAGCGTTTAGACTGGGCATCAACGGTTAACTTCTTCCAGCATCTACCGACGGTGTACGAAATGTTCCCAGAGGATTGGAAAGGGTTAGAGTTTGTGCGTCTGATGCCAACCATGTTTGAAGATGACAACAAGAAGCAAGTCTCTGTGCTGACAGAGATGAACTATCTGCTTGGTGATCAAGTTATGATGGCCACCATTCCACGTAGCCGCGCCTTCGAAACTTGTGCCGACACGTACAGCACGGTATTTGACCTCACGACAAGTGATTTTGAAGGAGGCAAGAAGACCTTAGCAACGGCGCAAGACGCAGTACAAAAGAGCGCATTGGAACTAGAGCGTGTGCTGCATTCTTACTGGTCTTCATTGAATCAAGGGTAATTAAGTTATGGCGATTAAAACTTCCGATCTCAATGCAAAACTGTTTGGCAAAGCGAACAAACGCCGCGTGGCAACACCGCAAGAAGCGCAAACAGCAGCAAAAGAACAAGCACAAGTGATTGAATTGGCGGTCGCGGGTGAAGAAACGGTGACCTTCGAGCTGATCCGTATTGCCGCCGATCAAGTGGCAACACAAACCTCCGTTTTTGCAGAAAATGCGCGTGAACAATCTTTCTTAACCGAGCACGCACTGTCAGATGTTTTGGCCACACTACGTGATCGTGGCCAGCAATATCCAGCCGTGGGTCGTCGTACGGCGGATGGCAAAATCGAAGTACTGGACGGTAGTCGCCGTCGTATGTCTTGTATTTTGGCGGGCAAAGATTTCTTAGTCTATGTGGCGGATAACATCAGCACGGAACATGCGAAGTTCCTCTCTGATGTGGCGAATGCCCACAAGCCTTTGTCTTTGTATGAAAAAGGCAAAGAGATGTTGGCCAAACTGGAAAAAGGCGACGCGGAAGACCAAAAAGCGCTGGCGAAAATGTTCCAGTGCAGTGAAGCCCTCGTCAGTGGCGCATTAAAAGCGGCTTCATTACCACTTGAGTTACTGCAAGCGTATCCAAATGTGAGTGACCTTGGCCGTCCAACCATCGTCAAGCTGCACAAGCAATATAATTCGTTGGCAGAACCGCAGCAAAAAGCGCTGCTTAATAAATGCCGCACAAACGAAGGCTTTGTTTGGCAACGCAGCCAAGCGCAAGGTGTGGCTCGTTTAACCAAAGAAGTGACGGAAAACATCGAAGCGTGGATTGCGGAACTGAGCCCAGTGAAAGCAAAGGCTAAAGCTGAGAAAGTTGAACTAGTGAAAGATCGCGCAAGCTACAGCCGCAAAGGCAGCAACTTGTCACTAAACTTGAAAAAAGTGGATGACAAAACCATGCAAGAGATTCTGCAGTTCCTTGAAAGCAAGCTAGGCTAACGCCTTTAGTACGTTAGAAAGTAAGATGAAAAAGCCGCGAATGCGGCTTTTTTTGATCTTGTGCTACCATAACGCGACTTTGGTTTTCGGTAGTGAAGATGAACGCGCAAATTGAATCTTTGATCCATATTCAGCAGCACGCTGAGCAAACAGGCTGGCGAGTTGGGGTGGTGCTTAAAGGGCCTGGCAACTGGCAAACCGCGCTGGTGCAAGGTTTGCTATCTGAGCAATCACCTCGCTCAATCTTCGTCATGGGGGAGGGCATCGCCAGTGCCGATGACGTAACCCAATGTGTGTCAGTGAAGCAAGGTCAACGTCTGCTGGGGCAAGAGTGCCAGTTGTTGGTGGTCGATTGTCGTAAGCAGTTTGACGCGAACAGCTTTAGTGCAGCCTGCGGAGCACTATGTGGTGGTGGTATGCTGCTGTTGCTGGTCTCTGAGCAGGCGGCCAATACGCCGTGGGATCAGTGGCTCACTGGCCAGTTTGAACAGTTGATTCAAATGGGCTGCGATGGCATCACTCATCAGCCCGTTTTGCCGCCATTACCCACAAACGCAACAGCGCGTTTTGCGCAGCAGCAACAAGCTGTTGAGCATGTTCATCATGTTGTGACGGGCCATCGTAAGCGCCCATTGTTGTTAACCGCTGACCGAGGCCGAGGCAAAAGCAGTGCACTTGGCATTGCCAGTGGCCAACTGATGAAAACACGCAAAATGCGTATTTTGCTCACCGCGCCCACTTCCGCTGCAGTTGAACCCGTTTTCCACCATGCACAGAGCCAATTAGATGGCGTGGTGTGGCAACAGAGCAAAAGCAAGCTAGAGAGTGAGAATGCAGTTCTGGAATTCGTCGCCCCCGATGATTTGCTACAGCGCTTACCGAAATGCGATCTCTTGTTGATTGATGAAGCGGCAGCCATTCCATTGCCGTTGCTAAAACGGATGGTGGAACACTATCACCGTTTAGTGTTGTCATCGACCATTCATGGCTACGAAGGATGTGGCCGAGGGTTTACGGCCAAGTTTTTACCTTGGTTGCAGAGCCAGCGACCTGGCATGAAACATCTTCATCTCAATACGCCAATTCGTTGGTTGCCAGACGACCCTCTTGAGTTGTGGCTCAACGACACCTTTTTACTTAATGCCGAACTGCCGACCCCAGAGAATGTGGTGCTGGAAAACCTTGCTTTACGTTTGGTGGACAAAAGCGAACTGTTGGCGCAGCCAGCACGTTTGCGTGCCTGTTTTGCGTTGCTGGTCAACGCCCATTATCAAACTTCACCAAACGACTTGATGCAGTTACTGTCCGATCCCAGCTGTCAACTTTGGCTGGCAGAGTGCAACAGTGACGTACTGGGCTGCTTACTCACCGTTGAGGAAGGGGGGCTAGAAAGCGCTTTGATTACGCAAGTGCAGTTGGGGCAGCGTCGTCCTTCAGGTCATTTAATCGCGATCTCACTGGCTAACCATCTGGGATTAAAAGCCGCTGCGCAGCAACGCTCGCTTCGAGTCATGCGTATTGCCGTTCATCCACAGTATCAATCGCTCGGGGTAGGGCAGGCTATGTTGGCGCAACTTGAACAGCAATTAGATCCGCAAGTCGATTTTCTTTCCACCAGTTTTGGCGCAACAGAGTCCCTAGTGCGGTTTTGGCTGCATAGCCAATATCGCCCTGTGCGTGTCGGCTTTAGTCGAGATGCCGCTAGCGGTTGTCACGCGGTGATGATGGTCAAACCGCTGACATCCCGTGCTGAACATTGGGTCGAAAAAGCCGAATGCATGTTTGAGCAGACTTTGCCGGAATGGCTGAGTTCGGCATTGAATGATCTCGAACCTGAGGTGGTTCGCGCACTGCTGCCAGCGTTAGGAGCGAGTGCATTGCCTCCAGAGGCTCTTTCGTTGATTCGACACTATGCGTTGGGCGGCAACAGTTTTGAAAGTGTGCTGCCTTGGTTAAAACGCTGGGTGTTGATGTTGGAAGCCAGCCAAGTGGACCAACTGTTGATTCGCAAAGTGCTGCAAAATCATACTTGGTCTGAGTGCGCACAAATGGCGGGATTACCAGGGCGTAAACAAGTCGAGCTGCTTTTACGCCAGCACGTTGCTGCCCTGTGTCACGAGCATTAATGGTCTCGCTCAACAAATTTACACTGTAAACTGGCTTTTCATCGTTCTCATGTCGACACGTTGAAAAGCCACTTCCTTGTTACGTCTAAGTAACAACCCACAGTGACTCAAGTACATTTACACTGTAAATCCGCACACGAAGCCACCAGAGATTTCATCTATCATCATTTCTGTCTATCTAGCATTTTGTTTTTTCGAAAGAAAAGCGAATTTCTTGCCCCTTTGCTTAAAGCAAGTTGAAAAAAGAATCCTTACTGAATTTGCGTATTAATAAATCCTTTCTAGACTGAAAATATGCACCTGTGTTTATAAGAAAGACAATAAGGATAAATCCATGGAATGTTGGCTGGCTGAGTGTTTGGATATTTCTTCGGTACAAGAATGCCGCTCTCAATATTTGCAATGGCTTGAATCAGACCAACCTCTTCAGTTGATAGGAAGCGAAGTGAGAAAAGTGGATGCCTCCGGTATCCAAGCGCTGGTTTCCTTTATCCGTAGCGTCAAACAAACAGGTTCAACACTCGAGCTCACAGCGTTCTCCGATGTTCTTGCCGAAGGCATCGAACTGCTGGGTTATGAGCTTAATTAATTGGTGTCAGTTTGAAATCTAGGGGGCTGAGATGGTTAAGATTCTCGCAGTGGACGATTCTGTCTCTATTCGTCAAATGGTCAGTCACACATTAAAAGATGCTGGATACGATGTTGAAACCGCCAATGATGGCAGTGACGCATTACAGAAATCCAAAACCACCAAGTTTGATGTGGTGATTTCCGACGTTAACATGCCCAACATGGGCGGCTTTGAATTAGTACGCGCCATGCGGGCGATACCGCAATACAAATTTATTCCCATTCTGATGTTAACCACCGAAACCAGCCCGGAAAAAAAGATGGAAGGCAAATCCGCAGGGGCGACAGGTTGGTTAGTGAAGCCTTTTAATCCCGATACGTTGCTCAAAACACTAAAACGCGTGCTTTAACCACGCACAGCAATGTCGGACTAAGGAGCGTCAGATGGCTTTGGATATGGAACAACTGCGTAGAATGTTCTACGAAGAGTGCCGAGAAAATTTGGAGGTTTTGGAAGATATCCTCCTCAATCTCGACCCCACTCAGGTTGAAAAAGATCTCATTGATACGATTTTTCGCGCAGCGCATTCTATTAAAGGCGGTGCGGCAACCTTCAACCTGCTGGATATCAGCGAATTTACCCATACGGTCGAAGCTTACCTCGACAAAGTGCGCAACGGCGAGTTAGTGATGAGCCGAGAGAGCGTCGATGTGTTACTGAGAAGCTGCGATGGCATTCGTTTATTGCTGGAAGGCCATGAAGCGGGTGAACCCGTGGAAACGGGCCGTTTACAACACGTCAGTGATGAACTTGCCCAGTTGCTAGAGAGTGACGATGGCGAAAGCGTGGCATCTTCATCCAATGAACCCAATGATTTGGTATCCACTAGCGAGTCCGCAGCGCCGCCACTTAGCGAAGAAGAAAACGCACCGGCAGATGATGCTGGCGTGTGGCAAGTGGTCTTTCGTCCTCATCCGACGATTTTTTATAGCGGTAACGATCCCCTACGTATTTTGCGTGAGTTAAAAGAGCTCGATGAGCAGGCGCAACTGCGCTGTGATGCGAGTCAGTTACCCGACATCCAAGCGCTCGATCCTGAACTTTGCTACACCCACTGGACGATTACGTTGTCGAGCTCGGTCGACAAAGCGCAGATCGAAGAAATTTTCGAATGGGTAGAAGACGAATGCGATCTGGACATCGCTTCACTCGCGCCGCCTGCGCAAACCGCAGAGGCGGCGGGAACAGAGGAAAAACCGACAATAATTGCCCCTGTGGAAGTGGTCAGTGAGAGCGCTCAAGCGACGCCCACGGCCAAACCTGCCACGCGCAGCAACAAAAATGACTCGGCAGTGACCTCCATTCGAGTCGACATCGACAAAGTCGATAACTTAATTAACTTGGTGGGTGAGTTGGTGATCACTCAATCCATGCTGGCTGAGATCGGCAATGATTTCTCCATCGACAAACTCGAGAAACTCAAAGCGGGTCTGGATCAACTGCTGCAAAACAGCAAAGACTTACAGGAGCATGTGCTGAACATTCGCATGTTACCGATGAGTTTTGCCTTTAGCCGCTTCCCCCGTTTGGTGCGTGATTTGTGTGGCCGCTTAGGCAAAGAAGTGGATCTGCAAATCCATGGAGAACACACTGAACTCGATAAAACCGTGCTGGAGCGCATTGTGGATCCGCTCGTGCATCTGGTGAGAAACGGCATCGACCACGGGATTGAAATGCCGGATGTGCGCCAACAACAAGGGAAGGCATCATTTGGCACTCTCACGTTAAATGCGTTCCATCAGGGCGGCTCGATCATCATCGAAGTGAAGGACGACGGCGCTGGCATCCATTGCGACCGTATTTGGCAAAAAGCCATTGAGAAAAAAGTACTGCCTGCGGATTCTCGTCGCGAGGAAATGTCAGACAAACAGATCGTCAATCTGATATTTGCCCCTGGCTTCTCCACTGCCGATCAGGTTTCTGACATCTCTGGCCGCGGCGTCGGCATGGATGTGGTGAAGCGCAATATTGAAGAACTCGGCGGCCACATTGAGGTCGATTCCCAACAAGGGCAAGGCAGCACCTTTACCATTAGCTTGCCACTCACGCTGGCGATACTGGATGGTCAGCTCGTCAAAGTCGCCGGAGAGGTGTATGTGATCCCACTGCTCACCATCATCGAATCCATTCAAATTGACCCTCGCCACATCAAACACGCCGCCGGTGGGGTAGAGCTTTACCGTCTGCGAGAAGAAAACATTCCTATCTTGCGTTTGCAGCAAGAGTTTGCCATGGGTCACAGCCGTGAGTTTCGCAGCAAAATTCTCTGCGTGGTTGAAGCGGCTGGCACGCGTGTCGGTTTATTGATTGACGAGCTGCTCGACCAACAGCAAGTGGTGATCAAGAGCTTAGAGTCCAACTACCAAAAAGTGTCCGGCATTTCCGGGGCGACCATTTTGGGGGACGGTTCAGTGTCACTGATTTTGGATGTGCAGGGGCTCATCACCAACTTCCTCAAACGCCGTGCAGAAAGCGGCAATTCCGGCATCGCCGCGTAGGGGGCAAACATGGAATCAGAGCAAACCTTAGTCCTTGAGTCACAAACGATGGATGAACAAAGCTCGGCAGACAAAGTCGAATACCTCAGTTTTACGCTGGCCAATGAGCTCTATGGCATTGTTATTGGTGATGTAGAGGAGATTCGTGTTTGGGAGCGACCGACACCAATCCCCCGTTCTCCGGTGTTCGTCAAAGGGGTGATCAATTTGCGTGGCATGATTGTGCCTGTGATGGATTTACGTCAACGCTTTTGCGTGGGGGAGTGTCACTACCTACCCACAACTGTTGTGATTGTGCTGCGCCATCAAGCGCCAGATCACGAGCGGTTAATGGGGATTGTGGTGGATGCGGTCTCGGATGTCGTCAGTCTCAAATCTCATGATTTTTATACCTCGATCGGTGATACCCCCGTCTCTGCATTCATGCTTGGGTTGGTGAATGTCGGTGATGAGGTGATGACTTTACTCGATACCGCCGAGCTGATGGATATCGAATCATTTCAGGAGGCGTGCTAATGGAGCTGCAAGAGTATCTGAGTTTTGTGGTGGATGACGATGAATACGGCGTGCCCATTCTTGATGTTCGAGAAGTGCGAGGCTGGAGCGACGTACGAAAAGTGCCCAATGCGCCTGCCTATTTAGTCGGCGTGTTGGAAATTCGAGGGGAATATGTGCCAGTTGCGGATCTGCGTGTGCGCTTTCATCTTCCTCCGTCACACATCAGCAATACCACCGTGGTGGTGGTGCTCAATGATGTGCAACACAACCCGCTGGGGATCATTGTTGACGCGGTGGCGGAGGTGTATGCCCTAGACGAAGGGGAAATCAAACCGCCACCGCAAACCATGAAAATGGAACAACGTTATATCAAAGGGCTCGCTGCAACCAGCAATGGCCATTTGATCATTATTAATCTGGAAGCTCTATTTGATGTGGCTGAGCTGACCAGAACGACAATAGAAGAAGCGCTAATGTGAGGTCAGGTATGGCATTTTGGAATCGTAACAAGGAAACGCACAACAGCTTTCGTCCGCAAACATCTCACCCTAGAGATACGTTGTTAAACGAGGTTGAAGAGCAAGAAGAGTTGAGTAAAGAGCAGTTACTCTCGGCGCTGAACACAGCGAAAACCGCATTGATGATGGTGGATCGAGATTTCAAAATCACCTACATCAACGAACAATCGATGACCTTATTTAAGCAGCATGAAGGGTTATTTCGTAAGTTCTGGCCAAGTTTTAGCGCCAATAAAGAGTTTTTGATGGGCGCATGCATCGACATGTTTCACCGCAACCCCGCGCATCAAAGGCAACTGCTTTCTACCCCTGCGAACTTACCTTACAGCACGGTGATTGCCATTGATGACGTACGCTT
Source organism: Vibrio vulnificus CMCP6 (assembly GCF_000039765.1). Lineage (NCBI taxonomy): Bacteria > Pseudomonadati > Pseudomonadota > Gammaproteobacteria > Vibrionales > Vibrionaceae > Vibrio > Vibrio vulnificus. The sequence continues at coordinate 1,262,694 of NC_004460.2, read as the reverse complement.
AGAGTTGAATGTGGGAGCGATGTTGGACGCGGCGGGAAACTACGTTGGCAACACCTTAGAATGGCAAGACGTCACGGAAGAGCGCCGCAAAGAAGACAGCATCGCCCGCTTGCAGGCGGCGATAGATCAAGCACAAACGGCGATGGTGATGATCGATCGCGATTTCCTCATCACTTATCTCAATGAAGAAACCCTCACCTTGTTCCGCCGCCATGAAACGGCCTTTCGGGGCGTTTGGTCTGGTTTTACCGCCAGCAAAGAGTGGTTAATGGGGCGCTGTATTGACGAGTTCCACCGTAATCCTGCTCATCAACGCAAACTGCTGAGCGACCCAAATAACCTCCCTTATCGCACCGACATTGCGGTGGGCGACATTCGCATTGAGCTCAACGTTGCGGCGGTGAAAAACGCCAAAGGCGAATACATAGGCAACAGTTTGGAATGGCGCGATGTGACGGAGCAGCGCATCAACGAAGAAGAAGTTGGGCGACTTGCCTCCGCCGTTGCAGGGATGACCACCAACCTGATGATGGCCGATAAAAACGGCATCATTCGCTACCTCAATCCTGCGTTGGAAAACTTACTGCGCAGCCGAGAGTCGGAACTGCAGAAATCCTTACCGGGGTTTGATTCTCGTAATTTGGTCGGCAAAAGCATTGATGTGTTCCATAAAAATCCCGCTCACCAACAGGCGATCATCTCGAATCCGGATCGCTTGCCATTTAGCTCTGATATCAAAGTCGGCTCGCTCGAGTTCAATCTCACTTGTATTGCGATGCGAGATGGCAGCGGCAACTACATGGGGCCTGCGCTGCAATGGATTGACATCACTGAGCAACGAGATGGTCAGCGTCAAGTGGAAAGCTTGATTCAAAAAGCGATTGCGGGGCAGCTCAAAGAGCGCATTGATACCTCGGTTTACAGCGGCTTTATGAAAGAGTTGGGAGACGGCATTAATAGCCTGCTCGATACATTGGTCGAACCGCTTGATCAGTGCATTCAAGTGATGAGTAAAGTGGCCAACGGCGATTTGAAAACGAAGATGAGCGACACCCACCAAGGCGAGTTTGGTCGTTTGGCCGAAGCGGTCAACACCTCGATTCTCAATATTCGTAACATGGTCGACAAAATTACCGTCTCTTCGGCGCGCGTTGCCACCGCCTCAACAGAAATTGCCGATGGCAATAATGACCTTAGCCAACGTGTAGAAGCGCAAGCGTCAAACTTAGAAGAAACCGCAGCCAGTATGGAGCAGATGACCGCAACGGTGCGACAAAACGCCGACAACGCCAAAGGTGCCAATGAGCTCTCTGAAGATGCCGCGAAAAAAGCGCGCAAAGGCGGCGATGTGGTGGGCCAAGCGGTGGCGGCAATGGCTGAAATCAACACTGCCAGTAAGAAGATTTCCGACATCATTGGCGTGATTGATGAAATCGCCTTCCAAACCAATCTATTGGCGCTCAATGCCGCGGTGGAAGCGGCGCGTGCGGGCGAGCAAGGGCGCGGTTTTGCCGTGGTTGCAGGTGAAGTGCGCAATCTGGCACAGCGCAGTGCTGCGGCAGCAAAAGAGATCAAAGGGCTGATCAAAGACAGCGTCGAGAAAGTGGACGAAGGATCGCGCTTGGTGGATGAATCGGGGGCAACGCTCAACGACATCGTCGCTGCGGTAGAAAAAGTCACGGGCCTCATCAGTCAAATTGCCCAGTCGAGCATCGAACAGTCGACAGGTATTGATGAAATTAACCGTGCGGTCGCGACCATGGATGAGATGACGCAGCAAAACGCCTCACTGGTGGAAGAGACCTCTGCGGCAAGCCAATCGCTCAAAGCGGAAGGCAAAGAGCTGCTCAATCTCATGAGCTTCTTTAGCACCGACAGCAGCATTACCACGTTAGAGACTTCACCCAGTGCCGCGCCATCGGCCGCGAAAGTGACTGCGATGCCCACACGCGGCAATATAAGTGAAATGAAAAAGCCAAAAGTAGCCAATTCCGGTTTTAGAACGGAGGAAAGCGACGAATGGGAAGAGTTCTAAGCAGTGAAGTCACGCTTGAACCTGCGCAAGAGTTTGAGCTGACCGATCAAGATTTCAAATACGTGCAGTGGTTTATTCACAAACACGTTGGGATCTTTTTGTCTGACCACAAGCGGGCCATGGTCTATGGCCGCTTGAGTCGCAAGCTGCGGGAAAAAGGGTTAAAGCGTTTTGCCGACTATCGTGAGTGCATTGAGAATAATCAAGACGATCGCATGGCGTTTATCAATGCGCTCACCACCAACAAAACGCATTTTTTCCGCGAGATCCACCACGTAGAGTTTCTCGAAAGCCAGTTGTTTCCTTATTGGCGCGATCAACGCAAAAAGCAAGTCAGAATTTGGTCTGCCGGGTGCTCCACTGGCGAGGAGCCTTACAGCTACCTGGCCAGCATTCAGCAAAGTGGTTTATGGCAGGCTGGGGTGGATTGCCAACTACTGGCAACGGATTTGGATACCAACGTTTTGCAACGTGCGCAGCAAGGTATCTATGAAGAGAGCGCTCTGGAGTGTATTCCAACGCGCTATCTCAAAGGCAATTTTTTGCGCGGCAAAGGGGCACAAGCAGGCAACATCAAAGCGAAAGAATGTCTCAAGCAACATGTCGCTTTTCGTCAGCTTAACTTACTGGATGCTTGGCCCATGAAGCAGAAGTTTGATCTGATTTCTTGCCGTAACGTTATGATTTATTTCGATAAACCGACGCAGCAACGTTTGATTGAACGTTTCTATCATCAACTTCAAGATGACGGCGTGCTGTTTCTGGGCCATTCGGAAAGCGTCGGCAGCGATTGCCAGTTGTTTAAACATCTCGGAAAAACAATTTATATCAAAGCGTAGCAGCGCTAAGGCAGCATGATGCTCGACCCAATTAATCACCATTTTCAAGCCCATGAAGAAGCGTATTACAGCCGATTTTTTAACGAGCAGCGCGGGTTGCACATGATCAAAGTGTTGCCCGGCGGCGTGTATGTCAGTGATCAGGAAGAGCTTATTTGCACCGGATTAGGCTCGTGCGTTTCGGCCTGCATTTGGGACCCGGTGAAACGCGTTGGGGGCATGAATCACTTTTTGCTGCCGTTTCACAACCATTTTGAAGAGAAGCATTGGCATGCCGATGAGCTGCTCTCTGGCGCGTCTCGTTATGGTAGTTATGCGATGGAGATGCTGCTTAATCAATTGCTCTCGCTGGGGGCTCGCCGAGAGCGCTTACGAATGAAGCTGTTTGGCGGCGCACAGATGATGGGCTTTCATTCGATGATCGGTGAGAAAAATGTCGAGTTTGTGCTGCATTACGCCGAGCAAGAAGGGTTGGAGGTGGTGGCGTACGATCTCGGTGGTTTAGAGCCAAGAAAGATCATGTTTGACCCCCTCACAGGCAAAGCATGGCTGAAACGCATTCCCTTTGCCGAGATCAATCATCTTCGTCGTGAAGAAGAGCGTTATGCCCATACCCTGGAAAAGCAAACCGATAACGATTCAGAGGTGGAGTTATTTTGATGAGTAAGAAGATTAAAGTCTTGGTGGTGGATGATTCCCCCGTTTTCAGAGCCTTGCTCTCGGAGATCATTAATTCGGATCCTCAATTAGAGGTGATCGGCGCGGCTGAAGATCCTTATCAAGCGCGTGAGATGATCAAAGCTTTAAAGCCAGATGTGCTGACTCTCGACATCGAAATGCCCAAGATGAATGGCGTTCAGTTTCTCAAAAACCTAATGCGCCTGCATCCTTTGCCCGTGGTGATGATCTCAACGCTCACCCAGCATGGCGCAGACGCGACACTGATGGCTTTAGAGCTTGGCGCGGTGGATTATTTTCCCAAACCATCGGTGGCCAATACCGCCGATATGCTGGGTTATCGCAGCTTAGTGAACGAAAAAATCCGCATGGCCGCTCAGGCGCAAGTGGGGGCGAATCAAAGCATGTCGCCAGCAGTGGCCAGCAGCAGTGCGGTTTCCACTAGCCAATATCAGCTCATTGCCATTGGCGCGTCCACCGGAGGTACCGAGGCAGTGAAACATCTGCTCTCAGCCTTGCCAGCCAGCATGCCACCGATTGTGATTACCCAACACATCAGCGCGATGTTTTCTGGCCCGTTTGCCAGCCGATTGGACGCCAGTTGTGCGTTGAGTGTCAGTGAACTCACTCAAGGGGAAGTCGCTTTAAAAACCAATCATGCCTACGTTGCGCCGGGGGACAAACACTTAATGGTGTTTCGTCGCGGAGGGCAGTTGTATGCCCATTTGGATGACAGCCCGGCGGTGAATCGACACAAGCCTTCGGTGGATGTGATGTTTGGCTCAGTCGCGGAAAGTTTAAAAGGCAAAGCGATAGGCGTGATCCTCACTGGAATGGGGAAAGATGGCGCGCAAGGCATGCTGCAAATGAAGCAGCAAGGGGCCATCACCGTGGCGCAAGATGAGCAGAGTTGCGTGGTGTATGGCATGCCGCGGGCTGCGGTGGAGTGTGGCGCCGCCATGCACATCAAACCACTCAATAAACTTCCTCAGTTTTTGTGCGATCTACTAAGCTAAAAGAAAACATAAGCAAAAAGTTACATAATGGATTTTGTCAGGTAGGCGAATATGGAAAAATCGGCACAAACAAGTTATCGAACTCGTTACCTCATCGCGGTGTTCTGCCAAATCGTCGCGCTCACCTTTGGCGCAATGATCGCCAACTCCATGGGCAATATTGCACTGATGATTATTGCGGCCGCCATTCCTTGGTTTGTCTTACCCTCGATTTTTTCTCTGGGCCGCGATGAAAATAGCGAAAGTGCCAGTGTTGAGAGAGAGAAAAAAGCCGATGCTGCGTGGGGGCCTGTGGGCCATTTTCTGCAAACGGCGATTCCTCGCGTAGAGCAACCTCTGGCGAAACAGAGAAGCGTTATTGAAGCCTCGGTAGAAACCCTCAACGACAGCTTTTTTGGTTTACAGCGTACCTGTGAAGAGCAAAGCCAAGTTTCTGAACGCTTGGTGGACGATCTTCTTGCCAATCAAAACAGCGAGAACAGCATCGCCAATGTTATGCCAAGAACGGAAAAAATCATCAATCGCTACATCGATATCCTGATCAATGTGTCAGAGAAAAGCATCTCGGCAGTCCACAGTATTCATGACATGTCGGACAAATTGGACGCGGTGTTTAAACTGCTCAATCAAGTTCGCGGGCTTTCTGAGCAAACCAACTTATTGGCCCTGAACGCGGCAATAGAAGCGGCGCGAGCGGGTGAGCAAGGGCGTGGTTTTGCCGTTGTTGCCCAAGAAGTGCGTGATTTATCGGTCAAAGCGGAATCGCTCAACAACCAAATCGAGCGGGAAATTAACATCGCCTTGAGCACGGTTAAGCAAGCCAATCACACCGTGGGTGAAATGGCGTCTATCGATATGACGGTGGCCATCGAATCTAAGGAAGAAGTGGATGAAATGCTGCGCGGTGTACAAAAAGTGAATGAGATGGTGGAAGCGCAAGTCCAGCAAATCCATGAATTGGGTGCTCAGTTGGCGCAGAAAGTCTCCTCGGGCATCCGAGCGTTACAGTTTGCCGATATTGTGGTTCAGCAAGGGGACTTTGCCTCTCACACTATGCAGAACGTTGAAGCGCTTCAGCAATTGATCAAACAACATGCCGCGAGCCAAATCAGCAGCGACGATCTGATCCAACAGGTTGAGCTATTGGAACGACAAGAACAAGGGCGTGGCGAAGGGGCGGCGAATCAAGTCAGTATTGATGAAGGCGAGGTAGAGCTCTTTTAAGGGCTTACCATCAACAACGGCTCAGCTAGGGGAAGGCAAGATGTCAGTGATGAAAGAAGTCGATAAAACAAGCAATACGGTGACCTTAGCAATAGAAGGGGCCTTTGGATTTAACTTGGTGCAAGAGTTTCGAAACGCTTACACCGAGCACCTCAATAGCCAGTTTATTATCGATTTACGCAAAGTAGACTACATTGATAGTGCGGGGCTTGGCATGTTGCTCAACATGCAAAAACATCTCAACAGTGCCGATGGGCGAATAAAGATCATCAACACCTTACCGCAAGTGCGCAAAATTTTGTTGATCAGTCGTTTCGATAAAAAATTCCACATCGAGTAACAGGCGGAGCGGGTATGAAGATTTACATCGTCGACGATCATCCGAGCAATATTGAAGTGTGTAAGATGATGCTGAGCGATCTCGATGCCCGGATCAGCACCTTTAACAGTGGCCTGAATGTGATTTCGGCGCTGCAAGAGGTCAACGAGCTGCCTGATGTGATCGTGCTCGACGTGATGATGCCGGAACTGGATGGGTTTCAGACCGCGCAAATCATCCGAGAAGCTTTTCCCAATCGGCATATCGCCATCATCTTCCTCACCGCGCTCGACGATCAAGAATCCTTCGGTAAGTGCCTAACCTTTGGCGATGACTTCATTCCCAAACCCGTGCAGCGCAATGTGTTACTGGCCAAAGTTCAGGCGCATGTGCGCATCGCCAAAATGTATAACGAAGTGGCGAAACAGCGCTCAGAGTTGAGCCATTTTCATGAACAAGTCCGCTACGATTACACCATCGCAGAAAGCATTTTTGCCAACCTCAAACAAGAGATGGAAGGCTGCCTTGATGTCGTCTCGGGCGTCGACTATTTCTCTTCGCCCTCAACCGTGTTTAATGGCGATTTGATCATCTTGGCTCGCAGACCGCACGGCGGCATATACGCCATGATTGCCGATGCAACTGGGCATGGCTTGCCTGCGGCGATTTCGGCCATTCCTGCGACGCGAGCGTTTAACTCCATGGCGGCAAAAGGGATGGCGCTGGGCGAGATTGTCAGTGAAATCAACAGTGCGCTGGTGCGTTTTCTTCCCATGGGGATGATGCTCGCGGCCAGCTTGTTTGAAATCAGCGGTAACGGACGTCATATTCGCTGGTGGGGTGGTGGCTTGCCAGATGCCTTTTTGCTTAATCACGATGGTTCAGTGGCAGAGCGCCTAACCTCCACGCACATGCCGCTAGGCGTGTTAGAAGAGCGAGAGTTTGATGCCAGCGTGATCAGCTTTGAGTTACTGGAAGGGCAATCGATCATCACATACACCGATGGCGTCACTGAATCGCCAAACGAAGAAGGCGAACAGTTTGGTGAAACGCGCTTGTTGCGTGTGATTGAACAGCATCCTTACGACATCATCAAGGCGCTGCAAAAGGCGGTGGCGGCGTTTTCTTGTCGTCAGCGTCACGATGACTTATCGATACTGACGCTGAAATGCCCCATTGTTTCAGCGTCGCCAGAAAGTGAGCAGACACGTTGCGATCCACAACTCTTATCGCAACTGCCACTAAAGAGCTGCTTAACGCTGAACAAACCGCAAATCGCTTCTCATCATCTGCTGCCCGATTTACGCGCCATTCTTAAAGGCGTAGTGAGTGGCGGACCTCATCTGGATCTCATCTGTTCGGTGCTTTCTGAGCTATTGGCGAATGCCATCGACCACGGTTTACTTGAGCTCGATTCGAAGCTCAAAGAAGATGCCGACGGATTCTTTGTTTACTACCAAGCGCGAGAAGAAAAACTCGAACAACTTAGTCAAGACGCTTACCTCTCCATCCAATTTGACTACCAGCCGGAACGCACTTTGCTAGCTATAATAATAGAGCATAACGGAGTAGGGTTTGATTACAGTAACCCGGTGCAACAAGTGCAAGAAAGTCAACTGCATGGGCGTGGACGAATTCTGCTCAATGAGCTTTGTGAATCAGTCGTTTACAGTAATGGCGGGAAGTGCGTGACCGCAACCTACCAGTTGTAGACCGAGATCACGGTGATGCGTTGACGGCAAGGCATCCGATTTACAGTGTAAAAAGAGATGTCGGAAATGCGTCAACTCGTCACAAAATTGGCGTGAATAAGGGTGTTTTTTGCTTTAGTGATGTGAGCCCGATTATTCTCTTTTGCCGATTTTCACCGGATCGTTAATTAGTTAGACTGGTTCAAGAATTTTTATTTTAGTTGTAGTAAGCGACCGTCTATATGTGGAAACTCTGCCTTTCATGGAACGAAAAGAAGACTGAAATTACCGCCAAATTGCCTGAGGCTGATTTGGGGAGTGAGCTCGTCAGAAAAGAATTGGATGCCGTCATCGCTGAGATGGAAGGCGCAGAGCTTTATCTTGATGATGCAGAAGTCGTTCGCTTTCTCAACTGTGCGCGAGAGCGTAAGGCCGAAGCGTATGATGGCATCGTCATCGCCAAGCGTCTTAATGCACAAATTGAAGTGGATCTCACCGACAACGACATGCTGGCCAGCATGAAAGTCACTGGCGCGTATGGTGGCCGTGGATTGCGCGGCAGTGAAATTGTGCATGCCTTGGCTCAAGCTCGCGTCACCAAAGGCATCAACAAGTTGGCGCTGAAAAAAGTGTTGGTGGTGAGTAACCAACTCAAAGCCGGCGAAGAGTTTGTCCAACCGGTAGCGCAGGGCAAACAGCCAATCAAAGGTAAAGATGCTCAGTTTGTGCCTCTGGTGGAAGACATTACCAAACGTGTGTTGAAGCCGGAAAAAGGCAAATCCGCGAACGCCAAAATCGATATGCGTAACCTCGGGGCCACCATCACCGTTGATAAAGGTGATGAAGTGATGCGCCGTGAACCTGCAACCAAAGGCACTCCAGGCTTTACCGTTCAAGGCAAAATCATTCCTCCTCAAGCAGGCAAAGATGCCCTGCTCAAACCCGGCAAAGGCACGGAAATCGCTTCCTACGATCCGAATCTTCTTATTGCTAGCCAATCGGGCATGCCGCTCATCAAAGAAAAAACCATCGAAGTGGACAGTGCACTCTGTTTGAACAACGTTGGTGTGGGCACGGGGCACGTGAAGTTCAAAGGCAATGTGGTGATCTCTGGTGATATTGAAGCTGGCATGATGGTACGTGCGACAGGCTCTATTACCGTGGGCGGGTTTATCGAATCGGCCGATGTTCAAGCCCAAGGCGACATTGAAGTGGGCAAAGGCATCATTGGCCACACCGTTAGCGACGGTGAGCCACGCAGTTGCTCGGTCAAAACTAAAGGCAAAATTGTTGCTAACTACGCCCAATACAGCGAGCTACAAGCCGGTGGCAACATTGAACTTGCGGTGCACTCTTTTAACAACGAGATTCGCTGTGGACACGATTTGCTGGTGATCGACGCCAATGAGCGTAACGGTACCTTAAGCGGTGGCGTGGCCAAGGTGGGTGGCAAAGTGCGTTGTGTTCAACTGGGTGTGGAAGGGGATACCGCCACCAAAGTGGAAGCCTTCGCCCGTTTTAGTGCCTACAAAGACAAAATCGCCTCCCTGAAAGAGCAATACAAGCTTGCCCAAGAAGAGACGATGGATGTCATCCGTCGTGAACTCGAATTTAAGAAAACGCCGAAATCGCAGCGCGAAGAGGGCATGGAAGAAGCCATCGCGCAAATGAAGGCAGAAAACAACGCCAAACTGGAAGCCGTTAAAGGCCAGTTAGAAACCCTCGATGCCGAGTTCAACGCTTTACTGGAACTCAACACCGTAGAAGCGACGGAAAAAGTCTTCACCCGTGTGACCGTCCAATTTGGCGATGAACAAGTGATCACCAAGCGCACCCACGGCGGCAGCATCTTTAGCTTCAACCAATACGAAATCAAAGTCTCCTCAACCTTAGAAGAAGAGGACGTCGCAGTGTAGCGATGTGCGAGCGAGTTAGAGATAGATGATCTAACTCGTTTTTGGACATAAACGTGCCAGTGACTTTGCTAAATTAGCATTTAACGGATTATTTGGGGTGTTGCAAAAAAACTAATTGAGTGACCAAAATCACTCATCCACTACAGGGGTAATGCTTACAATCAAATCTTGTTCACTTTTCAAGAAACCATGTTAAAGTAATTACTAATCAAGGTATTATATTGTATTGAGGGACATGCATGGGTTGGCCCGGTGAAAAAGCATTGATGAAGTTGGGTGATTTAGTATCCGATGGAATTGGAGGTATCTTTGCCCCTAACCAAATCAAGAGAGTAGGCAAGGCCGAGGTCGACGCCAAACGCGATGAGATGCTTATGATCGCACAGACTGAGCAACAGATAGCCGATATCAAAGCAGGCAAATTGCAATATACTGAAGATCGTAGACTTATTGCCGTTGATTCCGAAGCAAATGCAGAACAGTTAGTTGAAATTCAGAAAGGCAACAGAGTTGAGCCATACCTGAATTTGGAAAATCTGGATAGACAAGGCAAGACTCGCAAACAGATTCAGGCGATGCAGGAAGAAGTGAATCTCACCAAGACAGTGTTGCTAGCCGAGCAAGAACTTGAATCAGGTAAATATGAAGCTAATGATGACCCAGTAGATCCTGACTGGTTCACTCGCTGGCGAGACAACGCAGAAAAAGTCAGTAATGATTATTTACAAACATTGTGGGCGAAGGTTCTCGCGGGGGAGGTTACCACTCCGGGAACTTACTCTCTACGCACACTCGACTTACTCAAAAGCCTGTCAAAGAATGAAGCGGAGCTGATTAGTAAACTCGGTGAGTTCATAATTGATGGTAGAGTTTTCCAAGGTGTTATTGATCCTAGAGGACTTGGAAATGAATCCGATACCGTTGAAAAAATGATGGCTGAAAAGGGGTTAAACTTCACCAAGCTACTTTACCTTCAAGAAATAGGAATCATCTCCGGCGTAGACTCTATGGGTCTTACTACTGAGTACACTTCATTAGATTCATCTAGATTCGTAAGAGCTTTCACAAGCAAAAACAGTGGTTTAGTTGCTAGACATGCAGATCCCAAGAAAAAAATTGGATTTAATGTTCTTCTCACCAGCCAACTTGGTCGAGAGATCTTCAAGTTGGCTGACTTTAAAACAGATAAAGAATACTTAAAAGCCATTGCACAAGAGGTCGCCAATGCAGGGTTCGATGTACAAATCGGGGACTGGCAGCAAGTCGATAAAACTTCGGGCAAGTTACTGAACCCTGAAGTGATACCAGCCAATAACTCAAAACAACCTGCCTAAGTAGCCATTCCACAACTCTACTACCTCTAGCGCTTCGTTGTCGTAATTGTGCCAGAGGTAGTGAGTTGAGGTAACATCATTTGCAGAAGCCTCACGACCAAGAACTCGCTTGATCACCTCAGTACGAACACCTAAAAAACCAAACCTGCGGCTAGGGTTCTTCGAAGATCATGGAAACGCCAGTCATGCGCAGGCTCACCTAGTTCCAACTTCGTCAACTGATCGATGCGAGCTTTAGCTTTCCCCCGCCTAACAAACTTAGGGGCAAATTCGTGTTACCAATGGCGTCAGTCGTGACTCTGCACGCGTGACCAAAAGTATGGAAAAACCCTATATAGCCAATTTTAGTTGACCACTACAGTTGCTGATCAACCAAGGAAGAGACAGCAGAACTACGTACTTAAAACTGGAGAACAATCACCGGTTGGGATGACTTCAAAATGAGCCATAATTGTTTAAAGCTTCCTACAAGCCAGTACATTACAAGTTTCGGGGGCTTAGTTTCGTTGGAAGTACAAGCAAAGTTGGAGAGTAGAACATCTACACATTTATTTAAGATTACTGGATCTGCTGTATCCATTAAGTCGCAAAAGCCCCAATAAGGGGCTTCCAAGACTTAGCTAAGTGTTACGAAATAGTCACTCTTTGATAAGTGATCGGCTGTAATTCCTTTACTTTTCGCACGTTTAGCAACTCTTTCTTTGTAGGACAGATTTGTTTTACTACTAGTAAGGGATGCTCTGTTTTTAAAGTTTTTGTTTCTAGATTGAGTAGGTTTATCCATAAGTTACTCCTTCAGAAATCTTCTCAACTCCGTAATAGTTAAGCGGTCTTTAGTGTACTTTGAGTTAGCTTTTCTTACTTGCCCTACACTTATAGTGTAGGCGACTGAGCTAGAGTCAGGGTGCCACTCTATACACTTTTTTCCATTCGAACTAGTGTTTTTTTCCCACTTTCGCACACCGTCGTCAATACTATACTGCCAAGGGAAATAGCTTTCATCAACAAAAGATAGATCATTTACGACTTCAATGGCTGACATATATCGGTCATCGGGGTCTGGAGACATACACTTAGTAATTACGTTTTTAACTTTACTATGTATGTGTGCAGGAAAAGCATTTCTTGCAGGGAAATCACCTGCTTGAACAGCTTGAATAAAAGTATGACCTAGCGTGCCGTCAGGCTCGCGGAAAGTATCTACTTGACGTTTAAATTCATCACTACCAACACACATGCGATACATTGTTAAACCAGCTTGGTAAATATCTAGTAGGTTTGTATATTCCCCACCTTCAAATGCTTCTGGAGGCATGTGTGTGCCGTATAACTGGTTTGGAGTAGCAAAGCCATCCTCATCAGAAAACTTAGCTAAGCCAAAATCGGACAACATAGCTTCATTCCGGTCTGATAATAGGATGTTGTCAGGTTTGATATCGAAATGAATCAGTTGGTTTGAATGGATATTGTGTAAGCCAGATAAAAATTGACATGAAAAACGGACGATTTCACCGAGAGTGAGATAACGCTCGCTCATATACTTGCTCAATGAACCATTCTTATATAAAGGCATAGCAATATAAACATGACTGCTGTCCTCACAAGCATAGTTCACTTGAACAACATAAGGGTGTGGATTTGCGTATAAAATCCTAGCTTCATTGAAGTACTCGGCTGGATTAGGTAATGCTCTACTGCCTTTTTTTATTTTCTTAACTGCCATGATGGCGTCTAAGCAAACATCTCGAACTTTCAGGACAACGGAGTTTCGCCCTTCATCCCCAATTCGCCCGAGTTCATCAAATCTTACCTCTGCTACAGTGTAATCAAGCATTTTTTGCCCCCATTGCTGCTAAGATCGACTCTCGCTCTTCCTTGGAGTAGTCAGACCAATCGTCCAAATGTTCAATAGTTTGTGTTCCTTCAATCAATGGCTTAATTTCTCGCGAATGGCGTTCTAGGTGGCTAGCAATAGTGACTATTGTTCCTCGAAAGTACGATTGCAGGCTACTACTGGCGAAAGCCTCTTGAATAATTCCTTCAAATTGAATACGGGTCACGTTGGGTTTCGCCTTAGGGTGAGGTTCGCTTAAACGAATCCCAGCTTTTTGTACCTCGTATTCACGGATGATATCTAGAATTGTGATTCTCAGGTATTTGAGTTTTTCTGGAGTTTCAAAAACATTGGGGATAGCTATTTGTTCGAGGTTTATAATTGAGTCATCTGTAGAATCATAGACGCAAAAGTATACAGTACTAGGAGAAGCTCTTAAGCCTAAAGTATTCATGTGAATCTGATAGTTATTTGTGGTTATAAGTTGGGCGAAACAATAATAAAAAACCATATTACGTACAAGAAAAATATCATGAGATTGCACTGCAATAAGTTGCGCTCGGAGTGGTTTCTATACATTCATTCTTGAACTGTAGTGGCACACTTAGTTTGGTCACATAGCTAGATTAGAAAAAATAAGTCAAATGAAGCTTTGGCGATAGCTGTGTTGAATCGGTCGAAACAAGGAATGGGGCAATTTCGTGTTACCAACGGCGTCAGTCGTGACTCTGTACGCATGACCAAAAGTATGGAAAAACTCTATATACGTGGTCAGTTTTAGTGAATTACTAGAATAGGTATCTACTGAAGAAAGACAAAGAGTAGACGTGATTGTGAAGCTCTAATATGTGTGATTCATAGACATCCTTTCAACTATACTGGGTGTTTATGGACAGAGAAATCCAACAAAGACTACAGTGGGTAAAAATGTATGAGGAATGTGGTGATGCAGGCCTCGTATGTCGACGCTGTGGTATTTCCAGACCAACATTACGTAAGTGGGCTAAGCGATATAAGCAGTCTGGAATCGTTGGTCTGGAAAGCCAGAGCAGACGCCCTTATTCATCCCCAGATACCAAAGTCACTGATGAGCTAAGAGCATTGATCCTTACGATGCGTCAGAAACGCAATTTAGGGGCGCGGCGTTTACAAACGGAATTAATCCGACTTCACCAAATACACCTAAGCACCGCGACACTCCATAAAGTTTTATCCGAAGCATCAGTCAAACCCATCGTAACTTACCGACGCAAAAAAGATTTCCAAAGATATGAGCGCCCAATTCCTGGTGATAGAGTCCAAATGGACACCTGTAAAATAGCGCCTGGAATTTATCAGTATACAGCTATTGATGACTGCTCTCGCTATCGGGTTCTAAGGTGCTACTCTCGGCGTACAGCAGCAAATACAGTCGACTTTATCGATTGTGTCGTGGAAGAGATGCCATTTCCTATCCAGCGTATTCAGACGGACAGAGGGCGTGAATTCTTTGCTGAGAAAGTCCAGAAACAACTCATGATTTATGGGATCAAGTTTCGCCCAAATAAGCCTGGCTCACCTCACTTGAATGGCAAAGTGGAACGCTCGCAGAAAACAGATAAAAGTGAGTTCTATCCGACCATAGATGTCTCTGTGGGGCTGGAAGAACTGGATCTGCTACTAGCTGAATGGCAACACTACTACAACTGGGAACGGCCCCACAGCTCTTTAAATGGACTAACCCCGATAGACAGGATTACTGAGATATCTGATCAAACTCCTTTGTCTGAAGAGGTATCTCAGCACTACCAGATCAAGAAAGAGCGGTTTCAAGAGCAGAATTACAAGCTCGATCTTCAGCTAAGAAAATTGAAACCATCTCTATGAATCACACATCTAATACCGGTCTTTAGCATGATAAAAGCGAGTAGCCAAATGAAATGGTTCTCGCTTTTTTAATCAATTACCACGTTCGATTCGAGATAAAAATTACCCAGTAAACTCTTCAGAATCGGGACGATTGGTAAACTGCACACCATTTAAGAAGTCGCACAGCAACTGGTCTTCACACTGTTTGTAGTTTTTGTTGTTTGGCTTGCGGAAATACGCACCAATTTCGTATTTACTTAAACTAATACCAACCACTTCTAATACGTCCAACACATCTTCTGCTTTCATGTCTAGCGCAATACGTAGCTTCATGAGAATCATGTTGTTGGTCAACGTGGCTTCTGGCTTAGGTTGCTCGCCGTCTTTTTTTCCTCGCTTGAGGTTAATAAAGCCATTTAAGAATACCGCTAACTCTTGATCCTTCATCTTAACGCAAGATTTGTCGCTTTCATCTTTTAACCAGTTTGCCACTTTATCGTGAGCCACAGTGACTTCGGCCTGCTCGAAAGCTTTCATTATCTGTGCGTTTTTAAGGTTTAACGCGTGTTGGATACGACGTAAAATTTCGTTGTTAGTCACTAGGGATTCCTAATATGAGTTCTAAGGGTGAATAAAAATCCATCAATGACATGCGATCTGTGGGTATCTTTATTCAATAGCGTAGTTGACGGTGACTCTAACAGAGAACACGTTTGTTCGGTAGGTTAAAAAATAGAAATAAGATGGCCTATTCGAACGAGTTAGCGAAGTTGGTAAGCCCCCACTTTCATAGACACTATGCTGATTAGAAGAACCTAACTGTTATTTGTGAGATAGAAGGTTACTGGCAAGGAATGGGCACTTCTGAGTTACGAAGTGCCAACTATTAAGGTTCCGGGCAGTGATGAGTTAGAGAGCATGCCAAATTATCAACTATCTGAAGATTTGAAGTAATAAAGCTGTCAGTGCCGTAAAGCTCACTTTCAACATGGTTATTTATTCAAATCTTGTGCGACAACCACTTCGCTCACCCAGATAGGCATTGGGTCAATGCCTCCTGCGGCGATGCCACGGCATAAACCGGTAGTACTGTCGTTCGAACGAACCATTGTTTTGCCATCAAACACCCAGCTTTCAAAGCTCCAGCAATCCCCTAATCCTCGACCTTTGTGAGCCGAAGAAACGATGCCGTCAGAATAGTCATTGCCGGAGATATTAAGGAGTTTGGGAAGAGCAGATTCGCCTTCATCCAACAACCAGTAGCTTGAACCATAGTTATAAGCTGCCATCCAACAAGATGCTTCAATCAATGATTGACCGTTATTAAACTTTGCAATAGAGATTGAAGGCGACTCTTCAAACAGCCTGCCGCACTCAGTGCTGTCTCCCTCATCCTGATAGGTCGCACGAAGTTGTGGTAACAATTTGGCGTACTGAGCAGATTCTGGTTCAAGCGATTTCATTATTGCATCGCCGCCAACATTCACCAGTGTGGGGAGATCCGCAGCAGGGATCACCTTGGACTCAGCGCTCTGCCCTTTTGCGACAATGGCAAATGGAGTGTTCTGACGCCCCTGATATTCATCCATCCTTCGAAACACCGCACTAGCACCATTGCCAGACAGTACCCAGTTGGATTTACCATCACCAATTTCTATCAGCGAATCTTTGGTCACCACAGCGAGAAGGGCTTGAACTTGCATAGCTGTTAGGATGTCATGCTTTATCGGCCCCAAATCCTGAGAATCGATATACAGATTTATCTGCTCAGGCCAAGGATCGAAATCAGATTCGTCTCCCAGATACACTTTGGCTGTTACTGGCGTTGCAGGGCCTGCTTCACGGGTAAACATCACAGCAACAGGATTAAGGGTGTCTGTATCTGAATAGCCAGCCGCTCGGCAGGTGCCTGTATTATCACAAGCGAGATACCAATCTTTGTGCTGAAAACTCTCTCCCTCAAACGCATTGGCAGAAAAAGCCACCAAGCCCAATGTGTATATAGCATTCCGAATATAGAGCATTAGCTTATTCCCTTTATACCATCTTCATGATTCAGTCAGTGAGCATACCATTGCCCGCTTAGGTTAGTGAAAACAGATAAGCTACTCATTTGTTGAGAGTGTTGTGTTTGTCATTTTTGCTAATAGCCCACCAATTCGTTTACGCATCTCGCGTCTATCCACAATCATGTCGAGTGCGCCGTGCTCTAAGAGGAACTCACTTTGCTGAAAGCCTTCAGGCAAGATTTCGCGAACGGTTTGTTCAATAACGCGACGCCCTGCAAAGCCGATCCTTGCTTTGGGCTCACCAATGTTAATGTCACCCAGCATTGCCAAACTCGCAGAAACACCACCAAAAGTTTGATCGGCTAATACCGATATGTAAGGTAATTTTGCCTTTGATAGCGCAGAAAGAGCGTGTTTTCCTAGGCAGTGCTGCACATAGATTGTCGGTATGTTTGTATAGACAACATATTAAGAACTCTCTAATTAAGAAAGTTAAAATTTAATTTCTCCTTGTCACTTATTGATATTTTAGTTATTCAGTAATGTTGTTTTTACTATAAGGCAATAAAAGGGGTAGGTACTTTTATATTATTAGAAATCTTGATAGGAAAGAATTGACCTAAATATTATGGTATGAAGTGTTGAATTTATCTTTACATGTTTAAAAGTTAACTTTTTGTTGTGATTAAATAACAACAAATAGTTAGAGTTTAACCAGTTTTATCAAAAAAATAACATGTTAAATTAGTGGTTTTTAATTGTTTTTTTGTATTTTTACTCAAGTTGGAAATCTATTTTTATTGCGCAGAGTGTGATCGGGTTAACTTTACGTAGCCTACCAAGTGTGACAGCTGTTTAATACTGATTTTTTTGTATAAGATTTATTTGACGTTTGTAATGTTCACCCTATTTTATAATTCTTCTAACGTCAGAATGAGGAAAAATAATGAGACATGGCTTGTTAGTTCTTGCCACCATGGGGATGTTGTATGGGTGTGGTTCAGGTGACAGTAGTTCGGCAGACGGGCGTTCTAGTAATGGAAGTTGCGCTGCTGACACAAAAGTAGTTCAAGTGACAGACAGTTCAGTTAACCGCAACAGTTACCACTTCTTCCAGAACACATGTAATGACTTGGTCTACACTGGTACTCTGGATTTAGCAGAAATCTGGGGCTATAAAACAAACCTTCCGTATACCGGTTTTTGGGATCACAATGTTCAAAGGTATCGATTGGTACGCACTAGCGATAACTTTGAACTGTTTGCAAGCTTACCTCGCACGCCAGACAATGATGAAAAATCACAAGGTGCGATAGTATGTACAACGGATATTTCAGTTGATGGAAAGTACACGAATACAAATATTACGATTTATGGTGCTACAATTAACGGATTCTGCTATCAGAAGGGTGTTGAGAACCCTATTATCGCAAATTATAATGTCGATTATGAAACATTGACACAATCTCAAATAACTGAACTAACCAATATTGTTCTGAAAGGAAATCCAACAGGAAGTCACTTTACTCAAGCGATGAATAGCGAGAAATTAATGTTGTGTAAAGTATCTCGCGATGAGGATATGGGAAAAACACAGTGTGCCAAATAATGTGTTTGATTGAGCTGTCTACGATTTTTATAGACGAGTAATATTTTTTATTCGCTGATAAGTAATCCTCCTAATTTTGAATGTGTGAAAGCATGCTAAAGCAAAAAACAAGAGTATGAATTTCGACACAGCCTATTATTCCTTTAAAAGGCAAACGCCACCTTGCGGTGGCGTTTGTTTTTCATTTGTCTTTCCAACTAATGATCAGTGGAAGTAAACCACCATCTCGACGTCATCGCCTTGTTGTGGCGCGTTGAGTGAAAAATGCAGATAACCCGCTTGCTCAACAGGAATCGCGAGGTATTGGTTGCTGCCAGCGTAGCGAGATGCAAACTGGTGCTGCTCTGGGGTTGGCCAATGTTCACGGCTGGCGTATAGGTTCACGTTGCCTTGGCTGTCCGAGGAGGTGAGATCGCTTAGCCAAATGCGCACTTCGCTCACGCCCTCAGGTACATACACAGCGGCGTAGCGCTGCTGGTGGACGGTCAAATGCTGTGCCTGACCGGATTGCAGCATAACAGGCGCAAGGTCATCTTGCTCTTGGGTTGGTGGTGTGGGTGCCGCGGTGTCTATTGTTGCGGTTAGGTTCACGGCTTGGTAACGACCACGACCAGTGACGCTCAGATAGTAGCGGCCCGGTTTCACGTAGCCAGAAGCGTCGGCGGCAAACTGAATTTCCTCATTGCTGCCATCGACAAATTTGCTCACTTCAAAATCGTAATAGTGGGCCACTTGGTTGTAACTCATGTAGAGATCCGCATCACCATCGCCTTCAATGGCTACGCTAAAGTGGGTGGTGTTGGCGGGCACATCCACGTAGAACAGCTTCTCACTGTAGGCTTTGCCGCTGAGGGTGATGCTCTGATTGGCCTGTAATTGCGTCACACCATCGCTAGGCTCTGTTGGCGTATCTGGATCGGTGTCTGGGTTTTCTGGCGTCACTTCTAAGCCATCTAACCAGCGAGCAAATTCGCCGTCGTATTGCTGGCCAAGGGTTTGTACTTGCTGCGCCCACTGTTCGAACTGGCCAGAGCGCGACAAAGCCAACAGCCCCTCAACCTCTTGTGGGTGGTTTTCCAACATGAAGCGCACCGCCAAATAACCCCAGCGATAAATGCGATTGGTATCGTGCGAGTAGCTGGTGGCAAACACTTGCGAGAGGCTCATTTTCCCTTGGGCAATCAGCTCAATGGCTGCTTGGTAGCCCTGTTTGTAATGCATGTACTCAGCAAAACCTTCTAGCCACCAAACCACATAACCGTGAGCGAGGTTGTCGCTAAACGAGCCATATTGGTTAAAGCGCGCGTCCAAGTAGTGGGTGTATTCGTGCTCTAGGTTCAGAATCGAGAGTTCTTCGCCATTGGCGTAGCGATAGGCGACAAAACGAGCGGTGTTGTGTTCATCGGCCGGGTTGCCTTCAAGGTACTGACCACCGTTGTCGGTGGTGTTGCCAAACAGAAACGCGGAGTAATCGACATAGCTGTCGTTGTTGGCAAACACTGCCACTTCCACACGTTGGTTGTGATCGTCCGCCACTGGCTGCATGCCAGTATTGGCCACTTGGTGGAAATCGGCTTCTTTGGCGGCCAACACATCACACGCTTTGGCGGCTTGTTCTGGAGTGAGATCTTGTGAACGGATGATCGCTGGGCCTTGGCATTCGTGGCGGTTAGGTAATACGCGAGCGGCGAGATCGCGCTTCGCTTGCGGCAAATCCAAACCATTTAACGCTTCTGGGGCGAAGTAGCTGAGCATTTCCACCGCTGCAAGCCACAACTTATCGTGCTCGCTACCCAATGGATAACGAGCCATCACGCGTTGCATTACTTGTACGGCTTTCTGTTTAGTGGCTTTGTCTGGGCTGGCGATCAAGCGGCCCGTTTCGCGCAGTGCGTTAAACACCAAAAAATCGGCATCAGTATCGAGCGCCCATGCGTTGTCATTAGCGAATTTTTCCAGCATATCAATGTGTTGAGTGTTGCTGGCAAGGTAGCGATAAAACGCATCGTTGGCGATATGGCCTGCCATCGAGCGGAACAGGTTGTTGAGGCCATCAACCCACTGAGTATTTTTCGCTGTCTCAGGGTTAAACTGTTGCAGCGCCAGCATCATGGCGTCCATGGTCAGCGGCAGTTGCTTAATGTTGTCCACCATCAGCGTGAGGCTCTTCATCGCCCCCACTTGCTCGCGCCCTTGATCAAGAGCATGAGGGTTGGCTAAAAATGCGTTGATGGTATGGGCGAATTGCTGGCCTAAGAGATCGGAAAAGGCCGCTACGTTTCCTGCGTTGTAGCGAACGTAGTAGGCAGCGCGAACGTATTCGCCTAAGTTTTCAATGGCGCGCGCTTGCTCGGCTTCGCCTTGATACGTTTGTACCGCTTGGTGCAGTGCGACTTGAACACGGCTTAAGCTTGCTTCGCTGTAGATGTTGTTCAACGTATCGGATGAGGCAGAAAACCAACCACTGTAACAGGCGTAATCTGCACTGGAGATGGCAGTGGCAAGATCGGGCGACTGCTGCAATTGGGCCACATCACATTGGGTTTGCCCAAAAGACGCACCAGAGATCGATGCGAGTAAACAAGCCAGAGCCAAACGGCGACGAGGAAAAGGAAGAAGATGAGACATAACAACACTCATTGATTAGCAAAATAATTTGAGCGGTGTGTTATATGCCTTATGCGTTATGAAATGAAACTAGTCTCATAAATTTTATGAGCTCAGTTCAGAAAATAGATTTATTACTCTAATTTATAGAAATGACGGCATGAATTTTACTCGTTGAAAACGTTAATAAAAATTTAAACAAATGGAACGAAGTAACGTATACGCAGAGTCAACTTTGACTCAAAAACTCGCTTTTGCAGCGGGAAAAAGTTTGCGGTAACGTGTTTGACCAGTGAATAAGGAGTTAACGTTTGAGACAGTTTTTTATTTTACGACATGGGCAAACCCAGTTTAATGCCGAGCAAAAATTACAAGGGCACTGCAATTCACCCTTAACGGAAAAAGGTCAGCGCCAAGCATTGAGTGTGGGCAGAGTGTTGCAAGCCCATCTTGAGTCAGGCTCATATCGCGTCTATTCCAGTTCGTTGGGCCGAGCGTTGCAAACGGCAGAGATTGTTTGTCAGCAGCTAGATTATGCGACCGACGAGATCATCGCCGATGATCGATTAAAAGAGTTTTCGTTAGGAGATTGGGAGCAAAAAACCTTGCCCGAGTTGCAAACGACACGGCCGGATCTTCTTGATGAGGCTGATTGGTATCTACAAGCGCCCAACAGTGAGCGTTATGAGCAAGTACAACAACGTTTATCACAATGGTTGGAAACGCTGCCAGAAACAGGACGCTTTGTAGTGGTAAGCCATGGATTGACGGGCATTGTGCTGAGAGGGATGTTGCTGGGACTGGACTACCAGCAAGTATGGCAACAAGATCTGCCTCAAGATGCGTTTTTCAAGATCGAGAAGGGTCAGGTTGAACGTATTGATTGTCCACTTGTCGATCTCGAGACGTTAGTGATGCCTGCTTAGTGCGTGACACAGGTTTCGGCAATCACAAACCAGAGCCCATGGCTCTGGTTTGTGTTTTTGTACGGTGACGTTACATAGAGCAACTGAGAAGTGAGACCTTTGGCGCGGATTGAATATATTAGCGTAAGTAAATGTAAGTTAGCGTAGTCAGGCAAACTGCATTTGTTACTATCGATAGATGTATAGGTCAACAGACCCTAATGATAAGCGTCAGTATGGAATATTTTCAGGTTATGGAGTCGATTTTGAGTAAAATTCATCCCAATGAGGAGGGTTTTTACTCGCTGCATCTCGACGGGCTTAGGTTTGAGAGTGCGTTCCAACCCATCTATGACAAGACGATGGCCATTTATGGTGTCGAATGTTTGGTGAGGATTTTTGATGCACAAGGGCATTCCATCAATCCAGGGCTTTTTTTCAGTGAACTGAGTGATCAACTCGAGCGCTTCTCGTTTGCTATTTTGGCTGCCTCGACCTTGCACGTACGAAACTTTGGCAAATCGAACTATCGTGACAAACACCTCTTTATCAACACTTCTCCGCTGCTGTTTGAAGAACTGGCCAACAATCCGAGTGCCATTGATCACCTTGTGGGAGCGCTGCATTACTATGGTCTAGCGCCCAGTCAATTGATTTATGAAATCATGGAAATGGCAGGAGACAGTGAGCGACTGGCCGTCAACGGCGTGCAAAACTTACTGAATAACCAAATCAGAACCGCAATCGATGACTTTGGCAGCCACTATTCCACCAAAGAGCGGGTTCGTATCATCCGCCCCGCGTTTGTCAAAGTGGATAAAAGCATTATTCAGGCGGGGGTGAGCCCAATGCAAAGTGCCATCGCCTGCGCGCATTCGGTTAACGCGCTAACCATCGCAGAAGGCATCGAAGATCAGCAAACCTTAAACCAGTGCATTGAGGTTGGGTTTGATTATTTCCAAGGATACTACTTGGCGCGACCGACCAAACCCATGTGAGTGCTTACTTAAAGTAAAAGCCCGCTAGGCCGCTTAGCCTAGCGGGTAAAGTTACCTACAGCTCGTAACGTAAGCCGAAGTGGTAGTAGCTTTCATCGGCATGCGCTCCCCCAAAGGAAGTCTCTTGGCCGCTGTTGTAGCCGCGCTCGCCGTTGCGATCCACATAGCTGGTGTAAATGGAGGAACGAGCGGTCAACTTGTATTGCACTTCTAAGGTGGTATCGCTCAGTTCTAGCTCGTCGCCGCCGCTGTTTTGCAATGAGCGATAACCCGCACGCAGCGCCCATTTGTCGCTAAGGTTATACACCGCCGTCAGCTCCGTCACTTTATCGGTACTGGTTTGTGTGTAGAAGCCTTGCAGTTCATCTTCAGAATAGAGCGCCCCGAGCATCACATCACCCAAGTAATAACGTGTGCCGACACCCCAAAAAGTGTAATCGGTGTCGTTGCCTTCACGTGCGTCACCTTTGTTTTTCTGCATCGCCACCACTGGCGCTAGGCGGCCAAAGTCCCCCATGTCGATGGTGTAACGCAGCGCGGCGTTGTAGCCGTAATCGAGCTCGGAAGTGTTGTTGCCCAGAATGTAAGCGGCAGAAACATCAAGATTGCCGAACTGATTTTGGTATTGCAGTGTGCCGTCTTGACGGAAAACCTGAGTGGCGGTTTTGTCCACTTTGTTGGCTTGGCGCGCCATCGAAACATCGGAAGAAGCAAACACATCGCCAATGTCAGTGAACATGATCAAGCCCGACGACACACGGCCACCCGTGATACGGCCATACTCTTTGGCATCAATCCCCGCCCACACATAACGCGCAGTCAGAGCCGGTTTGTCGTTCACTTGGTTGGCGTATTCTGCCGCGCCAACTTGATACTGCGCCATGCCGATCACCGACGCATGCTCGTTAATGGTTTGCGAACCACTCAGGCCAATACGGCCATCAAACTCGCCTTTGCCATCGCCATGCGTATTGTTTTTGTTGGTGATGTTGAAGCCCAAACGAGAATAGAGATCGACCGTTGAGCCATCCTCTGCTTGATAAATTTCTGCCGCCAAAACGGTGTTGGAGATAAATGCCGCAGGAAGTAGCACAGAGAGAAGCGTTTTTTTCATTTTCATAACCTCAATGAGATGGGAAGTTTTCCGTTTTTTTAGACACAGCAGCGCCCCTTCCGATGGTTCGAAATCCTAAAAGCGGTGTCTGTAGGGTTGGGTTAAGGAGTGCGCCCTTGAGTGCTCAAAGGCGCGGCCAGTTCATTCCTATAGGGGGAAGAATGAATCAGCTTAAATCGACGTCTTTGCTGCCAAAGAAGTAAGTGGCGAGGAAGCCGACCACGTAGGAGATGAGCAGGCCAACCACGAAGACCGCCATGCCTGCGAAGATGCCGCTGTGCGATGTCATCAGTGGGATCGCCACGATACCAGAAGGGCCAAACACGGTATTCAAACCGACAGGTAAGCCAAGGTAGGAAACCAAGCCGATGAAGAAGCCGCCCGCCGCGCCACCAATACAGGCCGTCACAAACGGTTTGACGCGTGGTAGGGTGACGCCGTAAATCAGTGGCTCACCGATGCCGAGAATGCCCGGAATGATTGCCCCTTTCACTTGCGTGCGCAGTACCGCGTCTTTCTTCGCTTTGAAATACAGTGCCAGTGAAGCCCCCACTTGGCCGCCACCCGCCATCGCCAGAATTGGGAACAGAGAGTTAAAACCTTGTGCTTCCATCAGCGCAAAATAGACAGGCACAAAGCCTTGGTGGATACCAAACACCACCGAAATCAAAAACAGACCAGCAAGAATCGCTGCGCCCAGCGGGTTGTCGTTGAGGTTCAAGAACAGCCAAGACATGCCTTTGAACAGCTCGCCACCGATAGGCATGATCACCACAAACGTGATCACACCCATGATCAGCAGTGTGACCACTGAGGTAAGAATCATGTCGAGATCATCGGGCATGTATTCACGAACTTTGCGTTCCACTTGCGCACCAATGATCGCCGCCAGCAGCACGCCGATAATGTTGCCTCGCGGGTCAATGGTGTAGCCAAAGAACTCACTCATGCCCGAGTAGATGCCAGAGGTCGCATCAGGGTTGTAGCCCAGCACAAAGAGTGACGCGAGAATCGCGCCGTTCACGCCAGAGCCACCAAAGGCTTGCTGCGCGTTGTAACCAATCAAGATGCTCAGGAAGGCAAACAGCCCTTTGCCAAACACTTTCATGTAAGCGATCAGATCGAGCATAAATTGGCTTGGGGTTTGTTCCAGCACGAACATTTGCTCAAGCAGCGTAGCAAAACCAAGCAGCAAACCAGCGGCAATAAAACCGGGGATCAGCGGGGTGAAAATGGTGGCAAACTTGCTCAAAAAGCGTTGCACCGCGCTGGTCTGTTTGCTCTTCATTTGCTTTTTCTGCTCAGCGGCGACGCTGGAGAGATCGTTCGTGTCGCTGGCAATAGCCTGTTCTTGCACATCGCCATTGATGACGCTTTCAATCAGCTTGTTCATCAGTTCCGCCGCTTGCTGCGCTTTGCCGGGGCCAAGGATGATTTGAAATTGCTCATCGCTTTCCACCACGCCCATGACGCCGGGGATTTGCTTAATCACGGCTTGATCCGCTACGCCATTGTTGGCCAGCGTCAAGCGAAGTCGGGTCATGCAGTTGCCACATTTGCTGACATTACTGCTGCCACCCACCGCAGCCAGCAGCTGCGAGATCATTGTTTGGGTTATCTTTGCCATAACGGTCTCCTTGAAACCTCAATGGTTACTTGTCGTTCAGCGCAGCGCGGATAAAACCGTTGTGCTGTTGTAGTTTTGTTTTGGCTTGCTCGGCATCCAGGCCAGAAAGAATCATTAAAATCGCGGTTTTGCAGTGGCGATCGCAGGCCTTTAGGGCTTCTTCTGCTTCTTCTGCGCACACGCCAGTGGCTTCCACCACTATGTTGGTTTGGCGTTGGATCAGCTTGGCGTTGGTCGCTTCCACATCCACCATCAAGTTGCCAAACACTTTGCCACTGCGGATCATCGCGCCAGAGGTCAGCATGTTGAGCACCAGTTTTTGCGCCGTGCCTGCTTTCATGCGAGAAGAGCCTGTGACCACTTCTGGGCCCACCACGGGCAAAATGGCGATTTGCGCCGCATCGGCCATTGGGCAAACCGGATTGCAGGCGATCGACACCGTCGTTGCGCCAATCAAGGTGGCGTATTCCAAACCGCCCAACACATAAGGTGTGCGTCCGCTTGCGGCAATGCCGACCACCACATCGTTGGCCGTTAGGTTGAGTGATTTGAGATCGTTTTGTGCTAGCTCTCGGTTGTCTTCGGCATTTTCCACCGCTTTTAGAATGGCGGTGTGGCCACCCGCAATCAGGCCAACCACGAGCTCTGCCGGTGTGCCGTAAGTGGGTGGGCACTCACTGGCATCAAGAATGCCTAAGCGACCCGAGGTACCTGCACCCATGTAAATTAAACGGCCACCGTGGGCAAACGCATGCGTGATGGCATCCACCGCTTGGGCGATGTGCGGCAAAACCGCTTCTACCGCCAGTGCGACTTTCTGATCTTCTTGATTGATGACTCTGAGCATCTCGACGGTGGACAGGGTATCAATCTCTGCACTGGCTGGGTTGCGGCTTTCTGTAACCAAACGGCTTAAATCAATTTTCATGACGGACATTTCTCGATAATAGGTTTTGAACTGAGGGCGATTCTATGGAATAAAATATTCAGTTTTGGTGATAAAAATCACACTTAAGGTTATTCTTTAGGCAGATGAACTCTGGAATAATGGGTCTAAGCAAAGCGCGAAAATAACCGCAATTGAAAGAAAAATTGCTTTTAATTAATGGTTTGTGGTTTTCGGTTTTTATTTCTTGTTTGGAATAATTTATTTAAACTTTTTTTGAGGTTTACTGTGTCTGTTATCAATAAAATCGTCGCAAGACGAACTCAGTTGTCGCAAAGTGGCCGAGTGATTGGCGATTGGATTGTAGAAAACGCAGAAAAAGCGGCGCAATTGACCAGTCAAGAGCTGGCAGAGCAGGCACAAGTGAGCCAATCGAGTATCGTCAAGTTTACTCAGCGACTCGGCTTTAAAGGTTACAGCGCGTTTAAGCTCGCCCTGACGGAGGAAATTGGCCGCAAACAAGCGATGCAGGCCACGCCGTTGCACAGCGATATTTTGGCCGATGATCCGCTGGCGGTGATTGCGCAAAAGCTGATTAAAGCCAAAACCGACGCGATGTTTCAAACCACCAATGCGCTCTCTTATGAAGCGTGTCATCAGGCGGTGCAGTGGTTAAGTGAGGCAAGGCGAGTGCAGATCGTCGGTATTGGGGGTTCGGCGTTAACGGCGAAAGACCTCAGTTATAAGCTGCTTAAATTGGGCATCACCACCTTGGCTGAGCAAGACAGCCATGTGCAGATCGCGGTGGCGCGCACTTTGAGCGAACAAGATGTGCAAATTGCCATCTCGTTTTCAGGAGAGCGCAAAGAGATCTTGGTGGCGGCCGAAGCGGCCAAAGAGCAGGGGGCGAAAGTGATTGCGCTCAGCTCACCGAAAAAAAGCCGGTTGCGCCAAATTGCCGATATGACCTTCGACACCATCGCCGATGAAACCGAGCATCGCAGCTCGGCGATTGCTTCACGTAGCGCGCAAAACGTCATCACCGATTTGCTGTTTATCATTTTGGTGCAACTGCGTGATGAGAGCGCTAGGCAGATGATCAGCGACATCTCCTCTGATATTCGGCAGATTTTGTAGCTCAGCGCCATTCATTGCGCTCACCCTGAGCAAGCAGTGCATTGCTTAATAATCTTGTGAACCATCGTGCCTTGCGAAATCAGCAAGTTAGCTGCGATGGTGTGCGCCTCGCTTGCTAGACCCGACAATAACTCCTATCATGTCGCGGTTTTTCTCTTCTTTGGATGCTTTTATGCTCAAATCGTCTCTTTCGCCTTCCTCTTCCAATCTGGTTCTTAGCATTCTTGATTTGGTGTTGAACGAAGGTTCGCCTCTGGATAGAGCCTATTCTCGCCACTTCTCTGAGTTGAATTTGATCAGCGCAGAGCAAGCACGTATTACGATGGTGACTGGTGATTTGCTGCGTCGCCTCAACCTATACTGCTTTTTGGCCGATATCGATGCGTCGAACATCAGCCGCGAGAGCATGCGTTTGATTCACATTTGGCATAAATTCCACGGCTTAGCGCTGCCAAAAACCAATTACGCAGAAGCGATTGAAGACGATCTTTTCCAAGCAAAAATGGAAGAAGCCAAAGCGCAACCCGCCCTGTGGGATGGTTGTCCAGAGTGGCTTGATGTATTGGGTGAGCGAGAGCTTGGTGAACTTTGGGCAGCAGAGCGTAGCGCACTGGCGAAACCGGCTAAGCGTTACTTACGCGTTAACTTACTCAAGTGTGACCGTGATGATCTTGCCAAACGTTTGAACAAAGAAGGCGTGAGCACCGTACCTGTTGACGGTGTGGAAAGTGCGTTGGAAGTGACGTCAAACTCAGCCCTATTTAAGACGCAATCTTTTGCCGACGGTTGGTTTGAGCAGCAAGATGCTGGCTCGCAAAAAGTCGCGGCGGCATTGGAGGTAAAACCGGGCATGCGCGTGATCGATGCGTGTGCGGGCGCAGGGGGCAAAACCTTGCACTTGGCCGCGATGATGGCAGGTAAAGGCCGTTTGCTGGCGATGGATGTTGAAGAGTGGAAGCTTAACAACCTCAAAGAGCGCGCGCGTCGTGCTGGTGCACATAACGTTGAAACCCGTTTGATCACCAGCAGCAAAACCATCAAGCGTTTGAAGCTATCGGCGGATCGCGTGTTGCTCGATGTGCCGTGTTCAGGCCTTGGCGTTCTCAAACGTAACCCAGATGCCAAATGGCGTGACACCGAAGAGCGTTTGCCAGTATTGATGGAGCTGCAAGCCCACATTTTGGCTAGCTACAGCCGTATGGTGAAAGTGGGTGGCATGTTGGTTTACGCAACGTGCTCCATCATGCCGTGTGAAAACCGTGGTCAGGTGGATGCGTTCTTAGCGGCGAACCCGCATTTCCGTTTGATCGATGATGAAAACATCACCCCAGCCAACTCCGGCTTTGATGGTTTCTACTTAGCGCGTTTAGAGCGCATCGCAGAATAACCTAGCGATTGACCCGTCATAAAAAAGCCAGAATCGATATTCTGGCTTTTTGCTTATTGGCCATGATCTTATGCAAGACCGTGACAGCAGAAAGGCTTACAGCAAGTCAGCAATGGTTCTTGCACGCTGTAGCAGCGCTTTATTGTCTGGGTCGGCGTACATGGCAGCCACCACTTGCTCCATGTCGATCTCATTGCCGACCATTTTCTTTGCCGCATCAAACGGGTAGACGCCCTTTTCAAACTCAGCCAAATCGTAACCCAGTGAGTGCAGCAGCCAAATGGCGCTCGCACCTGTGTGGTAGAACACGCCAAAGCCAAAGTCATCGCGTACTTCTTTCGCATTGGCGTAGCTTCTGGTTAGCATGCTTGGGTGGACGAAGGGAAAGTGATGTTCATCGCCAAACATTTCACGGCTGAGTAGCGTTTCCACGTAGTATGCACTGCCTTCATACAATTCTTGGCCAAGCCCCATATGACGGACCAGTTTAGCCGCAGAAGGGTCGATGGCGATTTGTTTTTCAGTCAGCGCGACGTATTGCACCAGTTTGCCAAGCAGCTGCTCATCGGTCAGCGTGGCGGGGAGATCGCTAAACAACGCTAACGTCAGCAGTTTTAGTTCGATCAATGGTTGGTTCACTGGGTAGTTGGCCAAATCCTGAATGTAGGATGCCGGGCGCTGAAAATACGTGAACTGATATTGATGAAAGTTCTCATGAACATTGAGCCCGATAGTGCTGTTAACCGGAGAAATATCGCTGTTCATGTCGTTGTCACTCACCTGCTGCAGATAGAATTTTCCACCTTGAAACGCGTAATCAAAGTCATAGATGCCATTGCCTGCTTTGAGTTTGTCTTGAGCAAGATGCATGTTGCTGTCATCTCTATAAGCTCTTAAGTTGGCGCTCTCTACGCTGCCCAGTGGTTGCATGCTGTTTGCCAATGTTGGCGGATTGAGAATAAAAGCGCTGATGGGGGATTCACTGGCATCAACACGCAGCAGATACTGAGGCATGGTTTTGTAATAGGTGGCGTAGTTTGGCCAGAGGTTTTGCTCGTCGATCAGCTCGTACGCTTGTGCGATTTGTTGAAACATTTGGCGATCGATCGCGCTGCTGAGGCCAGAATCGGGTTTGGTTGTCACGCTTCCCACCTGATAAGTGGTTAATTCGGCTTCAGTCATGTAGTGCATCCCGTCAGAAGGGGCTTTTTCTAAGGTGAAGAAATAGAACTCGGACGGTTGAGCGAGCTCCATTGCTCGGTAGTAGCGAATATAGCTTTGGTGATCGGGGTGGTCTTTCGGTAAATCGGCCCCTTGTATCTCTTTGCCATCGTCGCCTTCGGTTGCCCAAGAGTGAACACCGATTTTCGCGCCCGTTTCGATGGTGCGTTGAACACCAGCGATAAACAGATCGGTTCCCCCAGAGGCGATAAGGCCATTGCTGTTGATAAGAGAGTCCAGTCGCTTATTGCGCACTTTATAAGCCAGCTCTAGATTGGCATCGTCGTTGATTGAGCCGCCAACGGTGACGAAGTTGAGTGTTTTGACCTGCGGGTTCTCTTTCATCATTCGCTCAAAGGCGGCAGGTGAGCCACTGCACACAATACCGGTCAGTTTGGCAACCGAACCTTCGACGGTGAAGGTGAGCCCTTTATCACTGCTGCCCAAATTTTCTTGGCAAACTGAGCGGTAAACGCCTTTGCTGTCAACTTGGCCTCCCGAACCTGAGTGTGAGCTGCTTCCTGAGTTGCAGCCTGCGATGACGCCGATAGACAGCGCGAGAAGAGTCAGTCGAGTGTTGTTCATTCCAGTTCCCATCCTTAATAAAACAATGTGCAATTAATTTGCTGGAATCATAACCACAATGAATGAACAAGTATTGAGATGCTTACTAGGGCTTACTTTTTGCTGCTTTTGTAAGCAATTGAAAGTGCAATTTGATGAGTATCTGAGACAAAGAAGAAAAAGAAGGAAAGTAAGGGGCGATGCCCCTTACCAAGATTAACGGAACTCCAGTGGCGAAGAGCGGTAGCTCCACATGCCAAAGGTGCGTAGTGCGTCGCGGTAAATACCCAGTAGCTCACCACTGCTGGCGTGTTTGAGCTCATTCAATGGTTTGTCTGGGTAGGCCACGGTATCAAACGTGATATTGCGCGGGCCGGTTTGCCAAGTGGCGATTTCAAACAGAGTTTGGCCACGGCGTACATGGCTGGCAGAGCTAATGATGGTGGCGTGTTTTACACCGTGACGCGCTAAGGCGTAGGCGCTGAACAAGGCATTATCCACGGTGCTGGTGGCGTAGTTTTCTTCAATAATACGATTCGCGCTAATGCCTCGTTCAATCAACCAATCGGCCATCAACTTGCCTTCGGTTTTGTGATTTTGTGGCACACCACCGGTTAAGATGATAAGCGCTTCTGGATTGGCTTTAGCCATCGTAAGCGTGGTTTCTAATCGCTCGATGAGAATATCGTGCATCGAGCCATCGGGATTGAGGGCATAGCCCAAAGTGACAATGGCGTCGTTCCTGCCTAACTGACGTGTGGCTTTCTCTTTAAGGGGCGTTTGAAGAATGCGATCCACCGTGGACAGAAGGCGTTGCAGATCCGCCGCTCGACCTTGGTTAAGCGTATTCAGTGCCGTGACATGCTGCTGATACGCTTGCTCGTTGCCCTTGAATTTTTGCCATACCGCAAGGTAGGTGTGCAAATCGACATCATCGGGGGCAACGCTCAGCGCCTGTTGAAACAGTTCAATCGCTTTATCGACATTCTTGTTGTAGATCTGCGCGTTGGCGGCAGAAATCAGCAAATCGGTGCGATACGGTTCTAGCTGGTACGCTTCGAGCAATCGATCGGTGACGATTTCCATATTGCTTGGCATTTTTGCCGTGAAACCGGCATGAGATACACGTGCTGGAGACTTAAACGCCACCACGGCATCGTGCAGCAGTTGATCAACCACTTGTCGCTGAGTGACCAGCTGCGCGTATTCAACCGAAGGTTTCACTGTGGTTTGCGCGGCCCATGTACTCATCGGTACGGCAATCACACTGCACAGCGCAATGGCAAGCAGATTCTTCTTCATTTTTCTTCCTTAGGCTTGCGCCAAATGTTGGGGGACAGAAGCCCTCACACTACGAAATTGCCGTGACATTACCGTGAAGTAACACGCAAAAAATTCGCCAATTTTCATTCGTTTGCTTTTTTTGAATCAAAGTGTCAGTTGTGAGAAGGCAAGCTGAACGGCCGCTGGTTTTACAGTGTAAATGGCTCGGACAGCAGGAAGAGGGCGGTTGCAATAACTCTCCATTCATTCTTGTCACGGCGATATTTGCACGGACTATTTGCCTCTTGGATGAAAGGTAACAGCCTGCTTACGTCGCCATTGCGCAAAGCGTGACTGGGCACCCGACTCTTCTCTTTAGGGCGAGATTCTCCTCATTTCAGGAGGGGAAATGTGCGATAGTGCGCAGCAGAAAATGCCCGTAGTGAACGTTGGAAGACGCGAAATGAACAGAACTGAAAAGCAAAAAATGTTGGCTGGAGAGCCTTACAATGCGTGGGATGAAGAGCTGTATGGGCTGCGAATTGAGTGTCGTAAAACCTTGCAGCGATTGAACAATGCGATCCCTGATAGCACCGAATGGCGAGAAGCCATCGACCAGTTGATCCCCCAATCACAAGGTGCCTATCTCGAACCGCCGTTTCGTTGTGACTACGGCGCAAACATCACTTTGGGCAAAAACTTCTACGCCAACTTTAACTGTGTGGTGCTGGATGTTGCTCCTGTGGT